>JBAYVP010000034.1:0-25057 GCA_041674485.1 Sulfuricellaceae bacterium
ATCGGAAAGCGGCTGAGTATCGCGTTGCCGTGATGCCCCGCCTCATACACACAATTCTTGCCATATGCAAAATGCGGCCAGACATCTTCCGCGATGAATTCGTGCTGCGCGCCGCCCGGATAGTTATGATAGCGCTCGACATGGCGCGTATGCTCGCCCAGCACTTCCTGCAAAAATACGATATCGGCATCCAACTCGCGCAGGCGATCACGCAGCTCATGCACCACTACGCGGCGATTGAACTGTGAGAACCCCTTGTGGATATTATAGGTGGCGATTTTCAATGTTTGCATGAGCACCATTCTATTCAATCAGCGCCATTCAAGGTGTGCCACGTAAGTTATTGCTGAAAACCATACGGCACAGGCTGCACAACCGTGCATGGGGGCCGATGACAGCATGCATGAAACGAAGGTGGGATGCATCCGACAATGATAGAAGTAGCTGTTTCAAGGTTGGATGAGCGGTCACGTTTTAGTCACGTTGCCGCTTAATCTGAAGTAATGGAGTGACGTAACTGCTTGATTCTTTGGTGGGCGGTACTGGGTTCGAACCAGTGACCCCTGCCGTGTGAAGGCAGTGCTCTACCGCTGAGCTAACCGCCCTGAAGAGGGCGCGAATTAGAGCATAACGCGGCGCCCCCAGTCAATGACCTTGGCCAAAACTTTGTGCGTGAAGTAGGTAAAGCCCGTAAAATGCGCGCCATATTTTATCTTGCTCGCTTATTACTTATGACTATACGCACCCGTTTCGCCCCCAGCCCCACCGGCTACCTGCATATCGGCGGTGCGCGCACCGCCTTGTTCTCCTGGGCTTACGCGCGCAAGCTGGGCGGCACTTTCATTTTGCGCATCGAGGATACCGATCTGGAGCGTTCTACGCAGGAATCGGTGCAGGCGATTCTGGATGGGTTGTCCTGGCTTAACCTGGATTACGACGAGGGGCCGTTCTACCAGATGCAGCGTATGGATCGCTATAAGGAAGTGATCCGGCAGATGCTCGATGAGGGGACCGCCTATTATTGCTACACCACGCCGGAAGAATTGGAGATCATCCGCGAAGGGCAACGCGTGCGCGGCGAGAAGCCGCGCTATGACGGCTGTTGGCGGCCCGAGCCAGGTAAAACGCTGTCCCCTCCACCGCAGGACGTCAAGCCGGTAGTGCGCTTCAAGAATCCCCTTTACGGCGCGACGGCGTGGGATGACATGGTCAAGGGCAGGATCGTATTCGATAACAGCGAGCTGGACGACCTGATTATCGCCCGCGCCGACGGCACGCCGACTTACAATTTTTGCGTGGTCGTGGACGATCTGGACATGGGCATCACGCAGGTCATTCGCGGTGACGACCACGTCAACAACACGCCGCGTCAAATCAACATCCTCAAGGCGCTTGGCGCCACCATTCCGCAATATGCGCATGTGCCGATGATCCTGGGCAGCGATGGCGAGCGGCTCTCGAAGCGGCATGGTGCGGTAAGTGTGATGCAATATCTGGAAGACGGTTTCCTGCCGGAAGCGCTGATCAACTATCTGGCGCGCCTCGGCTGGTCGCACGGCGATGAGGAAATATTTTCCGTGCAGCAACTCGTCGAGTGGTTTGATTTGCGCCACATCAGCAAATCGGCAGCACAGTTCAACCCGGAAAAACTGCGCTGGCTGAACCAGCATTACATCAAGCTGGCAGACAATACGCGCTTGGACAAACTGGTGCGCAAACACCTGGCCGAACGCGGCGTTCAGGTAAGCGATACGCCGCCGCTGGAAGCGGTGATCGCCCTGTACAAGGAGCGTGCCGCGACGTTGCTCGAATTGGCGGATGAAGCGGAAGTCTTTTATGTGGAAATTCATCCAACGCAGGAACTGCTGGATGCGCATCTCGTGCCGGAGGTGCTGCCCGCGTTGCACGAGCTCGCCGGGCGCTTTGCCGATATCGCTTGGGAAGCCCCCGCGCTGGGCGCGCTGATAAAAGAGCTGCTGGCCAAACACAATTTAAAAATGCCCAAACTGGCAATGCCGTTGCGCGTAATGCTGGTCGGCCAGACGCATACCCCGTCGGTCGATGCCGTGCTGGCGCTGTTTCCGCGCGAGACCGTGCTGGCGCGCATGAAAAGATACCTGTAAATTTTCAGGAAAGTCAGCTTTACAAGCCAAGGCCGCATCACTATAATGCGCGCTCTTTCGAGGTACGGGGGTATAGCTCAGCTGGGAGAGCGCTTGCATGGCATGCAAGAGGTCAGCGGTTCGATCCCGCTTACCTCCACCACCAAAAGAGCTAAAAGTTAACGTCCCTATCGTCTAGAGGCCTAGGACATCGCCCTTTCACGGCGGTAACACGAGTTCGAATCTCGTTGGGGACGCCACCAAATTCCGACTTACAGCCGGGATTTTGTAATGGATACAGCAGTCCAGATTTGCAAAGTCAAAAACTACCCTGTCAATTAGTCCGCGCAATATCTCTTTCAGCTCGTCGCGGTCAATCTCGTTAAGCTCCTCTGCGATACCTGTCAATATCGTTTTTACATCAGATTCTTCGATTTCTCGCAGCGCCCTGGCTTGCTTTGTGGCGGTTTCTGCGGTTTCCATTCTGTGCACAATGTCAGTGCGTTCCTGCTCAAGCGATTCAATTTTGCGCAAAAGGGTGGCTGTGGCCGTTGTTTCGGCCAGCAAATTTGAGAGTTTTTCAATTTTTGCATCAATGGCGCGAATTTCTTTTTGCACACTTTCCAATTCTGCGCCATCGTCGGTGCGTGATGCTGCTTTGCGGGCGGACTTTACCAGTGCCTTGCAGAAAGAGTCTGAGCGTAAATCATCTGCCACCCTCCCCAATATTGCACCATCCACGCGCGCTGCTTTGACGCTTTTCTTTCCCAGTCGGTAGTATTCCCCGTCACCGTGCAATGCACTACCGTCTGCCGTTGACAGCATGCCAGTCAGCAGGTGCGTGGCGCGCGTCCTGTAGGTCTTTATCCTGCCCGATTCAAGCTTTTGCAGGATAGCCTCGGCCTCGGTATCGGAGATGAGCGCCTGGTGTGTGTCGCGCTGCATAAGCCATTCGGATCGAGGCCTGCGTTTGACGCCGCCCTTGTATCCGTTATCGGTCTTTTCGTTATGCACATTCCAGACAGTATGCCCGGCATAGGTGAGAGCATTCCATTCGACCCCGTTTAGGCTGGTGCGCACCATATCCAGCCCCAACTTTTCGGCCAAGTGCGTGCCAGTCAATCCTTGGGCGCGGCCTTTCAGGTAGGTTGCGATTTTTGGTGCATTATCATCGGTCACCAACTTGGACTTGGTGACAGGCTCGCCCTCACGGATAGCTCCGGTTGGGATGTATTCAAGCTGATAGCCGAACGGCGCGCGGCCTCCTGCCCTAAACCCCTGACGCACGTTCTCAGCCATGCCAGCCAGTCCCTTTTCACGGGACATAAAGCTGTGAACCTGATCCATCGCGTGCAACACGGCGGGGAGAATAATTCCAGTGATGCCATCGAGTTCCGGTGTTTTGGCAAACACAACCTCAATGCCACGCTTACGGCATTCATGCATGAAGCTGTGGGCGACGTACTGATTGCGGGCGAGGCGTGATGTATCCACCATCAACACAACGCTCCAAGGGCGGGATTTGTTGCTGATCTGCCGGATTAGGTTCTGGAAGCCGGGGCGGTTCGCATCTTTGCCGCTTTCCACAGCATCAGCAAATTCTTCAACTATGGTCAGGTTGCGGGACTTTGCCAACGATTGAAGTTCTCGGCGCTGGGCATCGATTGACACGTCTGTTCTGTCTTTTGAGCTGCGCAGGTAAAAGGCGCAGCGCCGAGTGCTTTGATTGATTTCGCTCATGGATTTTTAGGAATAAAGGGGCGAACAACTCCGCCGCCAAGTTCGTGTCCGGTGCTCCGATGATGCGAACTGTAATCTCGCGGGATTTCATAGTCAATTTATTGGACGGAGAGTTCAGGTTCATAGTGGGCATCTATGGTGCTCATATCAATTCGCCTCACCTATTCTGATTTCGTGCAATCCCCCCGCTTCAATTGGCTGTGTGAAATTGCAGTGGAATTGATTGCAGTATGAATCTTCGTTTGCGCGGCCAACCCAGTCATGGTGATCCATTGATTGTTGAGGCACCTGACAAAGCCAAGAGGTTTCGGCAGGGCAGGCGCATTCTTGCGAGAGGCATGCTCACCTCGTTGCGATATTTCCGATCTGGGAACGGGTGGCGAAATGAGAACAGGCATAGATGGATGTGCTGAAGATAAAATGTACTGGAAGCATAGTTAGTTCTGCCCATAAATAAAGGCAGATACTCTGCATTTTTGCAGAGTATCTGCACGAAAATTTCATATCCTCCCAATGGATGTGAGACTTGTCCAAGAAGTTAGGGTAGTAAAGTGACTTAACACATCACCGTACCGCCGCAGCCGCAGCCCAGCACACCACAGCCCGCAATAAAATCGATAGAGATTCGCGACAAATTTGCTGCGAATCCATGAGATTTTTTCGTTTTTTTTGCCGAATATCTTCCCGTCATAAACGGGGGGAAAAATGAACGAAAAATATCTTCTCAGCTGCGCTGAGGTGGCGACTATTATCGGCTTCGCACCTGCTACTATAAAAAAGTGGGTGTATGGTCAAAACACCCCACCCGCAGGCTTCCCAGCCGCGCTCCAGGTTGGTGGTCGCGTACGCTACCGAAGGGTCGATATCGAAGTTTGGATTGCGGGCATTCCGCCGAGGATGCCATGCACCTACCCGCAGACCGCTTTGCCGCGCGGGCGGGGACGGCCCCGCAAAATGCCGCGAGTGGAAGTGGGAGTGGTATGAGGGAATCATCAATCGTTCCAACTAACTTACTCAATTGGCCGCGCGTGGCAGGGAGAATGCCAGAAGAAAAATTAATATTGATTGCCGTTTGGGCCGCACCGTGGCTAAGTTGCGCCGGCGTAGGCATGCTGCCGCTGAGACCTTTTGCTGCGAGCCTGGGACTCTCGGCTGAGGCGACCGAAACTGGGATCGGCAATCTGGTTTCAGCAGGGCTGCTTGATTTAGACATGGGCACCTACGAAATCCAAGTGTGTGACTGGTTCAGATTTCATCGATTCAAAACGGCTCGGTCGGTAGGCATCCTTCTTGCCGGGATCGGAAAAATTCAGTCTGAACGCATAAAAAATAGTTGTATCAAACAATCAAGCACTTACTTGCCAACAGCAACGGCAACGGCAACATCAATAGCAGCAGCAGAAGCAGCACCCGCGCGCGCAGAAAATTATGCTGCGGCTAAAGCTGGAAAAAAATTCACCCTGCATTCCAGTGGCATCGAATGCTGGGATGCGTCAGACGTTATTGCCGCTGACCAGCTGGTAGCCTCGATAGCACCAGATGATTTGGCTGCAACAATCGCCAGCGTCCGCGCCGCTGGCAAAGCACCAGTCCCCGGCACGGTACGGCATGCGCTTCACATAGCCAAGCAGCGCAGTAAGGCGGTTAGCCGCCCGCCACTCGTCACAAATGATCTGCGGGTTGACTCAGCTGCGCAAATAGCAGGCGCACAACTTCTTCCACCCGCGCTTCGCGATAAAATTGCGTCCAAGTCCAGGGCGGCATGAAATCAACTCAGCGCCGCTCCATTCCAGCACGTCCACGGCACATCTGAGACTTCGATTAGCAGCAGAGCAAATGCTCCAACACGTCCACAGCACGTCTGAAAATTATTCACGGCCTAAAAATTAAATTTGTGTGCAGATACTCTGCAAAAATGCAGAGTATCTGCCTTTATTTATGGGCATAACCAACTATGCTTCCGGTACATTTATCATCAGGACATCCATCTATGCCAGTCCTCATTTCGCCAGCCTCCTTCACTTACATTTACTTTTCCGATATTTTTACCGGCATTTTTCAAGATGGCTCGTTGAGTGCTGTTGACGCTTCCAGCAATCCTGTCTATTGCACGCCTTTTGCACTATCTGTCGGGGAGTCAGAAGCGCGGCGCTTTGATTGCGACGGAAAGTTTATTGAGGTCACGCCCAGCGCAGCAGGGCTTCCGACCATCCGCGATTACGATATTTTGATTTACTGCACAAGCTGGCTGGCGAACGCCATGTTTGATGAGAAGGAAATGAATTTGAGTCGCAATCTGCGATTTTCCGCACGCGATTTTTTTGATTTCAGCAAACGCGGCATCGGCGGCGCCCAGTACGATAGTTTGACCCAGTCACTTGAGAGGTTGGCCGGAAGCAGGTTAGCAACGAACATACCGCATCCAGATGGAATCAACGAGTGTGACAATTTTAATTTGATTCGTTACGAGGCAGAACTTGACCGCGACGGACGCATTGAGACCGTGAATATAGAGCTGCCCGAGAAGCTTTATCGGTTTGCGACAGACTGGACACATGTATGCGCCATGCACCCAGACTATTTCTCGCACTCGCCGTTGCGCAGGCTGATTTACATCCTCGCCAAAATATATTGCGGCGAATGGCAGCCGTGGACTATATCCATCAATGAATTACACCAATTGACGGGTGGTACGTCGCCTTTTCGTAAATTCAAACAGTTGGTGCAAGGGCTTAAAGATAATCCAATCCCAGAATTTCGGATCGAGGTGGATGCGCAGAATGCGACTCCGACCTTTTATCGGCTTGCGCAACAAACCCCGTCATTTGTGCCAGGAATGACATCAACAGAAAGCACTCTGTAAAACGAATGCGCTTTGTTTTCAGCAATCCTGTAAAGCGGGTACACCACCATCTGCATGAATATTACAGGGAAAGTTTCTGTAAAACGGGTACGCGTACATTTTGTTTTGCTGTAAAACGGGTACGCTTGTGTGCTGGTCTGTAAAACGTTCCGCTCCTTAACGCAATCCGGTAAAACGGGTACGCCATTATCTACATGAATATTAAATGGATAATTTCTGTAAGACGGGTACACGCGCATCTTTTTGGCGCTGTAAAACGGGTACATTTACCGCGCGGAACCGGCGGTGCGCGTAGAAGTAAAGTTGCGCGGAAACGACCGATTCCGCCACACAATAAAATTACTGTTTTTTGTATTGGTAGAGGTAAATATGGAAGATCACTTCATCACCGCAATGGAACCCGTGGAATTTCTACTTGGCTTCGCGACTCGTCACGCAGCTCAATACACGTTTTGTGTGCGGAAATGTCATGGAGAACAAACAGTGCGTAGCGTGTGGTCAGTCTTTTCAACCATGTCCGCAAGTCCCGCAGCAAGCTTATTGTTCAGCATCCAGTTGCCAGCGCGAGCGGCGACGACAGTGGCAGCGCCTCAAGCTGCAGACTGATTCCGACTACCAAGATAACCAAGCTCGGGCGCAACAGACTTGGAGTCAGCGCAATCCAGACTACTCGCGTAAATACCGCGAGTCCCACCCAAAGTATGTCAAACGTAATCGAGCTTTGCAAAATGAACGCAACGCCAAAGCCATGGCTGGCCAAATTGCAAAGATGGACGCGTCAACCCCAGTAATTCCTTTGCCATCGGGGGTTTATCACCTCCGTTTGGTCACGGGCAGCGGAATTGCAAAGATGGATGTCTGGACAGTCGAAATCACGGTGCATTCCTGCGAGTGCAAGTCACACGTCGATATTGCAAAGAGATGACGTGATCGGCAAGCTGGATGGAGCCGAATACCATATTGCCCATGCGCTCTCTCTGCACGTTCTGCATGGAATTCAAATTACGGCCTTCTTTCTTTTCTTGAGGGCAGCAACGGCAAATTATCGAGAGCTGATTTTACAAATGAACCGGGGCGATCAAGGCTTATGCAACAAGGCGAACCAAGCGATATCGTGGCAGAAGCGCCTACCCTGTTGCGAGCGGTGGAATACGTTCGGATGTCGACAGAGCACCAGCAATACTCCACAGAAAACCAAGCCGACAAGATCCGCGAATACGCAGCCAGACGCGGCATTGAGATTGTCCGCACCTACACCGATGCCGGCAAAAGTGGTCTGCGCATGGAAGGACGCGCGTCACTCCAACAGTTGCTCAAGGATGTCGAAAGCGGCTCGACGGATTTTACGATCATTCTGGTCTACGACGTCAGCCGGTGGGGGCGATTTCAGGACGCCGACGAAAGTGCCTTTTACGAGTACCGCTGTCGCAGTGCCGGTATCCAGGTCGCCTACTGCGCCGAGCAGTTTGAGAATGACGGCTCCCCTGTGTCCACCATCGTCAAGAGCGTCAAACGAGCCATGGCCGGTGAGTACAGCCGTGAATTGTCCGCCAAGGTATTTGCCGGACAGTGCCGACTGATTGAGCTGGGTTTTCGGCAAGGCGGGCCTGCTGGCTATGGGCTGCGCCGTGTACTTCTTGACCAGAACGGTTCTATCAAAGCGCAACTGACCCGTGGCGAGCACAAGAGTTTGCAGACTGACCGCGTCATTCTCATGCCCGGTCCGGAAGACGAAATTCGTAACGTCAATCTCATGTACCGCTGGTTCATCGATGATGGTCTGGTTGAGTCGGAGATCTCCAGACGTTTGAACGAAATGGCGGTGCGCACCGACCTCGATCGGCAATGGACCCGCGCCACCGTGCACGAAGTGCTGACCAACGAAAAATATATCGGCAACAACATCTATAACCGGAGATCGTTCAAGCTCAAAAAACTGCGGGTGGAAAATACGCCCGACATGTGGATCAAGAAGGAAGGAGCCTTCGATCCTGTCGTTCAGCCCGAACTGTTCTACACCGCGCAAGGGATCATTCGCGCCCGGTCGTACCGTTATACGAATGAAGAGTTGATCGAGCGCCTGCGCAATCTGTACCAAAACCGAGGATTCCTGTCGGGCCTGATCATCAACGAGGCCGAGAACATGCCATCAACGTCGATCTACACCCACCGCTTCGGCAGCCTGGTGCGCGCCTATCAAATGGTGGGCTTCACGCCCGATCGTGATTACCGGTATTTGGAAACCAACAAGTTCCTGCGCCGTTTCCATCCTGAAATCGTCAACCAGACCGAAAGCCAAATCGCCAGTCTCGGTGGTGTCGTCCGGCGCGACCCGGCCACCGACCTCCTGCGAATCAATAATGAGTTCAGCATCTCGCTGGTGCTGGCACGTTGTCAAACACCGGAGAGTGGCCGCCATCATTGGAAGGTGAGGTTTGACACCAGCTTGGCACCGGACATCACCGTGGCGGTTCGACTAGATCAGACCAATCAGGCAGCCCTGGACTATTACCTGTTGCCACGCTTGGATTTTTTGCAACCTCGCATCAGTCTGGCCGAGCGCAATGCTGTCGAATTCGAGAGCTATCGGTTCGATAGCTTGGACTACTTATACGGGATGGCAGAGCACACATGGTTGAGGAGAGCGGCATGACAGAAAAGATAGAGACAAGGGAGATGCGGATGATTCCAATCGATCTGATTGATGTCCTTAATCCGCGAGAGCGCAACAAGAACGTGTTCGATGAGATTGTCGGCAACATCAAGGCGATCGGCCTAAAAAAGCCAATCTCTGTAACTCCGCGTGCGGGGCCGGGCGGTATCGAGCGTTACCTGCTGATCTGTGGCGAAGGTCGCATGAAGGCATTCCGCTCATTGGGTGAGCAGACCATTCCGGCTTTGGTTGTGACAGTCAGCGATGAAAACGCCTTCATCATGAGTTTGGCAGAGAATATTGCGCGTCGCCAATACCGACCGCTGGAACTACTCGCCGGTATTGAGCAACTCCGCGATCAAGGCTACGACAAAAAGATCATCGCTCAAAAGACAGGACTCACTGTCGAATACGTGCAGGGCATCCTGACACTCCTGAAAAACGGCGAAGAGCGGCTGCTGGTTGCGGTGGAAAGGGGGCGCATCCCCCTGAACGCGGCGCTGGCCATCGTCGGTGCCGGTGACGACGACAAGGACGTTCAGGCGGCGCTTCAGGATGCCTATGAGTCCGGCAAGCTTCGCGGCAAACAACTGATTCAAGCTCGCCGTGTCATTGAGTCCCGGCTAACTTTGGGCCGGTCAGTGGCGCGTGGCACTCCGCGCAAGAGGCAGGATGTCACGACCTCAAGTTTGGTCAGGGTCTATCAGAAGGAAGTGGATCGTCAAAAGCAGATGGTTAAAAAAGCGGAGATTGCACAGCAGCGGCTTTTGTTCGTCGTCGGCGCCCTGCGCGAGCTGCTTGCCGATGAACATTTCACCACGCTGTTGCGTGCGGAGGGCTTGGACTCCCTGCCAAAATATCTTGCTGATCGAGTCTGGTTTGGAGGGCGCGCGGCATGAGCAAGGTGTCCCTAGGGTTCGATCTCGAACCGTTAACCGTACCAGTCGACAAGATTCTGCCATCGCGAAAAACACCCGTAGGTGTGCTTACATCCCGCAAATACATGCAGATTCGATCATCGATCCAGGAGATTGGGCTGATCGAGCCCTTGTCAGTGGGACCAGCTGATTCGAAGACCGGTCAGCACGTCCTCATCGACGGCCACATTCGTCTAATCGCCTTGCAGGAATTGAACTACAGCGAGGTGCCGTGCCTGGTTGCCACGGATGACGAGAGCTACACCTACAACAGTCGAGTCAACCGCTTATCGACAATCCAGGAGCACTATATGATCCGGCGCGCGATTCAACGCGGTGTCACCCCAGAGCGGCTGGCCAAAGCACTCAGCGTGGACCCGCGCACGATCACTCGGAAGATGTCACTGCTGGAAGGAATCTGCCCGGAGGCCGCCGAACTACTCAAAGATCGTCAGTTCGCAACCGACATTTCTCGGGTGCTGCGCAAAATGAAGCCGACCCGTCAGGTCGAATGCGTTGAATTGATGGTATCGGCCAATACCCTCACAGTTGCGTATGCCGAAGCGATGTTGGTCGCAACACCTGCGGCGATGCTGGTTGAGGGGAAGAAACCGGCAAAACTGACCGGATTGAGCCAAGAGCAAATGGCAAAAATGGAGCGCGAGATGAGCAATCTTCAAGGGCAGTACAAGATGGTCGAACAGACCTACGGTCAAGACGTCCTCAATCTGGTGCTGGCCAAGGGCTACCTGACCAAGCTACTGGAAAACAAATCGGTGGCTCGCTACCTCAAACAGCGCCAGCCTGAGGTTCTGGCCGAGTTTGAGGTGATCGTGCAAACGGTGTCGCTGGATCAATAGCCCATCATGGGCGCTTGCCAGAGCTACTTTTTCTTCAGCAGCTGGTCCAGGGAGTCCACACCTTCGCGCTTAAGCACCGTGCCCAGTTGCGCGTCTGATCGGTAGCCCTTGGCGAAATCGTCGCCGTAAGTCTTGCGCAGGGTTTCCACTTTCGTGTCACTGCGCTTTTGGCGGATTTCGCCATTCTGATCCTGCATGCGGCCGTCCAGGCCCTTTGGAAAGTGCTTCGTTACCATGTATTTCTCCTTCGGCCACCAAGGGAGTCGGGCACACCACTGAAATTGGGGCTCCGAGAAACGCAGCTGGGCCTAGACTGCGGTTTACAAAATGCAGTATAGTGCTGCAATATGTAAACTGTCAAAGGAGCGGATGAGATGATTGGTCAACGGTTGTACCGGGCTCGGAAAGCGGCTGGATTGTCGTTGCGTGACTTGGGTATGCAGGTTGGGCTCACGCACGCCGCTATCAAAAAATATGAAGACGAGCAGGCTACGCCGCCGTCGGCGACCCTGATCAAGCTCGCTCGAGCACTTAATGTGCGCACGGAGTATTTTTTCCGCCCCGAAACGGTTGCACTCGACCGGATCGAGTACCGCAAGCGCAGTACAATGCCCAAGAAGCGACTGGAAGCTATTGAGCATGAAGTGATCGATCAGATCGAACGACGGATTGAACTTGAAAATCTGTTCCCATCGCCGCCAGGTGTTCCTTTTGCGCCAGTTCGTGGACTGCCAAATCGGATAAATGACCTTGTTCAGATCGAAGGTGTTGCCGAGACTGTGCGAAAAGCATGGGATTTGGGCTATGACCCGATTCCAGATTTGATCGATGTTCTGGAGACACATGGCATCCGCGTGTTCATGATCGATGCTAACGCAGATTCAAAATTCGATGGACTGGCTGCCTCCGTCAATCAGATGCCGATCATCGTCGTTGGCAGCAACTGGCCCGGCGACCGTCAGCGATTTACACTCGCCCATGAACTTGGGCATCTGATGCTCGCAGACCGACTGGCAGCTGAGGTTGATGAGGAAATAGCCTGCAACCGATTCGCAGGCGCTTTCCTTATTCCGCGCCAATCGGTGATTCAAGAGCTCGGCGCTCATCGCAGCTACATCGAGCCCAAGGAACTAGCGTTGCTCAAAGAAGAGTTTGGTCTCAGTATGGCTGGCATCCTTTACCGTGCGCGGGATCTCGGCATCGTCACTACAACTTGGCGGGACGACCAGGCGAAACTATTTCGCATCAAGGGTTGGCACATAACTGAGCCGGGAAAACCCTACGCAGCTGAGAAAGCACATGTATTTGAACAGTTGGTCTTCCATGCGCTGGCAGAAGACTACATTGGGGAATCAAAAGCGGCTGAATTGATGAAAATATCGCTGACGTCCTTCCAGACGGTTCGATCTCTGGAGGGCAGCGATGCTGCTACTTATTAGTGATGCCAATATTCTGATCGATATTGAGATTGGCGGGCTCGTCGCCCCCATGTTCAGTCTCGACTATCAGTTTGCTGTGCCTGACGTCCTCTTTTATGAGGAGCTGGAAGAGCAGCATAGCTATCTGCTTGATATGGGCCTCGCAGCGAGAGACCTCGATGAAGCAATGGTGGCCCGCGTAGCCAAAATGGCCGCGCAGTACCCAAGACCTGGCCGCAATGATTTATTTGCGCTGGTGCTTGCGGTAAAGGAGCAGTGCCCGCTTCTCACGGGCGACAAGGATTTAAAGGTGGCGGCCGAAAATGAAAATGTCGAGGTACGCGGCACACTGTGGCTGATTAATGAAATGGTGCGGTCGGGCAAAATCACTGTGCAAGTAGCGCGTGGCGCATATCAGCGCATGCGTGCCCATGGCCGTAGGCTGCCATGGGACACGGCAGAACAAATGTTGGTCGTGCTGGAAACAGTGCCGCCAGTGAATAAATGAAAACAGGAGTTAATCAGTATGGCCAATGGCGATAACAAAAACGGTAACGGCGGAAACCTCGGCTTCGAGGCCGAGATGTTCAAGGCCGCCGACAAGCTGCGCGGCAATATGGAGCCGTCCGACTACAAGCACGTCGCGCTCGGGCTCATCTTTCTGAAGTACATCTCGGACGCTTTCGAGGCGAGGCACATGGCGCTGCTGGCAGAAGACCCGCAGGCGGCGGAAGACAAGGACGAGTACCTCGCCGATAACGTGTTTTGGGTGCCAAAGGACGCGCGCTGGTCGTACCTGCAAGCCAATGCCAAGCTGCCGACCATCGGCACGCTGATTGACGACGCGATGCGCACCATCGAAAAGGACAATGAGTCGCTCAAAGGTGTACTGCCAAAAGACTACGCCCGGCCTGCACTCAATAAAGTGATGCTGGGCGAGTTGATCGACCTGATTTCCGGTATTGCTCTCAACGAAGAGGGGCACGCATCCCGCGACATCCTTGGCCGCGTCTACGAATACTTCCTCGGCCAGTTCGCCGGGGCCGAAGGCAAGCGTGGTGGCGAGTTTTATACGCCACGCTCAGTAGTGAGTGTACTGGTTGAGATGCTGGAACCCTACCAAGGCCGCATCTATGACCCGTGCTGCGGCTCGGGCGGAATGTTTGTGCAGTCCGAAAAGTTCGTGCAGGAACACGGCGGCCGCATCGGCGACATCGCCATCTACGGCCAGGAGTCGAACTATGTCACTTGGCGGCTGGCCAAGATGAACCTTGCGGTGCGCGGTATCGATTCGGACATTCGCTGGAACAACGAAGGCAGCTTTCACAAGGACGAACTGCGCGACCTCAAAGCTGACTACATCCTCGCGAATCCACCGTTCAATATTTCAGACTGGGGCGGCGACCGCCTGCGGGAAGACGTGCGCTGGAAGTTCGGCGCTCCCCCGGTTGGCAACGCTAACTACGCTTGGCTCCAGCACATCGTTCATCACCTTGCGCCCAATGGAACAGCAGGTGTGGTTCTGGCCAACGGCTCGATGTCGTCCACACAATCGGGCGAGGGTGAGATTCGCCGCGAGATGGTGGAAAAGGATGTGATTGATTGCATGGTTGCCCTTCCTGGGCAGCTCTTCTACTCGACCCAGATCCCGGCGTGCCTATGGTTCCTGGCACGAAACAAGAATCCGTGCAACGGATGGCGTGATCGCCGAGGCGAGGTACTTTTCATTGATGCACGCAAGCTCGGCACATTGGTTGATCGCACTCGGCGAGAACTCTCAGATGTGGATATGCAGCGCATTGCTGATACTTACCATGCGTGGAGAGGGGAGTCAGTTGTGGTTACCTACAGTGACACCCCGGGGTATTGTCGTAGCGTCAAGTTGGCTGAGATTACGGAACATGGGTATGTGCTTACCCCGGGACGATACGTGGGGGCAGAGGCGGTGGAAGACACCGATGAGGACTTCGCGACAAAGATGCTGCTGCTAACTGAAAAACTCTCAGACCAAATGATTGAGGGTGCAAAACTGGATCAAGTGATTCGGGAGACGCTCGGAGGTCTTGGTTATGAGCTCTGAGTGGACACAAACAACAGTTGGTGACATTTCAACATTGGTCACAAAGGGAACGACGCCAACAACTTTAGGGCATCCATTTCAGGCGCGGGGTGTCAACTTCATTAAGGTGGAAGCTCTAACGGAAGACGGTCGTTTCCTTCGTGAAAAATTTATGTTTATTTCTGAGGCCGCCAATCAAGCATTGAGTCGCTCGCAGCTATGCAGAAACGATATTTTATTCACCATTGCCGGAACTATTGGTCGCACCGCGCTGGTAACTGACGAGATATTGCCTGCTAATACCAACCAAGCAATAGCGATTGTTCGGCCTAATCCGTCGGTCGTTAGGCCACGCTTTCTTCGATATGTGTTTTCGAATCCAAGCTTCACGCGAAACGCTCAGAGCAGGACGGTGCAATCAGTCCAGTCAAACTTTAGTCTTGGTGAATTGAAACAAGCGAAGATCGCTCTGCCGGACATTGCAGAGCAAGATCAAATCGTCAAAATTCTTGGAACAATTGATGACCGCATTGCTCTACTGCGCGAAACCAACATCACATTGGAAGCGATTGCACTAACATTATTTAGGTCATGGTTTGTCGATTTTGATCCAGTTCGAGCAAAGATGGACGGCCGAGTACCTGACGGAATGGACGAGGCCACGGCTGCGTTGTTCCCGGATGAGTTTGAGTCCAAAGAAACTGGGGTGCTTCCGAAAGGGTGGAGTGTATGTCCTCTATACGATTTGGCAACCTACATCAACGGAGCAGCCTACAAGGCATTTCAACCCAATGGCGACCGGAGGGGGCTTCCGATCATAAAAATAGCAGAACTCAAAGCTGGAGTTACGAACCAAACTGCGTTCTCAGATGTGGCCATGCCCGAGAAGTACCGAATACAAACTAAAGATATTTTATTTTCTTGGTCTGGAAATCCAGATACATCAATCGACACTTTTGTTTGGGCAAATGACCCCGCCTGGTTAAATCAACACATTTTCCGGGTAATTCCATACGCGCCGAATGAGCGTGCATTCATTCTTCAAACACTTAGATTTTTGCGCCCTGTTTTCACAGAGCTCGCAAGGAATAAACAAACCACTGGTCTTGGTCACGTGACCGTTGCTGATATGAAGCGTCTGATGGTTTCAAAACCAACAGATGCGGTGCTCGAAATATTTAACATCAAAGTGGGAAATATTCATGAGCGAATTTTCAAAAACGAGCAGCAAATCCTAACCCTCGCTTTGCTTCGTGATGTGTTTTTGCCCCGTCTGATATCGGGACAGTTGCGCGTACCGAATCCACAAAAGGCACTTGGTTCTGCACATGTCAATTGACTGGTTTCCGGGTATCCGAGAGGCATGCCTGTATTGGCGCGATGCGCCGATGCTGCAGCAAACCTTGGAGGCATTGGAGCGGACTCTTGAAGAGGATAACGACGCCTGCATCGACTGTGCTAAGGCCATTGTTGAAGTGGTTTGCCGGATCGTTATTGATGAGCTGGACTCCCCGATTAATCCCGTAAAGCCCAAAGTATCCTCGCCTGATTTTGGCGAGTGGGTTGGCTCGGCTGTACGCGTGCTAAAACTCGGAGAAAACCAGAACAATAAATTTCTCAAGTTGGTTTCGCAACATCACAAGCTGACTACTGTTCTTGGTGACTTGCGTAATGACGCAGGGCCAGTCAGCCACGGGCGCGATGGTTTTTTGGATAGGTTATCTGCTCATCACCGCCGCTCGGCTGTACTGTCGGCCGACGCCATCGTTACTTTTTTGCATCAGGCCTATCTTGAAGCAGAACTGGACTTGGTGCGCACGCGCGAACCCTACGAACGCTTCGATCACCTGCACCGACTGATCGATGCACGGGTGTCGTTGCAGGCCAACGTAGACGAGGATGGTTTCCTTGCTGTGGAAGTGACACTTCCCACAGGGGACACCCTACCTCTTAGGGTTGAAGCCAGTCGCTTGCTTTACCAACTGGATCGGGACGCTTATGTCGAGGCGTTGAATGCTGCGCGAGGGGCTCCTGCTGCGGTGGTGGAGCAAGACGAATTACAAGGGGAAGAATGATGGAATTTTTATCTGGGGTTGCTGTTAAACCGAGCTTAGAGATTCAATCCTCGATGGAACGGGAAGTCGCTTCCAATCGTAGCAAGGAGTTTTCCTTATGAGCGACGAGCTATTACCTCAATCCGAAATCATCCTCTATCAGGCCGAGGATGGGCGCACGCGCATTCAGTGCCGCTTGGAGAATGACACGCTCTGGCTGACGCAGGCACAGATTGCAGAGCTGTTCCAAACCACGCCACAGAACGTAACACTGCACCTGAAAGCTGTCTTCGCCGAGGGCGAGCTGGCGGAGGTGGCAACTTGTAAGGATTACTTACAAGTTCGTTCCGAGGGTGGACGTGAGGTCACGCGTAAGCTTCGCCACTATCGGATGGAAGCGATTCTGGCAGTTGGTTTTCGCGTGCGCAGTCACCGTGGTACGCAATTTCGCCAGTGGGCAACGGCACGCTTGGGCGAATATCTGGTGAAGGGTTTCACCATAGATGATGAACGTCTGAAGAACCCACCAGGTAAGAATCAGAAGGATTATTTCGATGAGCTGCTGGAACGTATCAGGGACATACGCTCCTCGGAGCGGCGCTTCTACCAGAAGGTGTTGGATATTTATGCGACGAGCGTGGACTACACGCCAGACGCTGAAGATTCGCAGAGTTTCTTCGCCGCTGTGCAAAACAAGATGCACTGGGCTACGCACGGTCACACCGCCGCAGAGGTCATTCACGAGCGTTCCGACGCAGACAAACCGTTTATGGGTCTGCAAACAACGCGACCAGGCGGCATTGTGCGCAAAGATGACGTTGGCATCGCCAAAAATTACCTCACGGAAGACGAGCTACAGGTGCTGAACCGCATCGTGAATCTCTATATCGAATACGCAGAGTTGCAAGCATTGGAACGCAAACCGATGACTATGCGTGACTGGGTTGTCAAACTGGACGAGTTTCTCAAGATTTCTGGGCGAGCATTGTTGAGCCACGCCGGAAAAATTTCTGCTGACGATGCTCGCGCAAAAGCTGAGTTGGAATATGCACGCTATCGCACCCAGTTAGATAGGCAGCCGCAGCCGATAGATGTGGATTTTGAAAAAGCGGCAAAAGAAATACAAAAACTGCCCAAACCTACGCGAAAAAGCAGGGGGAAATAATGGCCTTTTTATCTGAAGCCGCTGTTGAGTTGGCACTACTAGAACAATTACGAGGGCTGGGCTACAGCATCGAGCAAGAAGAAGACATCGGTCCCGATGGACATCGTCCAGAGCGCGACAGTCACGATGTGGTTGTGTTGAAGAAGCGCTTAGAGGATGCCGTGGCACTCCTTAACCCGGCGATGCCGTTGGAAGCGCGTCAGGATGCGATCAACAAGGTGATGCAATCTGAACTGCCGTCGTTGCTTGAAGAGAACCGCCGTATTCACAAGCTGATGACCGAGGGCGTCGACGTCGAATACTACGCCGACGATGGCACCCTGACAGCGGGAAAGGTTTCCCTTATCAACTTCGAGCGGCCAGAGCAGAACGACTGGCTGGTGGTGAGCCAATTCGTAGTGATCGCCGGGCAATACAACCGCCGCCCGGATGTGGTGGTGTTCGTGAATGGCCTACCGCTGGGCGTGATCGAACTGAAGGCTCCCGGCAGCGGCAACGCAACCTTGGTTGGGGCTTTCAATCAGCTACAGACCTACAAGAAGCAGATTCCGGCGCTATTCAATACCAACGCACTGCTGGTAACCTCGGATGGGATCACCGCCCGTGTCGGCTCGCTGTCCGCCGACCTGGAGCGGTTCATGCCGTGGCGCACGACCGACGGCAAAGGCGTTGCACCGAAAGGTGCGCCCGAACTCTCAACATTGATTGAAGGCGTTTTCGAGCAGCGCCGCCTGCTCGACATGCTGTGCCACTTTACGGTCTTCGGTGAGACGGGCTCGGGCTTGGCGAAGATCATCGCCGGCTACCACCAGTTCCACGCGGTGCGCCACGCGGTGGAATCGACTATTCGCGCTTCGAGCCAATGGCAAGGTGTGCAGGAAGACCCCAGCGACTACGGTTTGCCCAGTGTTAAGACCCAAGCTCAAGGTGACAGAAGAGCCGGGGTGATCTGGCACACACAAGGATCAGGAAAAAGTCTGCTGATGGCGTTTTATGCCGGGCAGCTGGTCAAGCATCCGGCGATGGCAAATCCGACGCTTGTGGTGCTGACCGACCGCAACGACCTCGACGATCAGTTGTTCGCCACTTTCTCGATGTGCCGCGACCTGGTTCGGCAGACGCCGGTACAGGCTGACAGCCGCGAAGACTTACAGAAGCTTTTGGCACGTGCTTCCGGTGGCGTGATTTTTACTACCTTGCAAAAGTTTGGTGAGACAAGCCAGGCACTAACGGACCGCCGCAACGTGGTCGTGATCGCTGATGAGGCGCATCGCAGCCAATATGGCTTTCGGGCTAAAGTGGATGCCAAGACGGGCGAGATTTCCTACGGGTTCGCCAAGTACCTGCGCGACGCGCTTCCCAACGCGTCGTTCATTGGTTTCACCGGCACGCCAATCGAGGCCGATGACGTGAACACTCCGGCAGTATTCGGCAACTACATCGACGTCTATGACATCAGTCGTGCAGTCGAGGATGGCGCGACAGTGCCGATCTACTATGAGTCGCGGCTCGCTCGTATCGAACTTGATGAGGACGAGAAGCCCAAAATTGATGCCGAGGTCAACGCCCTTACCGAGGACGATCCGGATGTTGAGCAGGAGCGATTCAAGCGCAAGTGGTCGACGGTAGAGGCTTTGGTAGGAAGCGATAAGCGCATGCGGCTGGTGGCTGAAGACATGGTGCGCCATTTCGAGGATCGTGTTGCTGCCCTAGACGGAAAAGCAATGGTGGTGTGCATGAGCCGTCGCATTTGCGTGAAGCTGTATGACGAGATCGTGAAGCTGCGTCCAGACTGGCACAGTGCCGATGACAACGCGGGGTCGGTCAAGATTGTGATGACGGGCGCTGCCAGCGACCCCGAATACTGGCAACAGCACATCGGCAACAAGGTTCGCCGAGATCTGCTGGCCAAGCGCGCGCGCGATGTCAAAGACTCTCTCAAGCTGGTGATTGTTCGAGATATGTGGCTTACCGGTTTTGACGCGCCCTGCATGCACACGATGTACGTGGACAAGCCTATGCAGGGGCACGGCTTGATGCAGGCGATTGCGCGGGTGAATCGCGTATTCCGCGACAAGCCTGCTGGTTTGATCGTGGATTACATCGGCATCGCGCAGAACCTGAAGTCCGCGCTACAACAGTACTCGAAGAACGACCAGGAGAACACCGGCGTTGATGAGTCTCAGGCCATTGCTGTGCTGATGGAAAAGTACGAGGTCGTGCGAGACATGTACCACGGCTTCGACTACGCATCAGCGATGGGCGGAACACCGCAAGAGCGCTTGGCAATGATGGCCGGTGCAATTGAGTGGATTCTTGACATGCAGCAAAAGTTGGCAGCGAAGGAGAAAAACAAGGAAGACAAGAAGGACGCACATCGCCGTTATCAGGATGCCGTGCTGGCTCTGTCCAAGGCATTTTCCCTCGCGTCGGCATCCGACGAGGCTCGCGAAATCCGAGAGGAAGTGGGCTTCTTCCAGGCGATTCGCGCGGCGCTGGTAAAGAGCAGCACCGGGTCCGGCGTGAGTCAGCGGGAGCGCGAACTGGCAATCCAGCAGATCGTGAGTCGCGCTGTGGTTTCGACCGAGATTGTAGACATCCTCGCTGCCGCTGGGATCAAGAGCCCAGACATCTCAATCTTGTCAGACGAGTTTCTGGCGGAAGTTCAGCAGATGGAGCGCAAGAACCTCGCTCTTGAAGCGTTGAGGAAGCTGATCAATGACGGCATCCGCTCGCGGAGCAAAGCCAACGTCGTGCAGACCAAGGCGTTCTCCGAGCGGTTGGAAGATGCGGTCGCACGGTATCACGCAAATGCGATCACCACCGCTGAGGTTTTGCAGGAGTTGATCGATCTCGCCAAAGATATTCGGGCAGCGCGCCAGCGAGGTGAAGAGCAAGGCTTGTCCGAGGATGAAATTGCCTTCTACGACGCGCTGGCCGAGAACGAGAGCGCCATTCAAATGCTGGGTGACGACAAACTGAAACTCATCGCACACGAGTTGTTGGTCAGCCTGCGCGAGAACGTATCGGTGGATTGGGCGCATCGTGATTCTGCCCGCGCGCGGATGCGTGTCTTGGTGAAGCGCATTCTGCGCAAGTATGGCTACCCGCCTGATCTGCAGGACGCGGCCGTACAAACGGTACTGCAGCAGGCCGAGGCCTTGTCGTCGACGTGGAGCATGCCGAGACCTGGCAGCGGAGGTGGCAATGGCTGATGTGTTTATCTCCCACGCGGCAGCGGATTCGCCCCTCGCAGAATTTCTGCACCGTCACCTCACGCAGGAAGGACTGAGCGTTTATTTGGCCTCGGTTTCCATGCCGCCGGGCGAGCGTTGGATGCCACATATCATGGATAACCTGCGCGGTTCAACTTGGGTGCTTTGCCTCGCGAGCCGTGCGGCTTGTGCCTCACCTTGGGTAATGCAGGAAATGGGGGCTGCGGTGATCGGTAATAAAAAACTGATTCCGATCATTTGGGATCAGTCGGCAGATGCACTTCCAGGTTGGATGAAACAATTTCAAGCGGTGAATCTGGCTGGGGCCAGCCAGCAGGATGCAGTGGCTGCATTTGGTCGGATTGCGGAGACCATTAAGGCCGAAAAGCAAAAGGGGTTGGTCATTCTCGGATTGTTGGTGGCTGGGCTACTTGCTTTTGGGCAATGATATGTCTGGATACTACGATGGCACTAACATGAATGGCTTACTGGCCGCGATGATGAAACCGACGCGACGGAAGGTGTTTGTCAGCTATCACCATGGAGGTGATCAGGCATACTACGATGAGTTCTCCAGTTTTTTTCACGATCAATACGAAGCAGTTCGGGACAACTCTTTGGAGCGCCTCGTCCAGAGCGACGACACCGAATACGTGATGCGGCAGATCCGGGAGCAATACATTACCGGAACCTCTTGCTCCATTATCCTGATTGGAGCGCAGAGCCACGAACGCAAATATCTGGATTGGGAGATTAAGGCAACCCTAGATAAGAACCACGGGTTGGTTGGTATCGTTTTACCTACCCATGTAAAAACCCCAAGTGGCGAAATTGTCGTGCCGGAACGCTTTCTCGATAATCATAAGAGCGGATATGCTGTTTGGGCATACTGGGCGGGTCTAACCGTTCAAGGATTAACCCAGTTGATCGACACCGCTATTGCGAAGCCTCAGTGGCAGATCGCCAACTCACGACCGATGCGTCAGCGAAACGGGTAGGGACAACTATGGCAGTGATGAAGAAGGGCAACTTTTCGATTGATATCGGCTTTCTCAAGCTGGGGGCAGACTTTGAGGAAAGTGACCGGCAATGCGCGTGGGAGCTGTATACCGAACTGGCAACGAGAATCGCTGTTACAGGAAAATCCAAAGATCGAGACTGCACGGATTTTTCAGGTGAAGTTTATGCCGAAAGTCTTACATCGTTGCACACATTTTTCGGCGAGGCGCGAAAGATCATGCGCCAGTTTCCAGTCTGCTCGACCTATGTTAAGCCTAGAAAACTTTTCGGGGTTCGTACTGGTGCAGGTATAGAAAACCACCTTGGTGCATTGATTCATCGTGCAATGCGTGATGTGCTTCGGCCATTCCTTGAAACTTGGCAAGCCGACTATCGGTTCTGGTGGGAAAACATCAGCGACAAGACTCTACCGCCTTTCGAGAGGCAAAAAGCATACCCGAAACTAAACGACATGATTTCTCAATGGAGCGACGTCCGAGCAATCATGCGTGCCATCCAAGATGAATTGGTGGGCATGTACAAGTTAGTGGATGTCACTAAGCTATCCTCATGACATCACCGAAAGTATTTCTGAGTCACGCCAGCGAAGATAAAGAACGCTTTGTAGTTGATTTCGCTCGTCAGCTGCGGGAAAACGGTGTCGACGTGTGGCTCGACCAATGGGAAATGAAACCAGGCGACAGTTTGGTGGACAAGATATTCGAGGAGGGGCTGAAAGAGGCACGCGCAGTGATTATTGTGCTATCTACTACCAGCGTTCAAAAGCCGTGGGTACGAGAGGAGCTGAACGCTTCTGTTGTAAATCGGATCAGTCGTGGAACAAAGCTGATCCCGGTCGTCATTGACGAATGTGACGTACCTGAGAGCCTCCGATCTACCGTCTGGCAGAAAGTGAATAGCCTCGACGACTACAGTCAGAGTCTGCAGCGCATCTTATCTGCGATTTTTGATGTCAGCGACAAACCACCTATCGGCAATCCCCCCGTGCGATTTTCAGGTGCAGAGCCACTGATTTCGGGGCTGACACGCCTTGACGATCTGGTTTTACGTGAGATTGCACGAGTGCAGATCGAGGAGAATAATGGGCTCGTGATGTTTGATCAGCTCTGTGCCGAGTCAACACTTGTGGATGTGCCTCAGCAGGAGTTACTTGATTCGCTGGAAATCCTCGGACAGAAATATCTGATCAATATCTCCTATGTGATGGGCGCTCCCCTTTCACACGTTGTGCTCACGGATTTTGGCTTTCAGCAGTTTGCAGAGGCATACGTTCCCGATTACAACGAGGTGGTCGCCCGAATTGCTGCGCTACTCGTCAACGAGAACGTCTGCCGGAACGAAGAATTGGCGTCTCGAATTGACAGGCCGGTCGGGTTCGTGGATTTTGTGCTGAATCTCATGGAGAGTAACAACCACATCAAAATGTCGAAATATATTGGGGGTCAGTCGCAGGTTTGGCAGATATCGCCGTCACTGAGGCGGGCATTGCTGCAGGCGTAAGAGGTCGCGCGCCAGATAGAGCGAAGGGGTTTGGATGGCATCGCAAATCGAACGCATTTTGATTCTGGCCAAGACATACCCGTCTCCCAGTGCACAGCACGTCGAAACGTCGTGCGTTGCGGGCATCAATGAGCAAGGGGCGATGCGACGTTTGTATCCGGTGCCATTTCGCTTGATTGAGGAAGGTCAAAAGTTCAAGAAGTGGCAGTGGATTGAGGTGCGCGTCGAGAAGGCGAATAAAGATCATCGAGCAGAAAGCCACAAGCTCTACGTCGATACAATCAACTGTGGTGATGTGATCGACACCAAAAAGCAGTGGGATGCGCGCTGGCCATGGATTGAGAAGCTTCCAGCTTTCACGAATTTTGATGACCTTGAGGCGGATCGCGTTGAGTCTGGACTGTCGCTTGCACTGATCCGCCCCAAGAGGGTGGCATCGCTGGAAATTGTCGATGCGCGGAATTCTGATTGGACAGATGAAGAGCGTGAAAAACTACTGAGCTATGAAATGCAAGGCCAGCTGTTTAGCGATCTTGAAGTCAAAAAGATGACGCAGACGTTGCGAAAAGTGCCATTTGATTTTTACTACCGGTATGTGTGCGACACCCCTGAGGGCGAGAAAGAATTCAAACACAAGATCGTGGACTGGGAGGCCGGAGTCCTTTACTGGAACTGTCAGAAGAGTCACGGCACTGATTGGCAGAAGCCGTTTCGAGCAAAGTTAGAAGAAGATATTGGAACTAAGGAGTTGATGTTCTTGATGGGCAATCAGCACCGGTTCCAAGATCAGTGGCTGATCATCAGCCTGATATACCCGCCTAAGCGAAAGCCAGTTGAGGAAACGCCGCAGGCTTCGCTGTTTTAGCGGTGGCCCTGATGTGAGCAACTCGCGCACCGCAGCTGTCCTTGACTGCGTTCGCCACCATTGATCGGTGACAAAAGTTAGAGTCTGCCTCGTAGCAAAGCAGTGCGCAGTTCGAGGTTGCAGCCAAGGCCGAAAGCTCGGCAATTGCTTCGTCTTGCGTCTTGAGATACTTTAAGAAGCCTTCGGTGTAGCGCTTCCAGTTTCCGTCTTCGCGATAGCGGTCACGCACGAGTTTTGGGCAGCCCAGATCCACCATGTGGACATACTCGCGCCCAGAAATGTTCAGAATGTTAGCCAGAGCCTTTTTCGAGAAGCCAGGTTTGCGCGATAGTGGCAATTCGCGGACGTCGACAATCGTGTCAATGCCGTGCTCAGCGAGCAGCGACATAAACGCGTCGATATCAAGTCCTTCGTAGCCGATGGTAAAAACAGTCATTGTAGTCATCCCTATAGTCGCCCATTTTAACGGGGGATCGCGTTGCTGACGAGCGCTGATATCAAAAGCGAATTGACTCAAGATAAAAGTTACCGAGAGTAGTCGCAAGAAAGGATCGTTGCCTCAAGTTAAAGGTTACCGAAACAACAAGGGTAATCTGACATGGGTAAACAAGAGCGACGCGCCTATC
>JBAYVP010000035.1:0-24891 GCA_041674485.1 Sulfuricellaceae bacterium
CTTCGCGTGAGAAATTCTTCTCACATGAACGCAAAATGCATGACAAAGCTGTTTAAAACCACCATGTTATACATCATGACAAGCGGTCAACTGAGCTTTTATCAAAAACCTACCCTTGTAAGCAACCCCTCACGCCCTCTCCTATAGCTCGAACAGGATATTGCTGGCGCTGGGTGTGCCCGTTGGTGCGGCAGTCTTCAGGGATTGAGCGGTTGGCGGTGGTTTTCATTGCGCACCCGCCATTTCTTCGGCATGAGCGGCGTATACGGTGGCATCGACTATGGCCTTCGCCATTTCAATCAGATAGGCAGCGCCATAAACCACCGCCGGGGTTACGTCTTCGGCGATGCCGGCGATGGCTTGCGCCGATTCCAGAAACAAAGACGCCTGTTCGAGAGCGCCCTCCTGCGGGATGCCCTCGCGCACAGAAAACAGCTTGTCTTTTTGGGGACTGCATGAGAAGAACGGATAGTCTGCGGTCTGGTGTTTCGGCGTGGCCGTGGCTGGGCTGGGCGTGCCGGTGAGTGGATCGCCGGTCGGCGTTGCCGCTTCCAACGCAGTTCGCATGAATACCCGTGCCGCGCCCGCTGACAGCCGGGCGGAGTCGGCGGTATTGTCGGTTTCAGGGAGGCGCGAAAGCGTGTCTATCGTGCGGTTCAGTTCGTTGAGTGCGGAATTGATTGCGGTGGTGCAGGGGGTGCTCATGGTGGTGGTGCTCCTTGACTGGCGGATTGAGTTTCGCGCCACCCGCTTCGAAACGGGTGGGCGCGACCTTGCGGGTTCGAAGACCGGGTCAAGGAGCCGGCGCAGCCGAAGCTGCCCCACAAGGCGCGCCCATTAAGGGATTGCACCATGGTTGTAGACGTAAAAAAAACCGCTTGGCGGCGGTTGTACGCCTTGACTCCGGGCTTCGAAACCCGCCTGCCGTTTTTGCGGCATTGGGCGTAATGATGCGCCGGGTTTGGGGTGGAGTCAACATCGGGACGCGGAGCGTCCCTGGCTGCATTCCCACGCCGGAGCGTGGGAACGATCAAATAAGTTGCGATTCCAGGTGAAGGTCGCAATTTCTGAATTAAGAATTTTTCACGCGAAGACGCGAAGGCGCGAAGAAGTGGGGGCAGGTAAGAATGGGCGGTCTCATTCCCAACTCGCAAAAAAAGTTACGGGTTCGATTCTCTTCGCGCCTTCGCGTCTAAAGCGTGAGTCGGCTTGGCTGTTCGCCAAAAGCCTAGCCGGTGGGCACGTTTTTTGTACCCACGCGGTCAGAGGCGAATGCTTCCCACCGGGTTGGGGTTCCAATGACCGCTAAAACAGCCTTTGCCGCAACCCGAAATATGTCCTCAAAGCCAAAGGGGTGGGCGCATTTTTGGCGCCACCGGGCTATGCCTTGCTTTCATCGGCCACCACCCCGCACCAATCCGGCAGGTCGGCGGCGAGCCACTGGGTGGGGGCGATAGCCACTTCGTCCGGGTCGTAATAGGTCAGCGCTTGCAGTCCTCCGCCCGCACAGACCGCTTTGCCGTCCGGCGTCAGGCTGATCCAGCCGTCCTGGGTGGGGAACAGGATGCGCAGGCATTCCCCGCTTGCCGCATCCCACAGCCGCGCCGTTTTATCATCTGATCCGGTCAGCAGGGTGCTTGCGTCTTCCAGCGGTGTTTGGATCGGTCAGTCAAGTAGGGGACAATATTGCAAAGCGCATTGCACCGGGTGGTGAGGGAGCGGCAATGCCGGATACGCCGCGCTATTCGCCATACTGCGCCGGCTGTGATTTCTCCGCGCCTCTGCGTCTCTGCGGTGACAGCATTTTAGCCGGAGAACCGCACCAGTGCTTGATCTACGACAAATAGCTACGGCGACGTGAAAAAAGCCAGGTCTGCCGGGTCGCCGGCGCCGTAGCTGCGTCCTGCGGCGAAGGGTTGGAAACGGGCGTAGTATATTTCCCCTTTGGGCTGGTCGCGGAAACGCCCGATCAGCTCCGGCGGCTGGGTCAGCAGTTCCGCAACCAGCGCGCGTCCGGCTTCCCGCGCTTCGGCGCGCATGCCGCAAAGGTGGTAAATGTCGTTGATGAGATCGAAATGCTTATCATGACTTTCCAGCGCGGCCCATGCGCGCTCCCGCCACAGCGCCAATTTCCCTGCGTCATGATCGACCAACGCATCCAGCAGCATGGCCCATGCATATGGCTTCTCTTCGCCGGCGGCGATGCGATGTTCCACTTTTTCCCGTTGCCGTGCCACAGCCTCTGCGTCGTTTAATTCCAGTGCCAGGAGCAACCCATAACCGGATAGGTGTTCCTTGTCGGCGCATCCTTCCAATGTCAGCCGCAGATAAGGCAATGCCCGGTCACGCTTGCCCCGCAACAGGTAAAAATGTCCCAGGTTGGTTGCCAGGTAGGGCGTGGTATCCGGGTCTTTCAGTTCGAGTCCCGTCAAGTAGGCTTGCTCCGCTTCGTCGTGGCGCGCCAGATAGTTTGTCAGCAGGTTGCCCAGTCCGTTCCAGTGGCGGGCATCCTTGGCGTCCAGCGCGATGGCTAGTCGGTAAGCCTGTTCCGCTTCCTCATAGCGCCCAAGATGGCTTTTCAACAGGATGCCCAGGTTGTACCAGTAGCGGGCATTCTTGGCGTCCAGCGCGATGGCTTGGCGGTAAGCCTGTTCCGCTTCCTCATAGCGCTCAAGATGGTTCTCCAACAGGATGCCCAGGTTGCCCCAGTAGCGGGCATTCTTGGCATCCAGCGCGATGGCTTGGCGGTAGGCCTGTTCCGCTTCCTCGAAGCGCTCAAGATGGTATTGCAGCAGGTTGCCCAGACTATGCCAATAAGGCGCTTTGCCTGGGCTGATTGCTACGGCGCGACGCAATGCGGCTTCCGTTTCGCGCCCTTGGGTGGGCAGTTCATCCAGCACCAGAGCCGCCAATCGGTAACATTGCTCGGGGTCTTGCGGGGGGTGTTGCAGCAACGGCAGCAAGGCTGGTTCGGCAGCCTTGCTATTTTTAGGCGTGCTCAGCAGCCAATATCGGGCGGCATGAAACTGCAACCAGGGGTCGGCGTCGAAAACCGTCTGGGCCAATGACATGGCCGCATTCCAACGGTTGGCTGGCGTAGTTTTTGGATCGAAATTGTCCAGGAATGCATCCAGCATCAGTGCCGGAGATTTTGCATGAACGATGCCTTGCGCCAGGGACAGGCGGGCTTCTTCCGCCATCCCGTCATTCAACAGTTCGCGAGCGAGGAAACCCCAGGTATCCGGGATAGGCAACCAATTGGGCAAGGGGCTGTCTTTCCTCGATAGTGCGTCATACAGGCTTGCGATGGCCAGCCGGTTGTCTTTCAACAAGACATTCGCCCAAGCGCGGGCATGTTGTAATTGCAGGACAACTAACTCCTTGTAATGCATTGAACTCACTTGCAGAAATTTTGTTCGCTCACCGACAAAGATATTTTCCAGTTCGTTTACCTGGTGCTGGCTGAGCATGGGCAAGGAAGCCATAATCTGCTGCTTTTCTTCGCCGGAAAGGGATATGCTCCAGGCCAGTTTATCCAGGAATTCTTCCTTATCCAACTCCACGCCGGGTGCAGCACTCAATCCGGCAAGCAGTTTTCCTTTGAGTTGCGCCGCGTTATCAGCATCGTAGGGCCAGTGCCAAGCGGGCAAATCCGCCATCGGGTTGGGGAGGTCGGTCTGTATTTTCGGAAGCGGGGAAACCGTTCCGGTTGTGTCGGTTATATCCAGTGCCTGTTTCTTGGTGGCTTGCGCCAGTTCCGATTGGCTGGTTTTGCCGTTTAGGTTCTCTTCCAGCGCCTTGGCCAGGGCAATTACTTCCTGGCTGTAGTTGCCTTGAGGATAATCCAGCATCGGCGGGCGGTCGCTGGTGGCGAGCAGCGCGGTGTAGTGCAACTGATATTGGAGGGGCGCCAGTTCCTTGCGCCCGCTGCTGGCCAGACGCAGGCTGTCGGCTATCGCGCGCTTGCCGTTGGTCAGCGCGTGGATCACGGATTCGTCTTCCGCCGGAACCGGGGAGAAAACCACGGAAACGTTAATCGGGAATTCGTCCAGGGGGACGCGGCGATGCTGCAACGCATTCAGGGTAAGCTCCAGGCCGCGCAGGTTCTGGTGGTTCAGCCCCGAGACCAGCACCATGTGATCTGCGAGGTAGCCCAGGCTTAAATCGCGCAGTTCGCTGAATCCGGTGCGGGCATCGACCAGCAGGTAGTCGATGGCGCGACCGGGATTTGGGCCGTCCGGCGGGGCGCGCCACGCTTCCAGGTCGCTACGCAGAGATTCCGCCAGGCTGCGAAAGGCGTTTTGCTCCGGCGTTTCATCGGTCGGGTTGCGGCTGGGTATCGGGTCGTCATTCTCGCTCGGACGGTTGACGGGCTGGCCGAGCGGGAATGCACCGGCGGTTATCGCCAGCAGTCTACCGTTAGTTACTCTGCCTGCCGGCAAGACCATCTCGCGCATCAGGTAATGAGGTGGAATGAATGAGATTTCGTCCTGTTGATCGGCTGCATTGGAACGAAAAACCTTGAATAAATCCGCCATGCCCAGGCCGCGCCCCTGGGGGTTCAAATAATCTCCCAGCAATGGGGAGTAGCTCAGGCCGGGGGCGGCCAGGTCCAGGTCCATCAGAACCACCACTTTGCCTTGAGTCGCCCAATACACGCCCAGATTGGTCAGCAACGCGGTGCGTCCGACGCCGCCTTTGAAGGAATAGAAAGTGATGGTTTTCATATAATCGATCTTTGTTGGCTGTTCGGCGTGGTGGGGTCGTTAGCCAAGGATAATTTCTTTCTGCGAGACTCAAGGGAAATAATATTTGCATTGGCGGCAACCCCTTGGCTATCGTCTTTAAAGCCCAGACGATCCAGGGACGCCCAATACAATTCATGGCCTTTGGAGTGGGGAACGGGGTCTTGCTCCAGCCCTTGCTGGAATGCCGTTTTCAATTGCGCGGCGTGGGGCTGGTTCAGGCTATGCCCCAGTTCCCAGCACAGACCCAGCCAGCGGCGGCGAAATTGATGCCTGGTTCCCTGCGCCAATTCAACCCGTTGCGCCATTTCAAAAATGCCGGTTTTTCCGGCAGTGTTCGGGTTGGTCAGCAGCAGGGCGCGGAAAAGCAGCAGCAGAAGTCCGATGCGCTCGTCGTTGATGTTGTTGAATTGTTCCTGGGCATGTTCAAACAAGGCGCGTATTTGCGTGCGCACGCGCTCGTTCAGCGCGTCGCATCCCGGCGGCGTTACCGCCAGCCACAGGTCCAGCGTGTTGGCGGCGCGGAGCAGGTCGTTGCCTTCCAATTGCATCATGTCTTCCATGGGTTTGGGAAGATGGTCGCGCAGGTATCCCCATAGCCCCAAGCGCAGGCCGCAGGCGATGCTTTCGTGTTGGGCGACCTGAAAAAAACCGATCAGGCAACCCAGCGCATTGGCGAGCGTCAGGTCGAAAGCGGACGGGTTCAGGTTTTCCAGATAAAGGCTCACTGCCGCACGGCGCAGGTATTGGCGCGCCGCTTCGCAATCGCTCAAGCGCTGGTAAAGGTCGTAAAACACCAGGTTGGCGTCAGGCTCATGGCGTCCCAGTGGTGGGGAAACCAGCCCTTCGATGACGGCATTGCTGCCCCGCAGGCGCGCCAGGATAAGCTGTTCCAGAGGGTCGCTACGCCCCAGCCGGGCAATGTCCTCCAGGCCGCTCAGGTAGTCCGACGGCGATGTGTCAGGGATTTCGTTCATGTCGAAGAGGAGGGGGCTTGAATAAAGGGGAGTGCGGTCAAGACGATTTTGCTGTTGTCATCGCCGATTCCCGTATAGGCGATGGAACGGCAGATGAGTTCCGGGCGGCTATTGAGTTCTGATCGTGCCGGAGCGGTTCGCCCGTGGAATGCCGCGCTATGGTCGGGACGAAACTGGGTGTTCTCATGAAATGCATCCACTGCCGACGGTTTGTAGAAATTTTGATGAAAATCCGTGGCGGCGATCATGATTTCGACGGCCATGCCGTCTTTTTCGGCGCGTTCGATTTCTTCGGGCGACAGCGCCAGTTCTTCCATGCAAGTTCGCGCATCCGCTGTTTCGGGGCGATTGTCGCCTTCCTTGAACGACCACCAACTGGGCGCGCCGTCCCGCCCGGTGGCGCCGCTCATGATTTCGATCCGTTGCGTTTGGGATGAACCGGCTTGAAACAGGGTATTCATGCGGCTTTGCGCATTTGCCGTGCTGGATGGGGATTTGCCGTCTCCCAAATGATAGGTGAATATCGTGATACGGGAGAAAATCAGGCGCAGGTGATTATCCGGCTTCATGGTCGGCTCGCGATGCCTGCCGTTTCGCTCTCCGCCGATTTGGTATTGATGGACAGTGGTTTTGATCTGCGCGGTTTCATGATCTGGAATTTCCCGGCAAGCGGTTTCCAGTTCATTTGCCAACGCCGCCGGTATATTTCCATGGGGGCTGGAAGGTGAGCGTATATCCCCCAACAGATTGTCGACGGCTTGTGACATTGCGGGTCGAAGCTGCTCAAGTTTTTTGAGTTTATTTTTAAGTATCAACATGTTGTTTGCTTATCTTAATAAACCGCTTCTCAATAATAACTATAGTTTGCGCACATAATTATGCCATATTTCGGTTACGGTCAGCATCTGCGCTAAGGGAAGGTGTGTACTACGCCGTATCTTCCGCTCGCCAGCATTTCCGCTTCGTTGCGTCCGTACCCGACGATGACGCTGCCGCCGCCGATCAGGCTGGTGGTGTCGAAGCCGGAGATGACGCGGATGGTGCGGTCGGTCAGCGTGCCGTGGTAGTACACGGGTAATGCGCCTCCGTTCCAGGGCGTCCATCCCGTGCCGTTGTTGACCAGCCAGTAAGTGTCGCCATGGAAGGCGAGGTAGATGTTGCCGGTGGCGTTCAGGTCGGTGGAGGCGATGGTGATTTGCGCATCCAGCGTTAATGCTTTTGCCGCGCCGCCGGCGGTGGCGCTGAATGCGTATGGCGTTGTCGCGGGCGGCGTGGCGGCTGCGCCATAGAGCGCCACGCAGCCGGCGGCGTCGTCGTCGCGCAGGGTGAGTTGGTAGTCGTAGGTATGGTAGGGGTTGGCGAACATGGTCGATTCGTTCTGGTCCGAATGGTCCAGTCCGACGGCATGTCCCAACTCGTGGGTGAGTATGGCTTCGATGTAGGTTGGGTTGGTGAGCCGGCTGGGGTCGAGGCGTATGTCCACGTCGGTGAATTTGTAGTTGCTGTACCAGTATTGCGTGTAGCCGTCGTAACCTTTGGCGGAAGCCCAGCCGATGACGTTAAGTCCGTCGTGCGACGTTGGCGCGGCAGTGGTCGTGCCCTGGTACTGGAAGTGGATGCCGCAGACTTTTTCCCATTTCGCCATATCGGCGTTGATGATCGCCAGCATGGTGTCGGTGGTCACCGTGGCGGGCTGGCCGGACGGGTTGTAGCGCCACGGCATGACCGCGCCGTCCCATTTGGGGGCGTTTGGCCATAGGATGTAATCGAAGATGTTGGCTTGGGCTGCGGGGACGCCCGCCAAAGTCAGCGCCAGTAATGCGCTCGCGTAGCCGTGGCGCTGGGAATTTGCCTTTCCGGTTGGGTGGCGTGGTGGGTGTTGAGTCTGGCTGGCAGGCATAGGTGTTTTTCTGTTGTGAACATATCAAGCAAAAAATTCTTGATTGTGTCGGAAGGCGCAGCCGGCGCCCACGCACAGCGGCTGCCGGGAGTGTATGGGTTAGCGGCTGGCCGACACCAGACGGCGGATTTCCTTGTCCATCGGCAGCGCGTAGTCGTAGGCGGCGAGGATCAGGCTGTTCGTCGGGTTGACGACTTTCAGGCTGACGTAAACGAAATCGCTGGCTTCGGCGTAGGTGCCGACGACGATGGCTTGCGCCTTGTGGGCGGTGGCGACTTCCTTGATTTCGCGGGTGAGCAGGAATTCGCCTTCGTTGCGTTTCATGAATACGCTGTTGCGGACTTTCAGTTCGACGACGTTATGCCCGAGTTGCGTGATTCTGGATGCCAGTTGCTCGGAAATCAGGCGTCCGAAGGTGGAGGATTGTTCGAGCTTGTCGATGTTGACCAGGGTGGCGACGATGAAGGGCGCTGCGGTGGCTTCGCCGAAGTTGTTCGCGGAAGCCGACGGACCCTGGTAGCGTTTCATGAGTTCCATGGCAGCGGCGTAGTTGACCGAGGTGAGGGTGTTGCCGGTCGCCTGTTCGTAGGTCGGGTCAGGCGTCTTGCCGTTGCGCGGCAACGCGCCGCAGCCGGCCAGCAATACGGAAGCCAGCACGCCGGCCAACAGGGCGGAGATATGTCGTTTCATTAATTATTCTCCTTTTACATTGACGTTGACGGATGGGTTATTGCCGGATTTTTTCCAATACAGGGCGGCGTCTTCGTCTGCCGAGTAGTAGAGGTTGGTGCGGCGCGCGATGATTTTGCCTTCGTCCGTGACCATGGCGGTCAGGATGATTTCCGATGTGGGCACGGGGCCGCTGGTGGCGCGGGCGTCCTGGCGGCCTTCGTTCTTCATCCAGGCGAAGCCTTCCAGCATGGCGGCTGCGGACAAGGCTTTCGCGCCCACCACCATGCCGTTGATGTCGGCGATGCCGCTGACCGCCCAGAGACCGGCCACGAGCATGGACGCGTCGCCGTAATGGTAAAGCTGGCTGGCGCGGTCGGGGCGGAAGCGATAAACCGAGTAGCGAATGTCCACCGGCAGCGCATCCTTGGGTTGCAGGCGCATGTCCCAGCCTTGCGCCAGCATTGCGGTGATCAGCAGTTCCCGGAAGCCTTCGACGAAGGGGTAGTCGCTGTTTGCCGATACGATATACAGGGGTTGTTTTACTTTCTTGCTTTTAAGGTCGTTGCTCAATTGCTCCGCCATGTGCTCGGCGATGATGTGCCAATGTTCGGCGGCCTGGAGCTTGTATTGGTTGGTGACATTGAAGCGGGTCGAATTGGGATTGTCGGAAAATTTCGACGTGGCGCATCCGCCCAACAGGAAAACCATTGAGGCGAGCGCACAACAGGTGACAAGACGCTTCATTAAACACTCCCTAATTTTTTGTGACGTTTCAAGATGGTGATGATGGTGATATGCGGTGCTCGCCCTTCTTCGTTAATTTCCGGCTGGAGCCGGGCAGGCGCTTGCGTGTTGCCCGAATTGCGCCGTCCTCAAAGAATACGGGTTCAAACAAATCAGAGACATGGTAACAACTCGCCGCCGTTCATTCAACTAGTGTGTTGCTAAAAAGTGTTGCAAGCGCTGTGTTACGCTTCCCATTCCCGCATTTCCTCGGCAATGAAGCGGGCGAAAGGTTTGATGTCGCCGCCGACGCTGGCGCTTTCCAGCGCTGCCAGGTAGGTGTCGCGCCGTTTCACCCGCACCACCGTCCAGGGATAGCCGCCGGAGGCGAGCATGGCATTCATCAGGAGTCGCCCGAGCCGTCCGTTGCCGTCGAAATAGGGGTGGATGAATACGAAAAGATGATGGCCGAGCACCGCCCTGACCGCAGGCTGCGGTTCTTGCGCGATCAGGTTGAACAGCGCCTCCATTGCGTCGGCCAGCGCGTTCCGTGGCAAAGGGGTGTGCATCGAGTTGCGGATATAAATCGGACCGCTGCGGTAGCCCGCGAGTTGGTGCGGTTCGAGGATCCCGGCGGTGACGGCGGGGGCGAACAGTTCGCCGTACCAGCGGTGATGCGCGCTCCTGACCGTCTCGCCGGGATTTTCGCCGGAGAGGATAGCCGCGAGGCTGGTTTTCACGGCCTGGAACGCCAGGTAGTAGCCGCGCGCCGCCAGCGTATCGCGGTCTTTTTTGTCCTGCTCGTCCGTTTCCGGATTCCAGCCTTGTTTTGCCACCCGTTCGATCAGCGCGTCGCTGACTTGATAGCCTTCGATGGAAAGGGAATTGTAGGCGTCCACCCCATAACGGTCGTCCAGCCTGCCCAGATAGTCCCCGGCGGATTGCGCGAAGCCGGGCGGCGGCGGAAATTCGGCCAGGACATCTGCGCGCCATCCCGCCCACAGGGATTGCAGGCGCATGACGTAGGGCGACCGTTCGCGGCTGTAGCCCAAGGTCGGCGCGGCAATGGCGTAGGGATTGCTTGCGCGGATGTCGTATTTGCTTAGTTTCATGGTGTGCGCAATGCGCTGTGCCTCATCAATGCGCCCGGCGAAGCGCAACGCCCCCGCCAGCCGCCCGGCTGCGGCCACCATGCCGTCTCCCGCAAGCAAAACGGTCAACAGCTCGCCAGGGTCGCGGATCATGTTAAGGGCGATTTCGGCCTCGCGCGGATGGTTCCTGAAGGATTGCGGGCCGAGCTTGCACAGGGTGTCCGGCAACGGGAACACTTGCAGGCCGTTGACTTCCACGCGGTTGCGCGGCACGTTTTTTTCGCCGGTGTAGATCAGCAGGGAAGTGTCGTGAGGCAGATCAAGCACGGAGGCGCCGCCTTCCTTGGCGATTACCGTGATTTGCCGGGGAATGACGGTGCTGCGGGTGTGGAGCAGAAGCGACGCCTCAACGTTCAGGCAGTAGCGTTTGCCGAAACGCTTGCCCAGATAGCCGGACAAAAACGACCAGAAACTGGCGTACCAGGCGGTGGAATCTCCTTCCCTGTCGCGCGGATTGGCGCAGACGTACCAGCCCTTCATGATCTGACGCAGGAATCCTTCCTCCACCAGGATCGCCCGATGGGCTTCCTTGAGGTCGCGCGATTCGATCACGCCGTTGTGTTTATCCTGCAAACGTTTCAGCGCTCTCAAGGCTCCGGCAAGCTTTTCGTTCGGTTTCACCAGCTGTGCTCCAACTATGTTATTGCCCTGTAAGAAAACTTTGTTTTCGCCGTTATTATAACTTTGTTATTGGGCTGTTTACCAACTATGTTATCGGCAAAAATCAGGGCCGGTTTGCGTGATATTGAAGCGTGAATTGAAATTTGCCTCTTGTGTAACAGGAGGATCGCTGCCATATTCCGCTAAACGATCTTCATCAGGAGAAAACCATGCGTAAATTATTCGGAATGTTGTTTCTGGCCTTGTTGTTGAGCGGCTGCGGCTACAACTCCCTGCAATCCACCGACGAGCAGATCAAGGCGGGGTGGGCGGAAGTGCTCAACCAGTACCAGCGCCGCGCCGATCTGGTGCCCAATCTGGTCAACGTAGTCAAGGGCTATGCCGGCCACGAGAAGGATGTGTTGACCCAGGTGACGAATGCGCGCGCCAAGGTGGGGTCTATCCAGGCTTCGCCGGAATTGATCAACGACGAGCAGGCTTTCGCCAAGTTCCAGGCGGCGCAGGGCGAGTTGAAATCTTCCTTGTCGCGCCTTCTGGTCGTCGCGGAAAATTACCCGCAACTGAAAGCGGACGGCGTATTCCGCGACCTCCAGGCGCAACTGGAAGGCACCGAGAACCGCATTGCCGTTGCGCGCAACCGCTACATCAAGGCGGTGCAGGAATACAACGTCACGGTGCGTTCCTTCCCCTCCAACCTGACGGCGATGGCGTTCGGCTATAAGACCAAGCCGAGTTTCAGCGTGGAGAACGAGAAGGAAATCTCCACCGCGCCCAAGGTCGATTTTGGCAAATAGCTCGGCAAATAACGGGGTTTACGGGTGAATATGCCTTTCGCGCGGTTTGCGTTGTGGTTGTGGCTAGTCTGTTGGGCAACCGCCGTGGGAGCGGAGGTTGCCGTTCCCCCGCTGCAAGCCCGCGTCACCGATCTCACCGCAACCCTGAACGCCGACCAGCACACCACGCTGGAGCAAAGTCTGGCCGCCTTCGAAGCGAAAACAGGCAGCCAGATCGCCATCCTGCTGGTGCCCACCACCCAGCCCGAAGCCATCGAACAATATTCCCTGCGCGTGGTGGAAGCCTGGAAGCTCGGGCGCAAAGGCATAGGCGACGGCATCCTGGTGCTGGTGGCGAAAAACGACCGCAAGCTGCGCATCGAGGTCGGCTATGGGTTGGAGGGCGTGATTCCCGACGCGATCGCGAAGCGTATCGTTGCCGACACCATCGCGCCGCAATTCAAGCAGGGAAAATATTACGAAGGCTTGCAGGCCGGCGTGGCGCGCATCGTCGCAACACTCGAAGGCGAACCGTTGCCGCCGCCGAAAGCCGGGAAAAAGCCGGCGGATGACGCAAGCAACTGGTGGGGGTTGGTTGCCGTCGCAGCACTGGTCGGCGGCGGCTTGTTGCGCGCGATATTTGGCGCATTGTTCGGCGCGCTGCTCGCCGGCGGCATTGCCGGCGGCGTCGCATGGCTGCTGGTGGGGTCGGTGGTGCTGGGTGGGGTCGCCGCGCTGGTCGTGTTCGTGGTTACGCTGTTTGGCATAGGCAGCGGATTAGGCGGCGGCTGGTCCAGTGGCGGTAGCTCCGGCGGAGGTGGTTTCAGCGGTGGGGGCGGCGATTTCGGCGGCGGCGGCGCGTCGGGAGATTGGTAAGTCGGGGGATCGGTGGCATGAATTGGAAGCGCGTCTTCAGACATTTGGTTTTTCCGCCGACCCGCGTCGGGCGGGTTTTCCCGGCGCGCGCGCTGGACGCCATCGAACAGGCGATACGCACCTGCGAAGACAGCCATCAGGGGGAAATCCGCTTCGCGGTGGAAGGCGCCATCGGCCTGGTTCCGCTGCTCAAGGGAATAAGCGCGCGTCAACGCGCCATCGAAGTGTTTTCGACGCTACGGGTGTGGGATACCGAGAGCAACAACGGCGTATTGGTCTATCTCCTGCTGGCCGACCGTAAAGTCGAAATCGTCGCCGACCGCGGTGTGCATCGCTTGGCGGGAAGCACCGCGTGGGTAGCAATTTGTCATGATATGGAAAACGCGTTCCGCCAGGGGCGCTTCGAGGAAGGCGCAATCGGCGGCATCCGCGCCATCGCCGCCTGCCTGGCGGCCTATTACCCGGCAAACGGCAGCGCCAAGCGCAACGAACTTCCCGATAGGCCGGTGGTGCTATAAAGCGCGCGCAAACGGATTGACACGACCCGGTAGGGGCGTCTCAGCGGCTCCGGCGGTACACTAGCCTTGATTTATACTATGCCCATGCATGCTCCTGTCACCACCGAATACATGAAGCTATCCGTCTCGGAGCGTATCCAGCTTGTCGAGGACATATGGGACAGTATTGCCACGGAATCACCCGACACCATAAGATTGTCGCAAGATCAAAGAGTTAAGTTGCATCGTCGTTTAGCAGCACACCGTACTGATCCTTCCACGGCTGTCCCGTGGGAACAGGTTCGATCCAAACTGTTTTTGAGCAAACCCTGCTTGATTGCAAGACCTAACCCCTTCCTAAAGCCGGACAAGCCGGAAGCCAACAGGGGGTAGGGTGGATAAGCGAAGCGCATCCACCGAACGGTGTCTCGGAATGTTCAGGTGGATGCGCTTCGCTTATCCACCCTACCAAAGAGCCGCGCCAGTGCTTGATCTACGACTCATTATTCGCACTTCGCACTTCGCAAACAATGTAAAGACTTGGCTGATAAGTTACTAAATATGTGTTCCACTTTGAAAAATAGACCTCTGCGATAATGCTGGTGATTCGAGGCTGTGAACCTGCGAATTTAGGGATAATTCATTTTAAAATCAACCAGCTTTATTCTGAAAAAGCAGATTGGCAACGCATTGCCTTTAAACGGAACATGAATTTGTAATTACCAAAATTTGAAAGTTGCGCGGACATGGGGTAGAATGCGCTTTCTTTGTAGGCGCGTAGCTCAGCTGGTTAGAGCATCACCTTGACATGGTGGGGGTCGTTGGTTCGAGTCCAATCGCGCCTACCAGCTACATTCCAGCACCCCGTGGGGTGCTGATTTTTTTGGAAGACGTATATCCTAGAAACCGTCGGTTGGACGGGGTGGAGTGTGCGGTTTTTGGGGTGCAGGGCATACCCGACAGCCTAACGGCTTGGGCACGAGAGGCGCAACGACGCGCAATGGTCGTTCCATTGCAAGAAGTTGCAACGCTGCCATGCGCCCCAAAAACCGTGCAATCCGCCCCGCAGCGGACTCACCAGCCGGGCGAAATCAAAATCATGAAGAAGTTTATTAGAATTAACCTGCCGAATTTACAGTCGAGCGGTCAACTGAGGTTTCTAGGATAATGCCCATCGTTCGCTTGCCGGATGGATCCGAACGTAAATTCGATCAGGCCGTAACCGTCGCCGAAGTGGCTGCGTCCATCGGCGCCGGCTTGGCGCGCGCGGCGTTGGCGGGCAAGGTGAATGGCCGTCTGGTCGATACCTCGCAGCTTATAGACGGCGACAGCGATTTGGCGATAATCACCGACAAGGACGCCGACGGCCTGGAGATCATCCGCCATTCCACCGCCCATTTGCTGGCGCACGCAGTGAAACAACTGTTCCCGGACGCGCAGGTGACCATAGGCCCGGTAATTGAGGACGGTTTCTTCTACGATTTTTCCTACAAACGCCCATTCACCCCGGAAGACCTCCTGGTTATCGAGAAAAAAATGGCGGAAATCGCCAAGCGCGATTTGCCGGTGGTGCGCAAAGTGCTGCCGCGCGACGCAGCCATCGAATTTTTCACCGGTCTGGGCGAGCATTACAAGGCACAAATCATTGAGGCGATTCCCGGCGACCAGGAAGTCTCGCTGTACACCCAGGGCGAATTCACCGATCTGTGCCGCGGCCCGCATGTGCCCTCCACAGCCAAGCTGAAAGTCTTCAAGCTGATGAAGCTGGCCGGTGCGTACTGGCGCGGCGACTCCAAGAACGAAATGTTGCAGCGCATTTACGGCACCGCCTGGGTCAAGAAGGAAGACCAGGATGCCTACCTGCACCGCCTGGAAGAAGCCGAAAAGCGCGACCACCGCAAGCTGGGCAAGCATCTCGACCTGTTCCACATGCAGGACGAAGCGCCCGGCATGGTGTTCTGGCACCCCAAGGGCTGGACCATCTGGCAGCAGGTCGAACAATACATGCGCGCCAAATTCGTCGAGTACGGCTACCAGGAAGTGCGCACGCCGCTGGTGATGGATCGCACCCTGTGGGAGAAATCCGGCCACTGGCAGAATTACCGCGAGAACATGTTCACCACTTCATCGGAAAACCGCGATTACGCAGTGAAGCCGATGAATTGCCCAGGGCATATCCAGATTTTCAACCACGGCTTGCATAGTTACCGCGATTTGCCGTTACGCTTGGCCGAATTCGGCTCCTGCCATCGCAACGAGCCGTCCGGCGCGCTGCACGGCTTGATGCGCGTGCGCGGCTTCACCCAGGACGATGCGCATATTTTCTGCACCGAAGAGCAAGTGCAGTCCGAGGTGTCGGCGTTCATCGTCATGCTGTATAAAATATATGGCGATTTCGGTTTCAGCGATGTGCTGGTGAAACTTTCCACCCGCCCGGAAAAACGCGTAGGCTCGGACGAGACCTGGGACAAGGCGGAAGCCGACCTGGCTGCCGCGCTAAAGCAGAACAACCTGGAATACGAATTGCAGCCGGGCGAAGGCGCATTCTACGGCCCCAAGGTCGAATTTACCCTGAAGGATAGCCTGGGGCGCATGTGGCAATGCGGCACCATCCAGCTTGATTTCAACCTGCCGGTGCGCCTCGGCGCCGAATACGTGACCGTCGATAGCGGTCGCAAGCCGCCGGTGATGCTGCATCGCGCCATCGTCGGTTCGATGGAGCGTTTCATCGGAATACTCATTGAGCACCATGCCGGCGCGTTCCCGCTGTGGCTGGCGCCGTTGCAGATGATGGTGCTGAATATTTCCGAAAATCAGGCCGAATATGTGCGCAATGTTACGGAAACCTTGAAACAAAATGGCTTTCGTGCGCAATCGGACTTGAGGAACGAGAAAATTACCTATAAAATCCGCGAGCATAGTTTGCAACGCTTGCCCTACCTGCTGGTGGTGGGCGATAAGGAAGTCGCCACCCGCCAGGTGGCCGTGCGTAATCGCAAGGGCGAAAACCTCGGCCAGATGTCGTTGGATGCGTTAATAGGCCGACTGAACACCGAGATGTCGCTTTTGGGCGGCATGGTTTAGTTTTTTTATTTATTGATTTGGAGATTTAGCTATCGCTCAGGCAAAGGAATCACGGGTAAACGGCGAAATTACAGTGCCGGAAATCCGCTTGATTGGGGTGGAAGGGGAGCCGTTAGGCATCGTCAGTTTGGCGTCCGCGCTCAAGATGGCGGAAGACGCTGAGATTGATTTGGTGGAAATAGCGCCGACTGCGCAGCCTCCGGTATGCCGTTTGATGGATTACGGCAAGTTCAAATACCAGGAGAGCAAAAAGCAGCACGAAGCCAAGCTCAAGCAGAAGCAGATCCAGGTCAAGGAAGTGAAGTTTCGTCCGGGAACGGACGAGGGCGACTACCAGGTCAAGCTGCGCAACCTGGTGCGTTTCCTCGAAGAGGGCGACAAGACCAAGATCACCTTGCGCTTCCGTGGACGGGAAATGACCCATCAGGAGATCGGTTTGCGGCTCCTCAAGCGGGTTGAGGCCGACCTCCTCGAATACGGGGTGGTTGAGCAATTTCCCAAGATGGAAGGGCGCCAGATGATTATGGTGCTGTCGCCGAAGAAGAAGTAGCGTTTAGTCCACAAGCGCCGGCTTGCCGGCCACTAAATCGTTATGTTTATAAATGAGTAAATCGAAATGGAGTTGTCATGCCTAAGATGAAAACCAAGAGCGGCGCCAAAAAGCGCTTCAAGGCTCTGGGCGGCGGCGGGATCAAGCGTTCCCACTCGCACCTGCGTCATATCCTGACCAAGAAAACCACCAAGCGCAAGCGTCAGTTGCGCGGCACCACCATGGTGCATGCCAGCGACGTGGCTTCCGTTCGCGCCATGATGCCCTACGCTTAAAGGAGAAACCAGATGCCTAGAGTTAAACGTGGTGTAACGGCACGCGCCCGTCACAAAAAAGTCCTGGACCAGGCCAAGGGTTATCGCGGTCGCCGCGGCAACGTATTCCGCGTCGCCAACGAAGCGGTGATGAAGGCGGGGCAATATGCCTACCGCGATCGCCGCCAGAAAAAACGCCAGTTCCGCGCCTTGTGGATTGTGCGTATCAACGCCGCCGCGCGCGAATTGGGCTTGACCTACAGCGTATTCATGAACGGCATGAAAAAAGCCGCTATCGAAATCGACCGCAAGGTATTGGCCGATCTGGCCGTTTTCGACAAGCCTGCGTTCGCCAAAATCGCGGAACAAGCCAAGGCCAGCCTCGCTTAAATTGGCCCGCAACGGAATAAAGGGGGCTGTACGCAGCCTCCTTTTTTAACGCCTGAATTATTCGAGAGGCTAGAGGCTGGAAGCTGGAGGCTGGAAAATTCCCGCCTGGTACGCAGGATGCTTCAGCAAATTTTCCGTTCGTGGTGAGCTTGTCGAACCATGAACGGAAAATTTGCTGAAGCATCCTGCCAAATCAGGAAATCCATGGGTTTTACTAGTCTCTAGCCTCTAGTCCCTAGCCTCTAGCTAGGAATATGCAAACCCTCGACCAAATCCTGAGCGAAGCGCAAGCCGCCTTCGTCGCTATCGACCATCCCGCCGAACTGGAGCAAGCTAAAGCGCGTTATCTGGGCAAGAGCGGCGCGCTGGCGGAACAGCTCAAGCAACTCGGCAAAATGCCGGCGGATGAGCGCCGCGAGGCCGGCGCGCGCATCAACCAGATCAAGGACGGGATCGAACTGGCTTTGCACCAGCGGCGCGAAGCCTTGCGCGAAATGCAATTGCAGGAGCAATTGGCGAAAGAAGCGCTGGATGTCACGCTGCCGGGACGGGGCCTCTGCACCGGCGGATTGCATCCGGTGACGCTAACCCTGCATCGTATCGAGGAACTATTCCGCTCCATCGGCTTCGCAGTGGCCGAGGGGCCGGAAATCGAAACCGATTTTTACAATTTCACCGCGCTGAACACGCCGGAAGACCACCCGGCGCGCTCCATGCACGACACCTTCTATGTCGAGGGCGGCGACCTGCTGCGCACCCACACCTCGCCGATCCAGGTGCGCTACATGCTGGAGCATCAGCCGCCATTCAAGGTCATCGCGCCGGGGCGGGTTTATCGCGTGGATTCGGACGCCACCCATTCGCCGATGTTCCATCAGGTTGAAGGATTGTGGATCGCCGAAGATGTCACGTTTGCCGATTTAAAGGGCGTGGTGGCCGATTTTCTGCGGCGTTTTTTCGAGCAGGAAGACCTCAAGGTGCGTTTCCGACCGTCGTTTTTCCCGTTTACCGAGCCGTCCGCCGAAATGGACATGGGCTGCGTATTCTGCGGCGGCGCCGGTTGTCGCGTGTGCAGCCACACCGGCTGGCTCGAAGTGGGCGGCTGCGGAATGGTGCATCCCAATGTGCTGAAGCACGTCAAAATCGACTCGCAACGCTACCAGGGCTTCGCCTTCGGCATAGGGCCGGATCGCCTGACCATGCTGCGCTACGGCGTGAACGATTTGCGCTTGTTTTACGAGAACGATTTGCGCTTTTTGAAACAATTCAATTGAGGGGTAAGGAGTGAAGAGTGAGGAGTGAGGAGTAAAAGCGACACTGTCGCGGCATTACTCCTCACCCCTCACCCCTCACTCCTCACTAAAAAAATGAAATTTTCCGAAAACTGGCTGCGCACCTTCGTCGATCCCGCGCTGGATAGCGCGCGTCTGGCGCACGAACTGACCATGGCCGGCCTTGAAGTGGAAGCGCTGGAAACGGTCGCTCCGCCCTTCGACAAACTGGTGGTGGCGCAAGTGCTGGAAATCGCCAAACACCCGCAGGCTGACCGCCTCAACGTGTGCCAAGTCAACGTCGGCGTCGGCGCCCCCCTGCAAATCGTCTGCGGCGCGCCTAATGTGGCGGTCGGGATGAAAGCGCCGTGCGCGCTGGTGGGCGCGAACTTGCCCGGCATGGAAATCAAGCAGGCTAGGCTACGCGGCGTGGAATCGTTCGGCATGTTGTGTTCCGCCAAGGAACTCGGGCTTGTCAATGATGCCGGCGGGTTGCTGGCGCTGCCGGCGGATGCGCCGGTGGGCGAGGACATCCGCGCCTACCTGGATTTAAACGACAAACTGTTCACCCTGAAACTCACGCCCAACCGCAGCGACTGCCTGTCGGTGCATGGCGTCGCGCGGGAAGTCGCGGCGATTACCGGCGCGCCGCTCAAGCCGGTGAAAATCGTCCCGATACACGTCAGCTCCACCAAAAGAATCGCGGTGCGCCTGGATGCGCCGCAAGCCTGCCCGCGTTACGCCGGGCGGGTGATTTCCGGCGTCAAGCCCCAAGCCGCCACGCCGGCATGGATGGTCAAGCGCCTGGAGCGTAGCGGATTGCGCAGCATCAGCGCCATCGTCGATGTCACCAACTATGTCCTGCTCGAACTCGGCCAGCCGATGCATGCCTTCGACGCCGCCAAAATACACGGCACGGTGGCCGCGCGCTATGCCAGGGAAGGCGAAACCCTCAAACTGCTCAACGACCAGACCATCGCGCTGCAATCCGACATGCTGGTGATCGCCGACGACGAAAAACCGCTGGCTCTGGCCGGCATCATGGGCGGGGCGGACAGCGCGGTGGCGGATGATAGTAGCGAAATCTTCCTGGAAAGCGCGTTTTTCAGCCCTTCCGTCATCACCGGAAAATCGCGTCGGCTCGGGTTCGGCTCGGATTCCTCCTACCGTTTCGAGCGCGGGGTGGATTTTGCCGGCACGCTAACCGCGTTGGAGCGCGCCAGCGCATTGATCGTCGAGATTTGCGGCGGACGGGCGGGCGCCGTGGTTGAAGTCGTGGCACATTTGCCCGCGCGCGAAAAAGTGACACTGCGTAGCGAACGCGTGTGCCGCATACTCGGCATAGCGCTGGAGCGCACCCGCATCGCCGAATTGTTGGGACGCCTGCACCTGGAATGCAGCGAGCAGGACGGCGTATTTGAAATCGTGCCGCCCAGCCATCGTTTCGACCTGAGCATAGAAGAAGACTTCATCGAAGAAATCGCCCGCCTGCACGGCTACGACCAAGTGCCGGAAAACCCGCCGCACGGCGCGATGCGCATGTTGCCGCTGCCGGAAAGCGCGCGTTCCACCCATCAGTTGAAACTACTGCTGGCCGGACGGGATTATCAGGAAATCGTCAGCTACGCCTTCGTCAACGAAAGCTGGGAAGCCGATCTGGCGGGCAACACCCAGCCGGTCAGGCTGCTCAACCCGCTGGCCAGCCAGATGAGCGTAATGCGCTCGACCTTGTTCGGCGGGCTGCTGGATACGCTGAATTTCAACCTCAACCGCAAACAGGAACGGGTGCGCCTGTTCGAAGTCGGGCGCTGTTTCAGCAAACAAGAAAACGGCTACGCCCAGCCGGAAAAAATCGCCGCGCTGTGCCATGGACCGGCCCAGCCGGAACAGTGGGGGACAACGACACGCCCGGTCGATTTCTTCGACCTCAAAGCCGATCTTGAAGCGCTGTGCCAGCCGGCAAAACTGCGTTTCGAGGCATCCGTCCACCCGGCGTTGCATCCCGGCCAAACCGCCCAGGTAAGCCTGAATGGCGCACCCATCGGCTGGATAGGCGCGCTGCACCCCAAATGGCAACAAAAATACGGCTTGGCGCAAGCACCGGTAATGTTCGAACTGGAACTGCCGGCATTGCTCCAGCGCCAACTGCCCGCATTCGCCGAAGTATCCAAATTCCCGCTGGTGCGGCGCGACATCGCGCTCATCGTGGACGAAACCGTAAACGCCCAGGCCATGCTGGATGCGGCAAACGAACACCTGCCGCCGAGTGTGGCGGATTTAACCCTGTTTGACGTGTATCGCGGCAAAGGTGTTGATTTAGGTAAAAAAAGCCTTGCATTCCGGATGCTGATGCAAGATACTCAAAAAACTTTGACCGACGATGAAACTGATGCTATCGTCATATCTCTGGTGCAGATTTTGGGCAGCCGTTTTGGCGCCACGCTACGTAGTTAAGGAAAAGTTATGACGTTGACCAAAGCCGAATTGGCTGACCTGTTGTTCGAAAAAGTCGGACTGAACAAACGCGAAGCCAAAGACATGGTGGAATCCTTCTTCGAAGAAATCCGCACCTCCCTGGAAAATGGCGAGGGCGTTAAACTTTCCGGTTTCGGCAACTTCGAATTGCGCGACAAACCGGAACGCCCCGGACGCAACCCAAAAACCGGCGAAGAAATTCCGATCACCGCCCGCCGCGTAGTGACTTTCCATGCCAGCCAGAAACTCAAGGCGCTAGTGGAAACCGCCAACCATGGAACCGGCAATCAAGGCTGAACTTCCGCCGATCCCGGCGAAACGCTACTTCACAATCGGTGAAGTGAGCGAGCTGTGCGACGTAAAGCCGCATGTGCTGCGTTACTGGGAGCAGGAATTCACCCAGCTCAAGCCGGTCAAGCGGCGCGGCAACCGGCGCTACTACCAGCACCACGAAGTGCTGCTGATCCGGCGCATCCGCGAATTGCTATACGAAGACCGTTACACCATAGACGGCGCACGCCATGTGCTGGAAGGCGGCGAAAGCACCAAACCGGAAATCCCCAAACAGGAAACCGTAGCGCAGCCGGAGCAATTGACGCCCACCCCGCCCACCCCCATCCCAAACGTGCCGGGCGCCCACTTGTCCCTCGTAAACCTGACGGCATTGCGCCGGGAAATCCAGAACATCCTGGGAACGCTGCAAGCCTAGCCTAACGCCGCAACTTCGGCTATAATGCAACGCTTCTCGGGGCGTAGCGCAGCCTGGTAGCGTACTTGCATGGGGTGCAAGTGGTCGGAGGTTCAAATCCTCTCGCCCCGACCAGTAAAATCAAGCACTTAGGCCAATCTTCGGATTGGCCTTTTTGCTTTGCTGCGGATTCCTTGAAATCTACCCCCCACATTTACCCCCACAGGTTCGCAGGCTGGAGTTGGGTTCAACCTAGAAAGCTCAGTTGAACGGGCTGGAGTGTGCGGTTTTCCGGGTGCAGGGCATACCCGACGGCCTACGGCTTGGGCACAAGAGGCGCAACGACGAAGAATGGTTGTTCCATTCTCTTCTCTTGTAGTTACAACGCCGCCATGCGCCCGGAAAACCGTGCAATCCAGCCAGTCGCGCTCTCACCATACGGGTACACGCAAAATAGATGACAAAGTTGTTTAGAACCACCCTATTACACATCTTGGCAAGCGGTCAACGGAGGTTTCTAGGATCATGCAAGCACCACAGTGGATTCGTCGTACATCCTGCGCCCCTTTCACATTTCCCCTTGAGAATCAGGAGCCACGCCAGCCGAGAAGGGGAACCCGGTTTTCGCCCTCGGGGATCAGCCTCGGGCTAGGCGCAGCAAACAGTCAACGGAACAGGTCGCTATGTGTGCCCGTCCGCTCAAAAATGATGGTATCGCCGTCTATCTTGTAGACCAGCAGCCAGTCCGGTTCTATGTGGCATTCCCGCCGTGGCGCCCAGTCGCCGGTCAGGGCGTGGTCTCTGTTCGCCACATCAAGCGGCTTTTCTTCGATCAGCAAGCGGATTATTGCGTCGATCCGTTCAATCTTCTTCCCGCGCTTCATCGCAAGCCGGTATTCGCGCTTGAATGCGCCCGTAACGACGGGCTTAAGCATTGGCCTTCAAGTCCTTCAGCATGGCGTCCGCAGAGTCGTAGCGGTGAAGCTCCCGCCCTTTGTCGGTGGCTCTGAACGTGGATACCGTCTCATCGTTCGGGAGGTTCACGGTAAATGGAATGCCCCGGCTTGAAATGATTTGGCGGTAAAGCAGCTTGACCGCTTGCGATGGGGTCAAGCCAAGCTCTTGAAGAATACCTTCGGCTTTGGCTTTTGTGTCTGCGTCGATTCTGACGTGTACATGTGCGGCTTCCATGGGATTTCCTTGTGTTGAATATGTGCCACATTCTACGCTTTTTTCTCCCACTGAATGGGGGGCAGTTTCCAATCTTTCCCAGCCTCGTAGACTTTCAGCAAAACTAGCCAGGCCTCAAGCCTTTGCCGGTCGCCTATCTGCTTGGTGATGGTTTGCGCCCATACCGTCCCTGTTTCGGATAACACCACTCATGCGCACCATTGGACTCATGCAGTGTGCGAAAGTGGGGGAGGGAGAAGGCAGACAAGTAAATGGTGTGCGGCTTGCCATTTTTGCTGTTTTCAGCGGGGATAGTCCACACGCCGCGCTGGAAGTCCACCTCAGCCCAGCGCGCATTCAGCACAGGGTGGAAAGCGCAATCCAAACAGCCGACTCAGTGGATGGCATCATCTTCGTTTCTCTTGCGCTTTTAATTTCACGTTTTTGAGCAGCCCGTCAAAACCTCGCCGCAGATCGGCTTTTTGTTGTGCCGTGTCTCCACCACCCTCTGCGTAAATTGCAATTTCCGTCATGGATTACCTCCAAGCTCGCCAATACGCCATATTTCGCCCAGCCGATAGCGATCCAACCAGTAGCGCAATTTGCTTGACTCAACCCGGCGTAGAATAGTCCCTCCTCGGTGCTCGCAAACGAAAATCGAGTCCGCGTGATCAGTCAGCGCGGAAATGAGTGCGTCGGAATGGGTCGTGACGATAAGTTGAGTACGCCTGGACGCGTCCACAAGGAGGTTTGCGAGCAACGCTAATGCATCTGGATGCAGGCCAAGTTCAGGCTCCTCCATGCAGATCAAAGGAGGAGGCTCAGGGGAAAGCAACAACGCAAGAATCGCCATAAAGCGAATCGTCCCATCCGACAGACGTGTAGCGGGAATCGGCGCCTTGAGTCCCTGTTCGTGCAAATAGAACTGAACCGTGCCACCCTGGATCAGTGTGCTGAAGCGCTGGTAGCGCGGCAAAAACTGCGATAAGAGACCATTAAATTCGGGACCAGCGTCGGAGTGCTCCAACTGATTGAGCACTAATCCAAGGTTTCTTGCGTCCGGCAACAAAGTATTTGAGGACAGGTCGGCTTGCTGTGGCTTACGAACTTCAGTATAGCGGCCAAAACCCCACTCCCTGAACATTTGAATGCGAGTGAATTGTTGACCTACCCACGTTAACTCTGGGTAGATATCAGGGTCTTTGCGCTGTGAGAGCACTGATTCGTCAGGCAAGAGGCTTTGCCGCTCCAAGGGTCGCTCCAAGTGTTTTTCTGTCCGACGGCCACTCTTAACCTCTCGCAGGTTGATAATGGGATTCCCGGCTCGAAAACGGTAGTAGAAGAAAACGTCGGCCTCGGCGGGACGTCGTTTTTCCTCCTCCTCAATCACTTCATCGATTACTTCAGTACGTTGACCGGATGCGGCAAACGCTAACCGATAACGCAAATCCCGCATCGGCGGAGTTCCGCTCAGTCGTGCTTCGATGCTTGCGCTGGTTTTAGTTTCATCGCCTTTCCACAGCCACTCCCTGGCGCCACCACCATCCCGAATCGCTGCGGCAAAAGCCTTCGGCGTCGCGTTGAGCAACTCCAATGCTTCGAGCAGGTTGGATTTTCCCGATCCGTTCGGGCCGATAAGCACGTTCAGCGGCCCAAGAGTTATTGCGTCGCTTCCCGGCGGGAATGACAAAAACCCGTCCAGCCGTAGAGACTTTAGAAAATGCATTTGCTACCCCCTTAAATTCCAAATACGCCTGACACCTAATGGTATATCCGGCGATGCAGCAACTCCGAATGGAGTGGTTGAGTCATGTGGTATCACCGCTCCATTTTCGAGAAACTCAATCCCGGCATTTTCAAGCGCATTTTGCAAAGCTTGCCACCTTGCCGGCCTAATTGCGCTATCGCCTTCCTCTGCTCGGACTACTGTATCAGGGGATACCTGGGCATTACTGAGTCTGGTCAGCTAAATTGATGGACTGATAATCATGTTCGGTGATGGCAAATATTCAAAACAAGCCCAGTCTGCATGGTTGTAAGCGCGAAAGTGCCGCACTTACAACCATGCACCATC
>JBAYVP010000036.1:0-24594 GCA_041674485.1 Sulfuricellaceae bacterium
GAAAACCGTGCAATCCAGCTCGTAGCGTTCTCACCATACGGGTGAACGCAAAATATATGACAAAGTTGTTTAGAACCACTATGTTACGCATCTTGGAAAGCGGTCAACTGAGCTTTCTAGGATAATGCGCGCATCGGATTTCAGACGCAAAGAGGGCGACGCATGTCGCCCTCTTTGTACGTTCCACGCCGGAAACGCTTATTGTATCGTCAGCTTTTTCGTCGGCGCGGTTTGTTTCTTCGGCAGCACCAGTTCCAGCACGCCGTCGTTGTATTTGGCCGACGAAGCAGCCTCGTCGATGTCCTGGCCCAGTGCGAAGCTGCGTGCGACCTTGCCGAAATAGCGTTCGCTGCGCAGCACTTTATTACCCTCCTTTTCCTCTTTTTCTTTTTTCACTTCGGCGCTGATCGAGACTTGGTTGCCGTCGATGGTGACATGGATGTCGTCTTTTTTAACGCCGGGAATGTCGGCATGCACGGTGTAGGATTTGTCGTCTTCCTTCACGTCCATCTTAATTTGCAACTGCTGGGCTTGCCCCTCGAAGCGCACCGGGCGAAAGAATCCCCGGAACAGATCGTCGAACGGCTCACCGGTAAGGTCAAACGGCTCGTAACGGCTAATGTTCGCCATGGCTTTCTCCTTTTTAGTTGGGTTAAAAATGGGTTGCTGCACACTATGGAATATAGACCATGCGGCGCACGACTTCAACGCGTTGCGTATATTTCGCCGTATCGCCCGCATCAGGGTAAATTTGTTCTCCGCTCAGGAAAAGACTATTCACCGCAGAGACGCAGAGGCGCAGAGAAATCAATGAAAATGGTGAAAATGGTGAAACCATTAAATTCTACAACCTATTGTTTTTCCTCAGCGTCTCTGCGTCTCTGCGGTGATATGGTTTTTTCCCGGGCCGAGAACAAATTCACCCTGTCTCCCGCGTCCACGACACCTGCAACTCTCGGGCGGTCTGTTATCATAGCGCCCCATGCTAACTATCCAGAATCTCACTTATCTGTGCGGCGGGCGCGCACTGTTCCAGCAGGCCAACCTGCTGGTTTTCGCCAACCAGCGTGTCGGCCTGGTGGGCAAGAACGGCTGCGGCAAATCGACGCTATTTCGCCTGATCCGCAATGAGCTAAAACCGGACGGCGGCGAAGTGGCGTTGCAACAGGGCAAAACGCTGGCGTTTGTCGAGCAGGAAATCGCCAATTCCAATCTGGCCGCGCTGGAATTCGTGCTTGACGGCGATAGCGAGCTGCGGCAGCTTGAAAAAATGCTGGCGCAGGGCAATCACGACGCCGCCTGGTTCGAAGCGCAGCACCGCTTCGAGGCCATCGACGGCTATGCAGCGCCTGCGCGCGCGGCGCAATTGCTCAATGGCCTGGGATTCGCCAATGACACGCTGGAGCGTCCGGTGGCGAGCTTTTCCGGCGGCTGGCGCATGCGCCTGAATCTGGCGCGCGCGTTGATGCATCGCGCCGACCTGCTGCTGCTCGACGAGCCGACCAACCACCTCGACCTCGAAGCCATCCTGTGGCTGGAGCAATATCTGGCGCGCTATCCCGGCAGCCTGATGATCGTGTCCCACGACCGCGAATTCCTCAACGCCTGCGTGAACCGCATCGCGCACATCCACGATCAGGTTATCGACCTGTATAGCGGCGACTACGACGATTTCGAGCGCACCCGCAGCGAGCGCGCCGCGCAGCAAAACGAGGCATTCCGCCAACAGCAGACGAAAATCGCCCACCTGGAAGATTTCGTGCGCCGCTTCCGCGCCAAGGCCACCAAGGCGCGTCAGGCGCAAAGCCGCATCAAGGCGCTGGAACGGCTGGAGCGCCTCGCCCCGGCCCATGTCGCCAACGGCCATTTCGAGCTGGAGATCGAAGCGCCGGAGCGCAGCCCCGACGTGCTGATGCGCGTGGAAAAAGCATCGTTCGCCTATGGCGAAAAGACCCTGTTCGACAACCTTGACCTGGTGCTGCGCGCCGGCGCGCGCATCGCGCTGCTCGGGCCGAACGGCGCGGGCAAATCGACGCTGATCAAGCTGCTGGCCGGCGAATTGCAGCCCACCTCGGGCAGCCTGGAAATGGCGCCGGATGTGCGCATCGGCTATTTCGCCCAGCATCAGTTGGAGCATCTCGACAGCGCCGCGACGCCGCTGGAACATTTTGAGCGCCTCGCCCCCAAGAACACCGCCCAGGAACTGCGCGACTTCCTCGGGCGCTTCGGCTTGGCCGGCGACGAGGAAAACCGCCCGGTCGCAAGCTTTTCCGGCGGCGAAAAAAGCCGTCTGGCGCTTGCATTGCTGGCCTGGCAAAAACCGCACCTGCTGCTGCTTGACGAGCCGACCAATCACCTCGACCTCGACATGCGCGATGCGCTCTCCCTGGCCTTGCAGGAATACGGCGGCGCGATGGTGCTGGTGTCCCACGACCGCAGCCTGATCCGCTCCACCGCCGACGAACTGTGGCTGGTGGCGGACGGCGCAGCCAAACTGTTCGACGGCGACCTCGACGACTACCGGCTTTGGATAGAAGCGCGCCGCCCGCGGGAAAGCGCCAAACCGCCGACGGAAAAGCCCAAACGCGAGCCGGCGATAAAGAAAAAAGCCCTGGTGTCGAAGAAAGACAAGATAGAGGCCGAAATGGCCGCATGCCAGCAAGCGTTAAGTGAAATCAACCGCCAACTGGCCGATCCCGCCCTATACACAGCCCCCGCCGATCCGCGCATCGCGAAACTCAATCAGGAGCGCGAAATGCACGAAGCGCGCATCGCCGCGCTGGAAGAAAACTGGCTGGAACTGGAAATGGCGCTGGAAGAAGCGGGCGGCTGACGGAAAGGCGCTTCACATGAGCAAAGAAGTCAAAAACCTCCTGCACCTGCTGATCGACATCGCATTGTTTTGCCTGATGTTCCTCGGCGTTGTCGGAACAATATTCAAATTCCTCAACCCGAACGGCTGGCTCCAAGCCTGGGTGCATGAGATATGGCGTTTCAGCCCCGGCTATATACTGACGGGCGCGGTATTGGCGCTGATCGCCCTCCTGCTGATCAAGCGCTGGCTGGGCAGCCTGAACGCCAAAACTTTCCTCGGCGACCTCATCATGTACGCCTGGGTCGCGCTGGGGTTGTATTACGCCGTCACGCTGGCGCTCACCGGTAGTTGGTGACGGCATTGATTCCCACCAGTAACCGATAGTCACCCCTGGCGAAACTCAGCCCAGGGTAAATTTGTTCTCGCCCAGAAAAAAATTATTTACCGCAGAGACGCCGAGAAATCAACGAAAGTTGTTTTTCCTCAGCGCCTCTGCGCCTCTGCGGTGAATGGTTTTTCCCCGCGCGGAGAACAAACTTACCCTGAAACTCAGCCCAAGGGGACTTGCCCTTATCTCACAGTGAAAGCTGGATATAGCTTCACTTCCCCGCTCCCCACCCGGTAGCCGACATAAATCGATGCGCCCACGAAACCGGAAGTGTCGAGCTTGTCGAGCACGCGTAGCGTCTTGGCGCCAAGTATTCCGCTGCCATGTTGCGGCAACACGCCGCCTTGCCAGAGCGTCCAGCCGTTTTTATTCAAAAAGAACCATCGAGGAACGCTATCCAGTTCCAACGCCGCAGCAACGAACATATCGCCCGTTTTCCCCAAGTCGTCCGCCTTGGGTTCGAAGTCGATATCAAGCGACCGGTCGTTGTCCTTGCCGGAGATGCCGGCGCGCACCTTGCACTCGTTCCTGGGCGGGAAAACCACCGGCGGCTTATTGTGCTTGTCCGCTTCCAGGCTGGCGATTTCGACATCGCGCAGCCAGCGGTCGATGGCTTGTCTTGCACTAGTGGGGTCGGCACTCTGGATGCGCGCGGCAAAATCTGCGGCTTCCGTCAACTCACGGATGGCTTGTTCGAACCGTCCGCGCTTCACATCGGATTGCGCATCGTTGATGTTGTTGATCGCCTTGTCTCGATAGCTCTTCTCGTTTTTGGAAACGTTGAGCGCGCCAAGCGCGGCAACAGTCCGAGCCGCGGCCTGATTGGCGTCAAGCACCGTGTAGCCGGTGTCCAGCGTGGCAATGTTGGCGCCGCCGGCAACATTGCTCACCTGGGTGACGACATGCGCGTCGCCGGGTTGTACCGGTCCGCTGAGCGAAGTTTGAATAACCTGAGATTCGGACTTCTTGACGGCCACGGTCCAAGTCGGCTTGCCCTCTTCGACGACGGACGCAGGCTTGCTGTCAACCAGCGAAGCGCCCGGCGGCAGGGTAAGCTGCGCCTTAACCGTGGCGTCGCCCTCTTTGCTGGACAAGCGAATATCGAGCGGAATACTGCCGCCGAGCATCGAAATACTGGCGTCCTGGGGCTTGAGATAGGCAAACGCATCTTTCGCAAGCACGGCCCAGTTCGAGTCCTGAGTATTCATCAACGTATCCAGCAAATCGAAGTTGAACAGCAGCACTCGGCCTTTGCCGTAAACATTGGAAACAATGGCCGGGAAAGTCGTTGGCCTGGTGCGGGACGTTTTTTTATTATGCTCGTCGCGTTCGCCCAGCCTATCGTCGTCGTCATCGTCGATATTGTTGACCAAGTTGGTCTGATACACGCCTTCGATCACGCCGTTGCCGGCTTCCAACATCAGAGGCCGGCCTTCCGTGGCAAGATTGACTGCGGTAAAAAGCTTGCCGAGCGTCGCGATGTCCTGGCGGATGAAGTACAACCTGCCGCGATAGCGCACCCCGGATGCCTCCAGCAAGTCCCAATTGCGCCAAGCTTGCAAGCCGGAATCGAGTATCAGCGCATCGCCGCGATATACTGATTCCTTGAGTTCATCGACCAATTTGCCGGTAAAGTGCGTAAACGCACCGAGCAACCAATAAGCGTTGTAACGATGGTTTCTGAATGCGTCCGCAAATTCCTCTTCGTCATCGACGATGGCATGAGGAATGCCGAGGCTATTCAGCAGATTGTCGATGAATTGCCGACGCTCGCCGAAACACGGCGCCTTGCGCTCCCAATATTGGTAACGATCATGATCGTCCCAATCCGGGCGGCAGGAAAAATAGACCAGAATACGTCCCCCCAATTCCTGAGCGGCGCTCACCACCGCTTTGGGCTTGACGCTGAAAGGTTGGCTGGCAAGCAACACGTTTTCTGTTCCGGCAAGCACACGCACTTCCAACTGGGCATAGGCGGGGGCGTTGACGACCCAGTCGCCGTTTACGACCTGGGTCTGACCTCCGCCCAGATCGAGGGTGGCGTTCTTGGAATAGAGCACCGCATCGGGCGTTTGCGGATCGACGACGACCAACCTGACGGCCAAGCCGGGAAGCGCCACCGCACTTTGATTCACGATGCCGGCGCTGATGCCCAGATCGTCGCCCAGCAGCGGCGAGGCGCTGCTAAGCGTGACGCTGCCCTTGACCCGGTCGGCCAGCTTTTGCACAAGCTGGAAATCCTGCTTGCCGATAGTGACGGTCTGGCCGCCGAGGCTGGCGGTATAAATCGCGCTCAGCCTGGCGCCGAGCGCGCCGACGACGACCCAGTTAGCGCTGCTTGTGTTTCCGGCGCCGGCAGCGAGATCGACGCCGACGTTTTGGGTAAATAGCGGCGTGTCGGGGGCGCTCGGATCAACGATGCTGAACTGCGTAGCAATGCCGACAAGATTGAGCGCACCGATGTTGTTGAGCGCGCCCGTCAGAGTCAAAGTTTCTCCGGGCAAGGGCGTCAGGCTGGAAAGCGCAAGGCTACCGCTCACGTTGTCGGCCAACGCCGCCGCCGGAACGAAATCCTGGCGGGCGAGTTCGACAACGTCGCCGTTAAGTACGACGCGCAAAACGGCGCTAAGCTTGACGCCTGCAACCCCCGTCACCACCCAGGTCGCGCCGGCTTGGCTGCCGGCCCCTTGAGCAAGGCTGAGACCGCTTGCGGTCTGGCTGAATAGCGGCGTCTCAGGATGGGCCGGATTGATGATCGTGACGCCGACATCCAGATTGCTCAAGTCCAAATCACCGTTGTTGGCGATGTTTCCGGTCAGGGTCAGCGCCGCGCCCAGCATGGGGGCGGCGCTGGACAGCGCGAGGCTGCCGCTGACCCGTTGCGCCAGAGAAGGCGTGAGGCTCAGCGTTTGCCTGGCGAGATTGACATATTTGCCGCCCACATCGGCGGAGAGAACCGCAAGCAGGCTATCTCCGCTCTTGCCGGCAGCTTTCCAGGTCTGCGGCGCCAGTTGGTAAGTCGCACCGGCGGCCAGGTTGGCGACATTCTCCGTCCATTGCTGGATCACCAGCGAGGTGGTGGGATCGACCACCGCCAGCGTCAACGGCAAGCCGTTCACGGCAGCCGTAGCGGTGACATTGGCGGAGAGCGTCACCGGCTGGTTGACCATCACCGCACCGGGCGTTGCGCTCAACATCCCCTGAACATTGAGGCTGGGCGCGGCCTGCACCTGCACGAAGCTTTGCGAACTCGCCAGCGTCGTTCCGTCGCCGGCCAAGACCCGCGCACCGGCCTTGTATAGCCCGAGCGGCGCGCCGACCAGATTGACGGCATAGTGGTAATCCTTGAAGGCGCCCGGCAACAGTTGCGCCAGGGGTTCGGCCTTGCTGAAACTGACCGCGCCGTCCGGGGCGGACAATGTGGTAACGATGCTGATATCGCTCAAAATATCGTTGCTCATGGCGTTGCCGACCCGCGTGTGCAGATTGACCGTATCGTTGGCAAGATAGGCGGTCTTGTCACTGCTGATATTAACGCTGGATTTGGCCGCACCGGCAAGAATGGCAAACGCTCCCATGCCGCTCGCCAGCGGCGCGCCGCTGAGATTGGCGGCGCTGACCCGGACATTATAGCCGCCGGCCAGGATGACACCGGTGTTGAAGACCGCCGAAACGTTGGCGCTGCCGTTCGCCGGCAGCGAGACATTGGCTGCGGGCAGGCTGGCAACCGTCACGCCGAGGGCATCGACGATGTCGAATTTGACCACGGCCTCCTGTGCCGCCATATTTTGATTGGACACGGTCGCGGTGACGACGACATCGGATTGCGCCGGATAAGCGCTTTGATCGGTCACCGCCGCGACGCCGACGCCGGAAGGAACGGAAACGCTAGGCACGGCAATCGGAATCGACGACGTGATTCCGGACAAACCGTTGGTCAGCGTCAGGCTCCCGGCTGCCGCGGCTGGTCGCGTCTCGCCCGGCAGCAGGTTTTGCAGTTCCAGGTCGAAACCCAGGTCGATCGGCAAATTATCCGGGTCTCCCGTGAATTTCCAGGTGTAGGAGACGCCGCCGGCGCCGGCCTGAGTGATGTCGGGCGCTATTGCCGGATTTTTCAACACAATGTTGGCCGGCAATTCCAGGGTAAGGCTGGTATCGACGCTGCCTACGCGTTCCAGCAAGCGCGGCAGCCAGATATTGACCCAGGAAGTGGGCGCCTGGGCGGTGAGATTGCCCCTGCCGGGAGTCAGGCTGGCGACTGAAGGAGAAATCCAAGAGCCATCGGGCTGCTGCGACGACAACAGAAAATCGAGCGCCTTGCGGATGTAAGGCTCATTGATGTCCGGGTTGAGGGTATCCAGCGCATAGCCGACGGCGCCAGTAGTCATGGGGTCCGCTGCCATTCCTGGGAGCCAGTTCCAACCGCCGTTCGGCAATTGGCTGGCTTTCAATATCGCGCCGATGTTTTGGATTGCAGTTTGCATCTTTGCTTTGCGGGTCGGGTCGGCAATATCGTCGATGGCGCCGGCGAGACCAAGCATAAACAGCGCCGCTTGGAAATTATTGCCTCCGCTGGTTTGAGGGTAACTCAACAACCAGTCCACGGCTTTGCTTTCCATGGCGTCGTACTGACTGACCTGGGTTTCGGCGGGTAGCGCATCGGCGCGAAACAGTGCGGTGGTGTTGCTGGACATGGCGTAACGGCCTTCGCCGATGACGGTAAAGCCGCTTAACATTCCAATCTGGCCGCCAATGCCGCTGGCTATAGGAAAGCGGTAATCCAGGTTGGGCACGAACCCGCCCTTCCAATCCCTGTCATATTTATAAACACCAGTATTGGTCGTCACCCACCAGGAATTTTGTTGCCACTGGATATCGACGATATTGCTGGCGCCGTTGAAATCGACGACGATTTCCGACCGCTTATCCGGCCAGATGCGCAGCAATTTGCTTCCCCTAGTAGTTACCACCAATTCGCCGTTTGGTCCGAACGCCATGTAAGAGTTGTCCGAGATATACAGCGGATCGTTGGCGACATACCTGCTGATTTGGCCGGATGGAGTGACACGGTCAATAGTGTTGGGCAAAGTCGAACCATAGTAGACATTGCCGTCCGGGCCAACCGCAAAGCCGTTGGCATAATAAATTGGGGCGGGGATAATGGTGAGCGTACCGTCGGGGCTTTGTTTGGTAAGCCTTTGGCCTGCGCCAAGATAGAAGATCGAACCATCCGCTCCTACATCAAAGCGACCGGAATTGCTGGTGGTTAAGGTCGTGTGGCTGCCATCCGGGGCAACTCTCTCTATGGTGCCGGCATAGGTCGCCACCAGCACATTACCGTTCGGGTCTGTGCGCAGTTGCCGGTTGGCGATATTGTTGGGCAAATCAAGCCAGAGTGAAGGTGCTATCTGGGTGTAGGTATTGGGGTGCTGCTGCAGGAATTTCTTAAACAGGGCCACGGCGCGCACCGCCATGGGTGTATTGGACATCATATCCATCCAGCCGATAAACGAGTACGGATCCTCATCCGACCAAGCTCCGTTCGAAATCTGGCCTCGCTTCAGGTTGCGCAACGCGCCGAATACGGTATCGACGGATTCTTGCGAACCCATGTGCGCTGATTCGGTCAGCGCCCAAGCCCCTATGGCGGCGCTGGCAAGCCTGAATCCATCGCTTACCAATAACCCATCGGGCCGACGGTAATCGACTATGCCGTGGTAGACCGCCTCGCGTTGCGCCTTGTCGTAGCTCGGCGCGAATTTGTTGGCGAAATCGCCGCCCACCAGGGTTTGCGCTTGAACGTGGCAACCGAAGCATTGATTGTTGTGGGTCCAGGTCGCGGAAAGATTGTCGTTGTAACGCACCGCCCTTTGCACGGCTTGCTTGAGCAAGGGTTTCAGCGGGTCTTCGACATAGCCGGAAAGGCTGCGCACATCGTTCAAGCGGATGTTGGCAGCAACGGTTTGCGTGCCGGTCGGCACTACCGATTTCACCAAGCCAAACGTCGCCTGCGCCGGCGCGCCGACATTGAGCGAACCCGTGACCGAACCGGTGCTGCCGTCGTCGCCCACGATGCTGAAGCGGTAAGTCCCCTTCGACGTAGGCAGCCAAGCACCGAAATCCAGCTTGGCGATAGCGCGGGACGGTAAGGTCAGCGCCTTGGCTGTTCTGGTCGCGACGACGTTCCCGTCTGCGGCATCGATCAGCGACAGGCGATAAGACTGGTTCGGCAACGGCACGTTGCCGCTGTTTTGCACGGTGGCGGCCAGCGACACCGGAGTATCGAAACCGCTACGAATGACCGACGGGCTGGCGGTGACGGCGCCGAGCAGTTCGCTTCCCGGCACGATGGTAAATCCGCCATTCGCCATCGCAAGACCCACGCCCAGAGGCAAGTCCTTGCTCATGGTCTGCGGCGCGACGATGCGCACGGACGCCGTGTAGTTGCCGGGCGCAAACTGGGCGCTGTTCCACTTGAAAAGTATCGGCAAGCTCTGGCCCGCATTGAGCGTGAAAAAGCCCAACGGATTGGCGCCGGTGGCATCGTAGGCGCTACCGGTGTCTATCGTGGCGCCCTGCTGGTTCATCAATTGCAACAATGCCACGCCCTTTACCGGGATTGTTTGCGGGTTCGTCACCGTGACCGTCACCGTCATGTCGGCATTGAGTCCGGCTTGGCTGGGGCTGACGCCGACAGTGCCGAGATTGAGCGAATTGGCGTTTATCGGAACCAGCAGGAAATCCCTGGCAACATTTGCCGGCTCGGTTACGTTGAGTGACCAGCGCTGGTCAATATAGCTGGGCGCAGTCACCGCCAGGTCGAAACTATTGCCGCTCAGATTGTTGAACGTATATGCACCGGTGTTGTCGGTGGTGGCGGTGAGGCTATCGTTGAGCCGCACGGTGGCGCCGACGATGGCGCTGCTGTTCATCTGGTTCTTGACCTTGCCGAAAATCGAGGTTGAAGTCACCAGATTGCTCAGAACGATGGTGCCGAGATCGACATTAGTTCCGGCTGGCGTAGTAAACTGCTGGGTATACGTCTGGTAGCCCGCTAGAGCATAGGTAATGCTGCTCAACATATTCGAACCACCTCCGCCAAAACTGAAACTGCCGTCGAGCGCCGTTTTACCGTTCAGGTTATTGGCAATGGAAGTAATCGACACCCCGGCCAAAGGTGTGCCTGCGGTATCGACAACTTTGCCGAAAATGGTGTTTGCCGTGGGTTTGGTGGTATTCACGGGATAAAGCGCCGGTGAAAAAAGAGTAACGCTACCGGGCACGAAAACCGTGGTTTGTATCACACTTTGGTAACCGGCGAGGCTGACCGTCATGGTCGCCATATAGGTCAGTGATGAATTGGGGGGCGGCAGTTGCAAACCACCGAATTCATAGCTGCCGAATGCATCGGTGGTTGCATTCATCAAAATAGCCGGCCCACCATAACCCGATATCTTCAACTCGACGGCAACGCCCGCCAGAGGATTCCCGCTACTCCCGTCAGTCACCGTGCCGCGCACGATCCCACCCCCCGTGGCGTTTTGAGACAACGCAAAGACACCGGCATCCTTAGTCTGCCCCGCTACAACCGTAAGACTTGGGACAGATGCCGCCGCATAGCCGGCTTTACTCACGGACAAACTATAGTCGCCAGCCGCCAGATCGTCACCGAACGAAAAAACGCCGTCCGCCGCCGCAGTGGCCGTCAAGGGCGCGCCCCCCGCCGGCGTCAGCGTCGCCGTCGCACCCACCAGCGGCGCGCCGCCCTTGGCATCCACCACCTTGCCGACCACTTTGGTCGGCGGCCCGTTCTGAATGCCGCCATCCTGCACCAGCGCTCGCAGCACCACGGCAGTAAGAAAGGGGTCGGCCTGCCACGAACCATCCGGCCCTTGCCGCCCGACCAGGAAATTGCGCGCCTTGTCGCGCACCGCACCGTCGACGGCCTGTGGCGCGATGGCGTAAAGAGCGATGCCCGTCAGATAAGCGTCCCCCAGCCAGGAGCCGTCCGCCGCCTGGCGGCTTGCCAGCCAAGTTGCCATGCTGTTGAGCGTATTCGTCAAAACGGCGCTGGGCGGCGTGCCGGAAAGCGCGATCAGAGACAGCGCGCCAGCCTGGACGGCATCGCCGTCGGCGCCCCCCGTCATGCCGCCGCCGGCATCGATCGCGGCCATCAAGTAATCGCGCGCCGCCGTTGCCGCTGCATCGCCGCCGGCATTGGCCGCAGTCAGCGCAATCAGCCCCCAGGCGCTATCCAGCAAATTGCTGAACCCTATTGAATCGGCGTCCGAAAACATCCGCGCGGAAAAACCGCCGTCGGCATCCTGGCGTTGTTTCAAAACGCCAATCAAGGCGCCAACGTCGCCGCCCGAGGCGGAAAGGGCAACAATGCGCCGCGCCAGGGACTCGGTGTCGTCGGCGGCATCAGCGGTAATGGCGTTGGTCAAGGGCGCAGACGGCGCTGCCAACAGCGCCAGGGTGTACTCGGACTCGACGCGGCACTGGAGCGCGTTGCCCATGGCGGTGGGTTCGGCAGTCAAACTGCCGTCAGGCTGGACTTGGCTGCTGAGCCAAGCCAGGCCTTTCTGGACTGACGGCGAGAAAGACGCCGCCGTCGCCAGGCCGGAAGCCAAAATCAAAAATGACGCCACCAGCAACACAGCCACCGAAAACCGATTACGCATGACCACTCCCCTTTGAGTGCGTTTGGCAAAACCACGGGAAAAACAACGGCAGATGAGATGGGGTGCGGGACTATATTGCCTATCGTTCCGCACCAATCCGAAATATTCGCACTGAAACCTTATCAGCATAGCAGATGCATTTGCGGCTTGACAACAAGAAAATTTTACAGGTTACATCCTGCAAAAAACATGCTAATGTCCTCCCGTTCTGCCTAATCGGATTTTCGCAAAGGGGAAACAAATTGTTCTCGACCAACACATTGCGCCGCATCGTAGCCCTGGTGCTGCTCACCTTCACCAGCCTGACCCTGCAACCCTTGCAGGCAGCGCAAACGCACCCTCTGGAACAACCCCGGAGCCAGGCAACCCCGCCTAGCCTCAAAACGGAGCGCTACGCCCAACTCCTGGAGGCCATGAAACACACCGCCCAAAAAGGCGCCGGCAAGGCCGCAAAAGGCCAAAACAGCAGCACCGAAGCCAAATTGCTCCGTCAGCAAAAAAACCAGCTCGAAGCCTTGGAAATTGCCGTCGAACAACAGTTCAGCGAAACCGCCCAGCAACTCAAAAATAAAAACCTCCCCACCGAAATCCTGACCCGTCAGCAAGCCGCATTAGCCCAATTCAAAAGCAAACAGGCCGAGCTTAAGGCCAAACTTCGTGCGTTGGACAGCGCCGACGACAGTGACCAAGACACGCAACGCGGCAATGCGGTCAATGACTTGGCCGGCTTTCTCGGCAGCAACCAGAAACCCGATCCCCTGCGCGCTGCCAATCGCTTGCCGTTCCACAACCAGAGCGACAAGGTCAGAGCGCCTATCGACAGCAAGGAAGCCTACAAGCGCGCGCAGCCCCGTGCATTGGCAATCGATACGACCGCCCCCACGGCAAACGACTTGGCCGAAACCGAAGACGTGCAACTCACCCCGGCGATCCGCGCCCTAGCCGCAGCACTCAACAACAGCCCGGTAAAAATCCATTACTGGGTGCGCAACAACATCGAATTCCTGCCCACCTACGGCAGCATCCAGGGCGCCGACCTGACGCTGCAATCCCGGCGCGGCAACGCCTTCGACACCGCCAGCCTGGAAATCGCCCTGCTGCGCGCCGCCGGCATCCCCGCCCGCTACGTCTACGGCACGATCCAGTTGCCCGTGGACAAGGTGATGAACTGGGTCGGCGGCGTTGCATCCGCCGATGCGGCCTTAAACCTCCTGGCGCAAGGCGGAATTCCCAGTTCCGCCGTAGCGGCGGGCGGCGCGGTTGGCGCCGTCAAGCTGGAACACGTCTGGGTGGAAGCCTGGGTGGATTACATCCCGAGCCGGGGCGCAGTGAACAAGGTGGGCGACACCTGGGCGCCGCTGGATGCGTCGTTCAAGCTCTCCGGCGATAAGCCGGGGCTGGACCTGCCATCCGCCGTCAGCCTCAACGCCCAGGGCGTGCTGGATTCCGCCAGGCAAGGCGCGACCTGCGACGCCACCAGCGGCCAAGGCATCAACAGCGCCAACCTGCTTGCCGCCTACAACGGATTTGCGGGCAGCCTGAATAACTTCCTCGGCCAGCAGGGCGCCGATTTGACGGTTGGCGACGTGCTGGGGGGGCGCACCATCGTGGGCAAGGATTACGCCATCCTTCCCGGCACCCTGCCTTACCGCACCGTGGCGGTTGGCGCGCGCTATTCCGCGTTGCCCGACAGCTTGCGCTGGAGCCTGCGCTACGCCTTTTACAACAGCGCCGCCGAGCGCGCGCAAAATCAGGCGCTGGGCAGTTTCAACGCGAGCCTTCCGGGATTGGCCGGCAAGCGCCTGACCCTCTCCTTCGTCCCCGCCAGCCCGCTTGACGCCGACACGCTTGCCGCCTATCTGCCGCAGCCGCACGCAGACGGCAGCCCGGCGTCGGCGAACGAGTTTCCCGCCGATCTCCCCGCCTACCTGATCCACGTCAAGGCCGAATTGCGGGCGGACGGGCAAGTCGTGGCCAGCGGCGGCGATTTCGTGCTGGGTAGCCGCTTGGTCAGCGCAGTGGGGCTATTCTCCCCCATCGGCGGGACATGGGAAGACAGCCTTCAGGACATCACCGCCGGCGAATACCAGGCGCTGGCAATCGACGGCCAAGGCATCGCCGCGGCTCAAATCGCGGCGCTGCAAACCAAGGCCGGTAGCGTCAAAAGCGCCCTGGCTGCCAAACAATACGCCACGCTGGGGCGCGACGACGCAACCGGCTTGCTGCTCCAGCAAGCGGCGCTGGGCTATTTCGCGCTGGCCGACGCCAACGCCCGCATCTACCGGCGCGCATCGGGCGCCGTGGACGTGCGGATGCCCTCCTATGCGTTCGCCGTCGCCAGAGTCGAACCTGAAATCGTGCTCGGCGTCATCGTCAAAGCCAAGTTCCCTGGCGTCGCGTTAAGCGTGGAACGTTACGCCCAGGCGGTCGTGGCGAAACAGAACACGCCCCTGGCCGCCTACAAGCGCCAAGCCATGGAGCGCGCCTCGGCCTACGCGCACCTGATCCTCGAATACCTGATGGCGGACGCAGCACACCCCGGCGCGGGCGTTTCCGCCGTCAAAGCGCTAACCCAGGCAAGCATCGCGGGGCAAAAAATCCAATTACTCAACGCCGCCAACGTCGGCGCGTCGGCGCCGCTATTGCAGATCGACGAAACCAGCAAAACCGAGATTCTCAATGCCGCGTCGAGCGGCATGCAAATCCTGGCCGAAGACGGCGTCATCATTGTCGGCGGCTGGAGCGGCAGCGGCTACATTGTCGAAGACGCCGTCCAGGGCAGCGGCGATTACCGCCTGAGCGGCGACGCCACCGCCGTGCTCTACCCGGCGGGCGGCGCGCCATGGCTGGCGCTGGCCGCCCCCGCCCTATCCGGCGCAGCCATTGCCCCGGCGCTGGACAACAGCATCGCGTTCGACAAGATCGCGGAAAGCGTAATCGGCGGAATGGAATCGACCCGCTGGCAATATTTCCCGGCGCAATCGGAAATCGTCAACGGCTTATTCCTCAGCCGGCTTAACGCCATCCAGCCGACCAGCGCGTGCGACACCCTGTCCAGCGTAGTCACCGCAGGCATAGCCGCCTCCAGCGGTATCGGCAGCAACAGCGGCGGCAGCGTCAACCATGCGCCGGTCATCCTCGGCGCCCCACCTCCCCAGGCGAGCGCCGGTGCGCCCTACCGCTACGCCATCCAGGCCAGCGATCCCGACGGCGACCCCTTGAGCTACCGCATCGTCGCCGGCCCGACCGGCTTGGGCGTTGATGCCGGCGGCACGGTTTCCTGGAGCAATCCGGCAGAAGGCGCCTACAACATCACCGTGCGCGTCGACGACGGCGCGGCTTACACCGACCAGAGCTATCTGCTGGCGGTCGGCAAGGGGGGCGGACAGCTTAGCGCCGTGCTGACCATCAGCCCCAAAACCGTCGCCAAGGGCGAAACCGTCACCCTCCTCGCCGCCGCCGACGGCGGCAAGAGCGCAACGCCCACCCTGACCTTGACCGTCGACGGCGCCAACGTAGCCCTCGACGCCACCGGCAAGGCAACGGTCACCGCCGCCACGATAGGTGCGCATCGAGTCGTCCTCACGGTTAGCGACGGCGTGACCAGCGCCACGCGGGAAGATGTCTACACCGTCGCTGACCCGACCGACCTCAGCGCCCCCCAATCCGCCCTCCTCACCCCCGCTCAAGACGCCGAAATCACCGCCCCCGTGGACATCACCGGCAGCGCGACCGCCGCCAACTTCGCCTACTACATCCTGCGCCTGCGTCCCGCCGGCGCGCCCGAAGCCGACTGGGTGGAAATCGGACGCGGGCTGACCCCTGTGGCCAACGGCAAACTCGGTCGTCTCGACCCCACCCGGCTTGCCAACGGCTTCTACGAACTCGAACTGATCGCCGCCGACATCAACGGACGCCTGGCCGCAGCCGTAGTCACCGTGGAACTCACCCGCGACCTCAAAATCGGCCAATTCACGCTCTCCTTCCGCGATCTTGACGTCAACGCCGCCGGCATCCCGATCCGCGTCACCCGCACCTACGACACCCGCCGCAAGAACCAAAACCTGGATTTCGGCTACGGCTGGAGCGTGGATTACCAGAGCGTTCAACTCCGCAAGAACATGACACTGGGGCTGGACTGGCACATCATCGCCGACCCCATGGCGCTGCAAGTCTGCCTGCGCCCCACCGGCAAGCGCAAAGTCAGCATCACCCTGCCCGATGGCAGCCTGCAACGCTTCGAGGCCTACAACACCCAGGAATGCGCACTGTCGCAGTTGCCGATGATCGACGTGCGCTTCAACGCACTGCCCGGCGTCACCGGCAAACTGGAAATCGTCAACGTCCCCAGCCTGGTCAAGCCCCAGGGCGGCGTGCTCTACGACATGGACAACCTGGAGACCTGGAACCCCAAGGAATTCAAACTCACCACCGAAGAAGGCTACGTCTACTACCTCAAAGAGGGCGTGGGCATCACCCAGGTGCAGGACCTCTACGGCAATACGCTGACCTACGGGGCGAGCGGCATACTTCACAGCAACGGCCAGAGCGTCGCCTTCACCCGCGACGCCCAGGGGCGCATCACCGCAATCACCGATCCGCTGGGCAACCGCATCCGTTACGCCTACGACGCAAACGGCAACCTAATCGGCGTCACCGACCGCCTGAACCAGCAAAGCCGCCTCGACTACAACGGGAGCCACGGCCTGACCGGCTACACCGATCCCGCCGGGACCGCGCTGGCGCGCTACAACTACGATGCCGACGGACGGCTCATCGGCGTGACCGACGCCAGCGGCAAAAGCATCCAGGCCAACCACGACCTCGCCAACAACCGCGAGACCGTCACCGACCGGCTGGGGCGCACCACCACCTACACCTACGACGCCGACGGCAACATCACCGAAAAAATCGACCCCCTCGGCCAAAAGACGACCTACGCCTTCGACGCGCTGGGACTTGAAACCCGCGCCACCGACCCGCTCGGATACAGCGTCACGCGCAACTACGACCCGCAAAGCGGCAAACCCCTGAGCGAAGCCGATCCGCTTGGCAACACCACCACCCACACCTACGATCCCACATTTAAAACCCTACTCGCCACCACCACCGACCCGCGCGGCAACGTCACCCACTACAGCTTCATCGGAACCGCACCGAGCGGCATCATCGAACCGCTGGGGCGCACCACCCGGCTGGAGTACGACGGCAAGGGCAACCTCAGCAAACTCGACATCGCCGGACAGGCCACCGCCAAGCGCTACGACGCAAAAGGCAACCTCACAAGCGAGACCGATGCCGCGGGCAACGTGACGAGCTTTACTTACGACGCCAACGGGCGCGAGCTTAGCCGAAGCTGGCAGCGCACCACCGATTCCGGCCAAAAAATCACAGTCACCACCGCCAAGACCTATGACGCCGAAGGGCGGGTGATTAGCGAAACCGACGAACTCGGCCACACCACCCGCAACACCTGGAACAGCGCGGGCAAGCTCACCAGCCACACCGATGCGCTGGGGAGAGTGACCGCTTACCAGTACGACGCCAGTGCAAGGCTTATCAAGACCACCTACCCGGACGGGACGAGCGAGGCCATTTCCTACGATGCCGAAGGCAACAAGTTGAGCCGCACCGACCGCGCCGGACGGATCACCCGTTACGAGTACGACGCGCTCAACCGTAAGGTGAAGACCGTCTACCCTGACGGAACCTTCGACACCATCGCTTACGATGCCGTCGGGCGTGTCGAGCAGACGCGCGACGCCAAGGGCAACGCGCAAATCAACCGCTACGACGCCGCCGGGCGGCTGACGGCGAGCAGCGATGCGCTGGGGCAGACCACGACCCACCAGTACGACGCCAACGGCAACCGCATTCAGACCGGCGACGCCCAAGGCAATGTCACGACTTACGCCTACGACGCGCTGAACCGGCTGACCCAGACGGTTTACCCGGACGGCTCCAGCCGTTCCATCGCTTGGCGCACCGACGGCAAAAAAGCGGGAGAAACCGACCAGAACGGCAACACCGTGCAGTACGGCTATGACGCGCTCGGGCGCTTGAGCCAGGTGACGCTGACGGCAGGCGGCACGGCTGCGACGACAACCTACGCCTACGACGAAGTCGGCAACAAGGTGAGCCAGACCGACGCGGAGGGAAAAACCACCCGCTGGGTTTACGACGACGCCAACCGGGTGGTCAAGCGGGTTCTGCCCAATGGCGAGGCGGAAAGCTTCGAGCATGACGCGCTGGGGAACCGCACCGCGCATGTCGACTTCAATGGACGGCGCACGAGCTATGCCTATGATGCGGCGAACCGGTTGGTGAGCAGCATTGCGCCGGACAAGACCGCCACGACAACCTATAGCGCGAGCGGCCAAGTCGCCACGGTGCGCGACAACGCCGGTACGACGCGCTATCAGTACGATGCGCTGGATCGACTAACCCGCCAGGACAACCCCGACGGAAGCTTCCTTGCCTACGCCTACGACGCCAACGGCAACCGCAGCCAGCTTTCGACGCCGGCGGGGACGGTGGGGTACGCTTATGACAACCTGAACCGGCTGGTCGGGGTGACCGGGCGCGACGGGAAGGTGACCGCTTATCAGTACGACGCCAACGGGAACCGGATTAAGACCAGTTACCCCAACGGGGCGCAGACAGATGCGCAATACGACGCCCAGAATCGGCTGACGGGGCTGACCCACAGCCTGAACAGCAAAACGATACGCGGGTTCCAGTACGCCTTGTTGCCCAATGGACAGCGCGCCGGCGTCATCGAGAGCGGCGCAAGCGGGACATTGCGCACCCTGGCCTACAGCTACGATAGCTTGAACCGCTTGGTCGGGGTGCAGGCGACCGACAGCCTAACACCGGCCAACAGCAAGACCACGGCCTTTGCCTATGGCAAGACCGGCAACCGGACGAGCGAGACGGTGACGCAGGGCAGCAGCGTCGTTACCACGGCTTACCAGTATGACGCGGACGACCGGCTCATCAGCAGCACCCAAACCAGCGGCAGCGGAGCTACGGCGACCAGCCAAACCACGAGCTATGCCTGGGACGCGCACGGCAATCTGGTCAAGAAAACCGACCCCAACCAGACCACCCTTTACGTTTGGGACAGCGAAAACCGTCTCACCGAGGTAAAGCGCGGAACCAGCGAAACCACCGCAACGACGGTCGCGACCTACCGCTACGACGCGAACGGCAACCGCATCCAGAAAACCACGCCGGACGGCAAAACCATCAACTATCTGGTCGATGCCAATCTGCCTTATGCGCAAGTGGTGGAAGAGAAATCCACGCTGGGCGCGGCGACGGAAAGCACGGTGTATCTGCACGGCATTGATCTGATCCAGCAGACGCGGGGCGGGCAGGGGACGTTCTATCACCAGGATGGGTTGGGGAGTGTGCGGGCGCTGAGTGATGCACAAGGCGCGCTGACGGATGCGTATGACTTTGCGGTTTACGGCGGCTTGGAGAGCCGTAGCGGTGCGGCGAAAAACGATTTCCTCTTTGCCGGGGAGCAGTTCGACGCGGAGGCGGGACTTTATTACAACCGGGCGCGGTGGCTGGATACGGAAATAGGCAGGTTCGTCAGCCTTGATCCGTTTGCGGGGAATCCCAATGATCCATTGACGCTTAACAAGTATGGGTATGCGAGTGGGGACCCGGTTAACAATGTTGATCCGAGTGGGTTGATGAGTATGACGGAAGTGGGGGCAAGTCTTGGCATTGCCGGAGTGGGCGCCACTATCGCCATGCACGCTATGCAGAGTCCCTTTGCACCGGTTAGTATTTCGGGAGGCCGCCAGCCTACCGTATGGGACGCCATAATGATGCTAAATGTTGCGCCTCTGGGGGTGACGGTTGCTATGGCACGACAAGCCGCGCTCGCTGCGGACAAGGTAAAACCACCTGAAAAACACCACACCATTCCAAAATACTTGTGCGGCTCCGAAAACTCGCCGGATTTGTCATTGGTTTCTTACTCACAGCACAAGCAGTTACATGGGGGCTTGGCTTCCATGTACGTAATGATCGAGGCCGCCGGTGCAATGGCAGACCGAATGATTCCGGTTAAATTGGGTTGGAGAAAGAAAACTGCGGTCAGAACCTTGGGTGAGAGTGCGAAAGGGCGTGGAGCTATTGCTGCTGCGATTGGGACGTTTTATGGTTTTGAGGACATAGCTGGTTGGGGCGTCCGGCCTATCGGTGTAGTGTTTCCGGAAGCGCGAGATAAATATATTGGGCTCCCATCAGATTCACCCTGCGCAAGGGATTGACAAATGACAGCAAAGCAAAACTCAACCGTACATTGGTTCGACATCCAGCCTAGCGACTTGAAAGGAAAAAATTTCGAAGAACTTACTGAACAATACCGCTCGGATCGTGTCGCCGTCCTTGTGACCCACTTGGAATCGCTTGATGGCACAGTATTCATTCTGCTGTCGCCAATTGGCTTTGCTTTCACCTGGAGTTTGCCATGCTATTCGACCCGTTCGCTTCATTGGCATGGCACACACGATTTCAATTGGGGAAAAAATCCCGAACGTAAACGCGCCTACGCCAGGGAGCTACGCCGGGCGGGAATCAGGAAAATAGACCCTCAAGCTAGTTTGTTCGGCAACTTCGACAGAGAATGTGGTCGTCAAAGCGGCGGGGTTCCTAGCCTTTCGGCAAATCCCCGCTATCTTGAGTTCTACCGCCTGGAATCTTACGGTTTTGAAAGAGCTTATGAACCAGCAGTGCGGCGCTATATCGAGCGGATGTTTGAGCAACTCGGCCAATGGGCGTTCGAACCCTTTCCTGAAGGTGTGCCAATCGAGACGCTTCCTTCGGGTCACTCCTGCTTCGATAGCCTGCTAATGACATGGCGTGACCTTACCTCTGACATGTTTAACGTTAAATGCGACGAAGTGAAAAGTGATGCTTTGGCGGAGAAGGTGTTGACCGAACTAAAACGTAGTGTTGATCGCTTGCAGCGCGGTTTGGCCTTTGATGTCCCCGAAGAACCCATCAATCGGATCCGACGCCCCATATTTTTCACTTGCCCAACAGGCTACGAACGCCCTCTAACAGTAGAAGTACTAAGTTACCGAAGCCGGCTGGTACGCCTGCTCGGCTGCCCCGGATATTTTGATGCCGTGGAAAGGCAACTCCCCGAACTCCGCGAAACCTGGCCCGCTTTATCCGCCGACAAAACCTTCCCCTACAACCCCATCGAAGAACTCGAAGCCTATCTCGCGGAAATGCTGGAGCGTTACCCGGTTCTCGGCGAAGACCCCTTTGCATCAGCCGACCTCCCAGCCGACCATGCAGCGCCCCCCGCACCCGCCGCCGTCAGCGCGCCATCAGACCAAGAACCACCCGTTGCGGCGCTTGACGACAAGCTTCTAGCCAAACTGAGCACCCACGCCATCGGCCTGAAGCCGTCCTCATCCGACATCACCCCGCCCCTCGGCGCTTCCCACTTCGGCGGCCTGCCCGACCTGCCCGCCGCTCTGGATTGGCCGCATGGCAACCTCGCCCCCTTAAGCTTCCTCGCCCAGATCAACTGCCGTGAAGCCGCCCCGTTCGATACGCAAAAACGGCTGCCGTCCCAAGGCATCCTCTACTTCTTCTACGACGTGATCGAACAACCCTGGGGCGGCAGCGCCGCAGAAAACGCCGATGCCATCGTGCTCTACACTCCCGACGAATCCGGCCTGACCCGCACCAGCCCACCGGACGGGCTGAACGAGGAAGAAGGCATCCTGCCCACCGTCGGCATGACCTTCGAAACCATCCTTTCCCTGGACGACCATCCCAAGGAAGCGCTGCTTGCCGCCGGACTCAACGATGCCCAAATCGACGCCTATTACGAACGCTACGACGAGCGCAACAGCGCAGAGACGGACAACGACACCCCCAAACATCGCCTCCTGGGCAAACCCGACCAAATCCAGAATGACATGCCCCCCGAATGCGCCGCCCTGAAAGGCGGCGGTGCTCCCGAAGAATGGCGCTTGCTCTTCCAACTCGATTCCGATGAATTGCTCGACACCATGTGGGGCGACATGGGGCGGCTTTACTTCTGGATACGCGCCGAAGCGTTGAAACAAGCGCATTTTGCGGACACCTGCGCCTTTCTCCAGTGCCATTGATGGCGAGATTTCGGATGCGCCTCGCCGCTCTCACTCTCCTTGGCCTCGTTAGCCTCGCTGCACCAGCAGCGGCGCTGGTTGCAACGCCATCTTCCCACCCAAACCTTCCAGGCGCCAGCTTCATCTGCGCCGACAACGTAACGTACTTGGCGCAGGTGACGCTGACCGCAGGCGGAACCTCCGTGACGACAACCTACGCCTATGACGAAGTCGGCAACAAAGTGAACCAGACCGACGCGAAGGGAAAAACCACCCGCTGGGTTTACGACGACGCCAACCGGGTGACCCGACGCATTCTGCCGGGCGGCGAAGCGGAAAGCTTCGAGTACGACGCGCTGGGGAACCACCGCACCGGAACTGCCCCCGCTGTCTTCATGTTTTCACACTTCGACCCTTCGGCGAAGCTCAGGGCGAACGGATTAAAAATAAAGTAGGCTGGAATGGCGCGACCTCGGCATACGCGCGAGGCACAGGGTCAAATTTTCCCGTTCGTGGTAGAGCCTCTGTCGAACCATGAACGGGAAAATTTGACCCTGTCCGTAAATTTGAGAGAAATCCAAAAACCCGTGCTGATTTTTTTGTCAAAAATGATAAATTTCGACAGCCTAGGCCTGACCCCTTTTTGCTCAAACTGGCAAGGATTTAAAACTGCCGGATTTAACCTAGAAACTTCTGTTGACCGCTTGCCAATATGTGTAACATGGTGGTTCTAAAGAGGTTTCTAGGTTTAAGACCCCGAAACACATATAGCGTCTCGGTTTCTTGCTCAGGAATTCGTGCGGCGCCGAATGATGCCGATTATTCCCGGTAACAGTGAAATCAATATGATCCCGAATATCATCAGCGTGAGGTTATCCTTGACTATCGGGATGTTACCGAAGAAGTAGCCGGCCAGCACCAGCGAGCCAACCCAACAGATGCCGCCGAGCAGGCTGAACGGCACGAATTGGCGGTAATTCATCCGTCCGACGCCGGCGACGAAAGGGGCGAAGGTGCGGATGATGGGAAAGAAGCGCGCCAGGATGATGGTTTTTCCGCCGTGGCGTTGGTAGAACTGGTGGGTTTGTTCCAGGTGGCGCGGGTTAAGCAGGCGCGATTGTTCGCTTTTGAACACTTTCGGGCCGAAGTGGCGCCCTATCCAGTAATTGGTGTTGTCGCCCAGGAACGAAGCGCAGACCAGCAGCAGCAATGCGTTATCCAGCGCCAGTACGCCGGTGGCGGCCAGCGCGCCGGTGACGAACAGCAGCGAGTCGCCCGGCAGGAACGGCGTCACGACCAGCCCGGTTTCGCAGAACACGATGAGGAACAGGATCAGGTAGATCCACGCCCCGTAATCCTGCGCCAACGCCAGCAGATGCTTGTCGAGGTGCAGTACGAGGTCGATGAGGGTGGCGATTAATTCCATTTATAAATAGGGTGATGGGTGAGGCGCGACGGTCGGGAGTTTTTCATCACCCATCCAGCTTAAGGCAGCGCTTCCGCCACCGCTTCGCCCTCTTTCTTTTCCGGCTTGAGGAAGTCCTCGCGCGAGATGCCCAGCCACATCACGATGGGGCTGGCAACCAGCACCGACGAGTAGATGCCGAAGACGATGCCGATGGTCAGCGCCAGCGCGAAATAGAATAGCGCCTCGCCGCCGAAGAACAGCATGGATAGCACCATCAGTTCGGTCATGGTGTGGGTGATGATGGTGCGCGACATGGTGCGGGTGATTGCGTTGTCGATAATTTCCGGCACGGTGGCCTTGCGCATTTTCTTGAAGTTTTCGCGTATCCGGTCGAACACCACCACCGATTCGTTCACCGAATAGCCCAGCACCGCCAGTACGCCGGCCAGCACGGTTAGCGAGAATTCCCACTGGAAGAAGGCGAAGAAGCCGAGGATTATAACCACGTCGTGCATGTTGGCGATGATCGCCGCCACCGAAAAGCGCCATTCGAAGCGCATCGCCAGATAAGCCATAATCCCCAGGCACACCACGATTAGCGCGAGTGAGCCGTTTTCGTAAAGCTCCTTGCCGACCTGCGGCCCGACGAATTCGACCCGTTGCAGCTTGACCGTGCTATCCGCCCCGTGCAACGCCTGCAGGATTTGTTCGCTCAATTTCGCGCCGGTCAAGCCCTGCTTCACCGGCAGGCGCACCAGCACGTCGTGCGAGGTGCCGAAATTCTGCACCGAAGCATCGCTGTAGCCGGATTTTTCCAGGGTGGCGCGTATCTTGTGGAGGTCCGCAGCTTGCGGATAGGAAAGCTCCATCACCGTGCCGCCGGTGAAATCCACGCCGAAATTCAGCCCCTTGAAGCCCAGCGCCGCGACGGCCAGGATGAAGGTCACCAGCGAAATGATGGTGGTGATCCGCGCATAGCTCATGAACGGGATGTCGCGTTTTATGTTGAAAAATTCGATCATGTTAAAACCTCTTGTAATCCTAGAAACCTCAGTTGAACGGGCTGGAGTGTGCGGTTTTCCGGGTGCAGGGCAAGGCGCAACGACGAAGAATGGTTGTTCCATTCTGAGGAGTTGCAACGCCGCCATGCGCCCGGAAAACCGTGCAATCCA
>JBAYVP010000037.1:0-24202 GCA_041674485.1 Sulfuricellaceae bacterium
ACGACCTACCTTATTTTTAATCCGTTCATCCTTCGACAGGCTCAGGACGAACGGATTAAAAATAAGGTAGGTTGTCATGGTGCAACCCGGCATACGCACTAGGCACAGGGTCAAACTTTCCCGTTCGTGGTGAGCCTGTCGAACCATGAACGGGAAAGTTTGACCCTGTCCGCAAGTTGAGAAAATCCACAAACCGGCGCTGAATTTTTGTCAAAAAATGATAAATTTCAACAGCCTAGGACAAACCGGGCTTCCCAGGATAAAAAAAGCCCCGCGCAATGGCGGGGCCAATTTTCCCGAGATGGAATTACTTGGAGACCGGCACCTGGATTTCCGGCTCGACGGTGACGCGACGATCCGGCTGCAAGCAGGCGATCAGTTTCTTGGCCGGCATATGACGGCAGTCGTTCTTGGTGTTGGCATTCGGGTTCGGCTCGGACTCACCCTTGCCGACGGTGCGAATGCGCGCGGCGGAAACGCCTTGCTCGACCAGATAGTTCTTCACGGCGGCAGCGCGACGCTCGGACAGTTTCTGGTTGTACTTGGCGGTGCCGATACGGTCGGTATGGCCGGTCACCAGCAGCATTTCGACTTCAGGATGCTCTCTCATCGGGATCACGATGTAGTTGAACAGCGCCATTTTGCCGCCGGGCTTGATTACGGCCTTGTCGAAGTCGAACAGCGCTTCCGCCCAGAATTCGGCTCTGACGGCAGGCGTATCCGGGCCGAAGGTCGGGGTTTGATCCGGCGCGGAATAATACGGCATAACCGGCTGCTCAACCACAGGCATAGGCATGGGCATGGGCTGCGGCATGGGTTCCACAGGCATCATGGGCATGGTCTGCGTCATGGGCGGCGGCATATACACAGGAGCCGGCGCCGGGGTAGGCGCTGGTTTAGGTGGCGGTGGGGGAACCGGCGCCGGGGTGGGTGCAGGTGCGGGCGCCGGCGCCGGGATAGGCGCGGGCGCTGGTGCAGGCTTGGGTTCGGGCTTAGGCTCGGGAGCCGGTGCAGGCTTAGGCTTAGGCTCGGGCTTAGGCTCAGGCTTGACCAGATCGGGATCGCACTCGGCAATCGCCATGGCCGGGGTCCAGTAGCCGGTCCTCCAGCACTCGTTGTAGCTGTTTTTGACGACGTTATTGCGCGTGTCGATTAAGTAACCCTCTTTCTCGACGGGATGCGCATTGGCGACGCTCATGCCCAGCCCGCACAAGGCCGAAACGGTGGCAACACCAATAGCAAGTTTCTTTGCCGATACAATTTTCATTTTTTTCTCCATTTAAGCAATTATATTCTTGAATTAAGCCAGCACACCCTAACTCCGACTCGAATTACCTTTACTATTTTATACAAAAATTCGACCATGAGGAAATTAGTTTTCAGCCAGAGGCTGGAGATCGGGAAATGTCGGCGCTGCGCATCGGCGTTTTACCGGCTTCCAGCCTCCAGCCTCTAGTCCCTGGCCGCCAATACATGTTAAAATCCTTTATTTTTCCATAGTTGCCAGTTGGCCGGTAGAAAGCAAGAATCGCGCATATGGATCAATTCGCTAAAGAAACACTTCCCGTCAGTCTCGAAGAGGAAATGCGCCGCTCCTATCTCGATTACGCCATGAGCGTGATTGTCGGGCGGGCGCTGCCGGATGTTCGGGACGGCTTGAAACCGGTGCATAGGCGCGTGCTGTTCGCGATGCACGAGCTGTCCAACGACTGGAACAAGGCTTACAAAAAATCGGCGCGCATCGTCGGCGACGTAATCGGTAAATATCATCCCCACGGCGACACGGCGGTGTACGACACCATCGTGCGCATGGCGCAGGATTTTAGCCTGCGCTATCCGCTGGTGGATGGCCAAGGCAACTTCGGCTCGGTGGACGGCGACAACGCGGCGGCGATGCGTTACACCGAAATCCGCATGGCGCGCATCGCCCATGAATTGCTCGCCGATCTCGACAAGGAAACGGTGGATTTCGGCCCGAACTACGACGGTTCGGAACATGAACCTTTGGTGCTGCCGGCCAAGATTCCCAACCTGCTGATCAACGGCAGTTCCGGCATCGCCGTCGGCATGGCGACCAATATCCCGCCGCACAATCTCAATGAAGTCATTGATGCTTGCCTTAAGCTGCTGGCCGAACCGGAAACCGACATTGAAGAGCTGATAGACATCGTCCCGGCGCCGGATTTCCCCACTGCCGCCATTATCTACGGCACTGTCGGCGTCAAGGAAGGCTACCGCACCGGGCGCGGGCGCGTCATCATGCGCGCCCGGGCGCATTTCGAGGAGATGGAAAAAGGCAACAACCGCCAGGCGATTATCATTGACGAGTTGCCCTACCAGGTCAACAAGAAACATTTGCTGGAAAAAATCGCCGAACTGGTGCGCGAGAAACGCATTGAGGGCATCTCCGAGCTGCGCGACGAGTCGGACAAATCCGGCATGCGCATGGTGATGGAACTCAAGCGCGGCGAGAACCCCGAGGTGATCCTCAACAACCTCTACAAGCTCACCCAGTTGCAGGACACTTTCGGCATGAATATGGTGGCGCTGGTCGATGGTCAGCCGCGCCTGTTGAACCTGAAGCAGATGCTGGACGCATTCCTGCGCCACCGCCGCGAAGTGGTGACGCGGCGCACCGTGTTCGAGCTGAAAAAAGCGCGCGACCGCGGCCATACGCTGGAAGGTTTGGCGGTGGCATTGTCCAACGTGGACGAGGTTATTGCGCTAATCAAGGCGGCGCCCACCCCGGCGATTGCCAAGGAAGGGCTGATGGCGCGCGCCTGGCACTCGCCGCTGGTTGAAGATATGCTCAAGCGCGCGGCGGCGGACGCCTCGCGCCCCGAATGGCTGACCGCCGAATTCGGCCTGCAAGCGCAGGGCTACCGCTTGTCCGATGCGCAGGCGCAAGCGATTCTGGAACTGCGCCTGCAACGCTTGACTGGTCTTGAGCAGGACAAGATCGTCGCCGAATACAAGGACGTGATGGACAAAATCGCCGATCTGCTCGACATCCTGGCGAAACCGCAACGGGTCACCGAGATCATCAACCTGGAACTGACCGCGATCAAGCTGCAATTCGGCGACAAGCGGCGTAGCGAAATCGTCGCCAACGCGCAGGACCTGAATATGGAAGACCTGATCGCGCCGCAGGACATGGTGGTCACGCTGTCCCACGGCGGCTACGTCAAAGCCCAGCCGCTGGAGGACTATACCGCCCAGAAACGCGGTGGGCGCGGCAAGCAGGCGACGGCGACCAAGGAAGACGATTTTATTGAAAAGCTGTTCGTCGCGAACACCCACGACTATATTTTGTGCTTTTCCAACCGCGGTCGCGTGTATTGGATCAAGGTCTACGAAGTGCCGCAGGGCAGCCGCATTTCGCGCGGCAAGCCTATCGTCAACCTGTTGCAACTGGAAGAAGACGAGAAGATCAACGCGATTTTGCCGGTTAAAACGTTCGACGAGAACCGCTTTATCTTCATGGCGACTTCCAACGGCGTCGTTAAGAAAACCCCGCTGTCGGATTTTTCGCGCCCGACAAAGCGAGGCATTATCGCCGTCAATCTCGACGAAGGCGACTATCTGGTCGGCGTGGCGATCACCGACGGCAGCCACGATGTGATGTTGTTCTCCGACAACGGCAAGGCGGTGCGCTTCGACGAGAACGATGTGCGCCCGACAGGCCGCATCTCGCGTGGCGTGATCGGTATGCGTCTCGCGCAAGACAGGAAAATAATGTCCCTGCTGGTGGCGGAAGACGAAAACCAGGCGGTGCTGACGGCGACCGAGAACGGCTATGGCAAGCGCTCCCCGATCACCGAATACACCCGCCACGGTCGCGGCACGCTGGGCATGATCGCGATCCAGACCAGCGAGCGCAATGGCCGCGTGGTGGCCGCCACGCTGGTGAACGAAGACGATGAAATCATGCTGATCACCAATAACGGCGTACTGATCCGCACCCGCGTCAAGGAAATCCGCCTCATGGGACGCACCGCCCAAGGCGTCACGCTAATCAACGTCGATGAAGGCGGCAAACTGGTAGGCATCGAGCGCATCGTCGAAACCGATACGGATACGGATATTAGTGCTGAGTAAAAAAACAGTGCTGAGTCCTGAGTGTGTTTGCCTCGCACTCGGGACTGTCTTCTAACCACATTGAAATTTGAAATATGAAAAAAATCTCCTCAAAATCTGTCTTCTGTCTTCTGTCCTCTGTCTTCTGATCATGGAACGTATACACAATTTCAGCGCCGGCCCCGCCGTGCTGCCCCTGGAAGTGCTGGAACAGGCGCGCGACGAATTGCTCGATTGGCAAGGTTGCGGCATGTCGGTGATGGAAATGAGCCATCGCGGCAAGGAATTCATGGGCATCATCGCCCGGTGTGAAACCGACTTGCGCGAACTGATGGGCATTCCCGCCAATTACAAGGTGCTGTTCCTGCAAGGCGGCGCGACGCTGCAATTCGCCCAGATACCGCTGAACCTGCTTGCCGGGCGTTCGGCGGATTATCTGGTGACCGGCTCCTGGTCGAAAAAGGCCTACAAGGAAGCGCAACGTGTTGGCACGGTGCGTTGCGCCGGTTCGACGGAGAACGACAAATTCACCCGCTGGTTCAATGCCGGGGAAATCGATCCCGACCCGAACGCCGCCTATTTGCATGTCTGCACCAACGAAACCATTCACGGCGTCGAAGTCCACGACAGCGCAATTTTGCCCGACGGCGTTCCGCTGGTGGCCGATATGTCGTCGCACATCCTCTCGCGCCCTATCGATGTGACGCGCTATGCGCTGATCTATGCCGGCGCGCAGAAAAATATCGGCCCTGCCGGACTGACTATCGTCATCGTGCGCGCAGACCTGCTCGGTCGCGCCGCCCCCGGCATCCCCACACTGCTCGATTATGCGGTGCAGGCGGAGCACGGCTCCATGCTCAACACCCCGCCGACTTACGGCATCTACATGGCCGGCTTGGTGTTCCAGTGGCTGAAACGCCTGGGCGGCCTCGCGGCTATCGAGAAAATCAATGTCGAAAAAGCCGGATTGATCTATAACGCCATCGCAGCCAGTACGCTCTACCGCAACCCGGTCGAGCCTGCCTGCCGCTCGCGCATGAACATTCCCTTTACGCTGACCAAGCCGGGGCTGGACGAAACTTTTATTGCCGAGGCCAAAAAGCGCGGCATCGTGCAGATCAAGGGACACAGCTCGGTAGGCGGCATGCGCGCGTCGATCTACAATGCGCTGCCGCTGGATAGCGTGCAGGCGCTGGTGACATTCATGCGCGATTTCGAGAATACGCATGGCTGACCAACTTGCCCAACACCGTGCGGCGATAGACGCCATCGACGATGAGATACTCAAGCTCGTCAACACCCGCGCCAAACACGCCCAGGCCATAGGCGCACTGAAGGGCGGCAAGCTGGTCTATCGCGCCGAGCGCGAAGCTCAGGTGCTGCGCCGCATTAAGGAAAACAATCCCGGCCCGCTGGCGGGCGAAACCGTGGCGCGCCTGTTCCGCGAAATCATGTCGGCTTGCCTTGCGCTGGAAAAACCGCTGGCAATAGCCTACCTCGGACCCCAAGGCACTTTCAGCCAGGCCGCCGCAGTCAAGCATTTCGGCCATGCCGCGCTAACCCAGCCATGCACTTCCATCGACGAAGTATTCCGTGAAGTCGAAGCCGGCAACGCCGATTACGGCGTGGTTCCGGTGGAAAACTCCACCGGCGGCGCGGTAGGCACGACGCTCGATTTGCTGTTGCAGACCCCGCTTCAGGTCTGCGGCGAGGTCGATCTGCGGGTGCATCAATACCTGCTGCGCAAGCCCGGCGCCGACAACCAGCCGGAAAAGGTGTTTTCCCACGCCCAATCCCTCGCCCAGTGCCACGAATGGCTCAACCAGCATTTGCCGGGTGTGGCGCGCGTCGCGGTGGCGAGTAATGCCGAGGCCGCCCGCCTCGCAGAGGAAGACGGCAACACCGCCGCCATCGCCGGAGAAACGGCGGCGGAACATTACGGCCTGGAAAAGGTGGCCGAAAACATTGAGGACAAACCGAACAACACCACCCGATTCCTGGTGATCGGCGCCCACGACGCCGCACCCTCGGGACACGACAAAACCTCGCTGGCGCTATCGGCCAAGAACCGCCCCGGCGCAGTCTACGAACTGTTGGCGCCGCTGGCCGACAACCAGGTCAGCATGAGCAAACTGGAATCGCGCCCGTCGCGCACCGGACTGTGGGAATACATGTTCTTCGTGGATATCGAAGGACACCGCCAGGACGAAAAAATCGCCAAAGCATTGGCGGAATTATCCTCCCGCGCGGCATTCATCAAGGTGCTGGGGTCTTATCCGGTAGCCGTACTTTAAAAACAGTGCTGAGTGCAAAAAAAAACAGTGCTGAGTTCCAAGTGCCGAGTAAAAACACCACTACTCGACACTCAGCACTCAGCACTCAGCACTTTAAAAAACTCAGGACAGAAACATGAGCAAGGCGTTAACCAGCAAATCCATTGCCCCCCCCTCCAGCCTCAACTGGAGCCAGATGCGTGAGACCATCCTGTTGCTGGGGGTGGCCATCGGCCAGATTGAAGCGGCGATGCGCGACAGCGACGAATCGGTGTCGGTGCTAACCAACTCGTTCACGTCCATGTTCAACTCGCTGCAAGCCATCGGCGTAGCGGCAAAGCAACTGCCTGCCGATCCCGCCACTCAGGAAAGCCGCACGACCATAGACAGCAACTGCGCATTTGTTTCCCATCATGTCCAGCAGGCTATCGTGGCGTTTCAATTCTACGACCGCTTGGTGCAACGCATGGACCATGTATGCCGCAGCATAGATAGCCTGGCGGCGCTGATCTCCGACGAAGAGCGTATGCGCTTCCCCGCTGAATGGGTCGCTATCCAGCAATTGATCCGCTCCAAATACACCATGGAATCGGAACGCATCATGTTCGACGCCGTGCTGAAGGGCATCTGCATCGCCGATGCCATTGCGCTGTGCAAGGAAAATGCTCCCCTGGACATGCCGGAAGACGATGGCATCGAATTGTTTTGACCGTGAATAGGGCAACCCCTTACAATCCCCATCCCGTCCACTGACAAGGGAATTCCGATGCAACAGCAAATCAGCCTGCATGAAATTAACCAGCACCTGTCCCAATACATCCATGCGGTAGAGGAAGGCGCGGAATACGTCATCACCCGGCGCGGCAAACCGGTGGCGCGCATCGTGCCGCTAATCGATGTGGAGGAACAACGGGTGTTGACGCCCAAGCAGGAAGCGGCATTGGAAAGAATCCGGCAACGTGTCGAACAGGGCTGCTTCCGCGGCATCGGCAAGATGACGCGTGATGAGATTTACCAGGAAAGGCTGAATAAAATCGGGCCGACACGTGGTTAAATATTCACTCGACACCAACATCCTGATTTATTCAGTGGATGACACCAACTCGGAAAAATTCCTATGCGCTTCCGAATTGTTGCGATCCCTGGCAATCAAGCCGGTTGTGCTCACGCTACAATCGCTTGCCGAATTCTATTGCGCCACCACGCGGAAAAAGCTTTTACCGCACAAGACAGCGCTGGAGCAAATCAAGGACTGGACTGAAATTTATCCCATTGTCGCTTCGCATCCGCACACGCTCAATTTGGCAGTACACGCAGCCCACGAACACAAAGTACAATTCTGGGATGCCATGCTATGGGCTACAGCCAAGGAAGCTGGAGTCACAATACTGTTCAGCGAGGATTTCCAGCACGGACAAGTGATGGGTGGCGTGCGCTTTTGCAACCCTTTTCTGGAAAACAACCTTTTGTGACAACCATGGATTTACTTGTGCCCACCGGGGTATGCGAACTCACCCCCGCCCACATTCGCGCCATCGCGCCCTACCCGCCGGGTAAGCCGATTTCCGAACTGGCGCGGGAAATGAACCTGAATGAAAGCGACATCGTCAAACTCGCTTCCAACGAGAACCCCTTGGGCGCAAGCCCGCGCGCGTTGGCGGCGATGGAAAACATGTTCATGGAAATCGCCCGCTACCCGGACGGCAACGGCTATGCGCTTAAATCCGCGCTATCCGCCCATCTAGGCGTAGCACTCAACCAGATCGTGCTGGGCAACGGTTCCAACGACGTGCTGGAACTGGTGGCGCGCGCCTTCCTCACCGCCCAAACCTCGGCAGTCTATGCGCAACACGCCTTTGCCGTTTATCCGTTGGTCACGCTTGCCACCGGCGCGCGCGGTATAGAGGCGCCGGCGCGGGATTTCGGCCACGACCCGAAAGCACTGCTGGAAGCGATAGATAACGACACCCGCGTGTTGTTTATTGCCAACCCCAACAACCCCACCGGCACCTTGATCGAACCCGACGAACTGTTGGCGCTGATAGAACGCGTGCCGGAAAGCGTCATCGTGGTGCTCGACGAAGCCTATACCGAATACCTGCCGGAAACGCTGCGCTCGGACAGCATGAATTGGCAAAAGCGCTTTCCCAACCTGATCGTTACGCGCACGTTCTCCAAAGCCTACGGGCTGGCCGGGCTGCGCGTCGGCTATGCAGTAACCAGCGCCCAGGTCGCCGACATGCTCAACCGCGTGCGTCAGCCGTTCAACGTGAACAGTCTGGCGCAGGCGGCAGCGATAGCCGCATTGCAGGACGAAGCGTTTCTCGCCGAATGCCAGAAAATCAACCGCAAGGGCATGGAACAGATCACCGATGGACTCAAGCGGCTCAATCTCTCGTACATCCCTTCCTACGGCAACTTCGTGACGTTTCGCATCCCCCCCACCCCATCCGGGGACAAGGGCAACGCCACCGCGATGTATCAAAGCCTGCTCAGAAAGGGCGTGATCGTGCGCCCGGTCGGCAATTACGGCATGTCTGAGCATTTGCGCGTATCCATCGGGCTGGAAGAAGAAAACCGCATATTTTTACAGGCGTTGGAAAACGCCATACAGGAGCAATAAATGATTATCGTAATGAGCCCAGAAGCCACCGACCAGCAAATCGACGGCGTCGTCAAAAGAATCAAGGATGCCGGCCTGGACGCCAACATCTCGCGCGGCACCGAGCGCACCGTGATCGGCGCAATCGGCAACGAACGCAAGCTGGAACCGGAATATTTCGACGCGCTGCCCGGCGTCGAACAATCCATGCACATCGTCAAGCCCTATAAAATCGTCGGGCGCGAGTGGCACAAGGCCGACAGCATCATCGATATCAAGGGCATCCCGCTCGGCGGCAAGCAGGTGCAAATCATTGCCGGCCCCTGCTCGGTGGAAACCGACGACCAGATGGAAAAAGCCGCCCAGGGCACGGTCGATGCCGGCTGCCGCATGATGCGCGGCGGCGCCTACAAGCCGCGCACCAGCCCCTACGCGTTCCAGGGGCACGGCGCGGAAGGCCTGGCGATGTTCCGCAAGGCCGCCGACCGGCACAACCTACCCATTGTCACCGAACTGATGGACGTGCGCACCATAGACGCTTTTCTCGAATACGGCGTGGACGTGATCCAGATCGGCACACGCAACATGCAGAATTTCGACCTGCTCAAGGAAGTCGGCAGATTGAACATCCCGGTCGTCTTAAAGCGCGGCATGTCGGCCACTATCTCCGAATGGCTGATGTCGGCGGAATACATCGCCGCCGGCGGCAATCACAATATCATCTTCTGCGAGCGCGGCATCCGTTCTTTCGAAACCTACTACCGCAACGTGCTGGATGTCACCGCGATCCCGGTGCTGAAAAAGGAAACCCATTTGCCGGTGATCGTCGATCCGTCGCACGCCGGCGGCAAGGCGTGGATGGTGCCGGCGCTGTCGCGCGCCGCCATCGCGGCAGGCGCCGACGGCCTGCTGGTGGAAATGCACCCCAGCCCATGCGACGCCTGGTGCGACGCCGATCAGGCGCTGACGCCGGTTGAGCTGAAAGACCTGGTGGGTACGCTAGGCGCCATTGCCGGGGCGATTGGAAGAACCATCTGATCTGCAACATTATGGGAAAAGCCAGTCGTCGGAAAAAAGAGGTTCGTAAAAACGGTACGCTGGAGATACCGGATTACCTGAAAAATTTACCGGATGCAACTTTCGTTCAGGTTCCGGGATGCTTGCCGGATGATGAGAAAATTTCAGTCAAATTGGCTCATCTTCTGGTGCTCGTTGTTCCAGAAAATTCTTCATCGGAAAAACTTAATGCGGTGCTGGGATTAATTGTGACTGCCTGGAACATCAGCCTGCAAGATGAAACCCAAAGGCAACGCATTATTGACAATGCTATAAAGGAAAGCGAGTACGAGGACAATATCAAGGGGGTTTTGTACTACTTTATCGCAAAAAAGCTTGAATTATTTCCTTTGGACAAGCGTTACGTTGTTTCCGCGAAAGCCTTATTGAAAGGGCACAAGCTATCAATAAATGCGTCGGCAATTTCCCCCAAAGAAATCGGAACTTGACAGCATGAAACCCATCGGAAAACTCGCGATATTCGGCGTCGGCCTGATCGGCGGCTCGTTTGCGCTCGCCTTGCGCGCAGCGGGCGCGGTCGGCGAGATCGTCGGCGTCGGGCGTAGCGTGGAAAACCTTCAGGCGGCGCTGGAAATAGGCGCCATAGACCGGGTCGCCGCCACCGCAGCCGATGCGCTGGACAACGCCGATCTGGTGCTGCTGGCCATGCCGGTCGGCCAGATGGGCGCGGTAATGGCCAACATTGCGCCGCACTTGCAAGCAGGTTGCGTCGTCACCGACGCCGGCAGCACCAAACAGGATGTGGTGGCGTTGGCGCGGCAGTATCTGCCGGAGCATCTGGCATGGTTCGTGCCCGGCCACCCGATTGCCGGCGCTGAGCACAGCGGCGTCAAGGCGGCGCGTGGCGATCTCTATCACGGGCGCAACGTGGTGCTCACGCCGCTGCCGGAAAACACCCAGGCCGCGCTGGAAAAAGTCGATGCGGCGTGGCGCGCCTGCGGCGCGAACGTCGCTCACACCACGGCGGCCAACCACGACAGCGTATTCGCGGCAGTCAGCCACCTGCCCCATCTGTTGGCGTTCGCGCTGGTAAACGACATCGCCGCCAAGCCCAATGCGGAGGAACTATTTCGCCACGCCGCCAGCGGCTTTCGCGATTTCACGCGCATCGCCGCCAGCAGCCCGGAAATGTGGCGCGACATCTGCCTCGCCAACCGCATTGCGCTGCTGCACGAACTCGAAGCCTACCAAGCACAATTGGCGCGCCTGCATGACATGCTGGAAAACGGGGACGGCGCGGCGCTGGAGCAGGTGTTCGACAACGCGAGCCAGGCGAGACGCAAGTGGGCGACGGACAAGGGCTTGTAACGCATACGAATTACCCATTTTTAATATTTAGGAACGACCATGAAAAAAGTCCTGATTCTCGGGGTGAACGGCTTTATCGGCCATCACCTTTCCAAGCGCATCCTCGACACCACCGACTGGGAAGTGTACGGCATGGACATGTACAGCGAGCGTGTCACCGACCTGATGGAAAACAAGCGCTTCAACTTTTTCGAAGGCGACATCACCATCAACAAGGAATGGATCGAGTACCACGTCAAGAAATGCGACGCGATCCTGCCGCTGGTCGCCATCGCCACCCCGGCCACTTATGTGAAGGACCCGCTCAAGGTGTTCGAACTGGATTTCGAGGCCAACCTGCCCATCGTGCGCCAATGCGTGCAGTACGGCAAACACCTGATTTTCCCGTCCACTTCTGAAGTCTACGGCATGTGCCGCGATAGCGAATTCGACCCGGACAATTCCGAACTGATTCTCGGCCCGATCAACAAGCCGCGCTGGATTTATTCCTGCTCCAAGCAACTGATGGATCGCGTGATCTGGGCTTATGCGATGAAAACCGAATTCAACTTCACCCTGTTCCGCCCGTTCAACTGGGTCGGGGCGGGACTCGACAACCTCAACGCCGCCAAGGAAGGCAGCTCGCGCGTAATCACCCAGTTCCTCGGCCATATCGTGCGCGGCGAAGACATCAAGCTGGTGGATGGCGGCAACGCCAAGCGCTCCTACACCTACGTCTCGGACGGCGTGGATGCATTGATGAAAATCATCGCCAACCAGGACGGCATCGCCACCGGCAAAATCTACAACATCGGCAACCCCACCAACAACTATTCGGTGAAGGAACTCGCCAGGATGATGCTGGATTTGGCGCTGGAATACCCCGAGTACCGCGACACCGCGAAGAAGGTCAACATGGTGGAAGTCACCAGCGGCGAGTATTACGGCAAAGGCTACCAAGACGTGCAAAACCGCGTGCCGAAAATCGACAATACCAAACAAGAACTCGACTGGGCGCCCAAAGTGCTCATGGCCGACACCCTGCGCCACATCTTCGACGCCTATCGCGGACAGGTGGCGGAAGCGCGCCGGTTGGTGGAATAGTTTTTAGTGAGGAGTGAAGAGTTAGGAGTGAGGAGTAAAACCTCCCAGCAAAACTCCTCACCCCTCACTCCTCACTCCTCACTCCCATGAAACTCGCCCTAAAAATCGATGTAGACACCTATCGCGGCACCCGCGAGGGGGTGCCGCGTCTGGTTGAACTGCTGCAAAAGCATCAGGCCAACGCCACCTTTCTGTTCAGTCTCGGTCCGGATCACACCGGTCGTGCGATCAAGCGCGTGTTCCGTCCCGGTTTCATGAAAAAAGTGTCGCGCACCTCGGTGGTCGAGCATTACGGCTTCAAGACCCTGATGTACGGCACCCTGCTGCCCGGCCCGGACATCGGCAAGCGTTGCACCCATATCATGCGAAAGGTGCGCGACTGCGGCTTCGAGGTCGGCATCCACTGTTACGACCATATCGAATGGCAGGATCACGTAGCTGGGCAAAATGCCGCATGGACGCAGCAGCAATTAAAGCTGGCGTGCGACCGCTATGAGCAAATTTTCGGCGAAAAAGCGAAAACCCACGGTGCAGCCGGCTGGCAAACCAATATCCACGCACTGCGTCTGGAACAAAGATGGGGTTTCGACTATTGCTCCGACACGCGCGGCGTCTGCCCCTTTATCCCGATCTGGCGCGCGGAAATCATCGATTGCCCGCAACTGCCGACCACACTGCCGACGCTGGACGAACTCATCGGCGTGAACGGCATCGACGAGGGCAATGTCGCGCAGCATCTGCTCAAACTCAGCGGGAACCCGTCGCCCACCGGCCATGTCTACACCCTGCACGCCGAACTGGAAGGCATGAAACTCGCCAACGTTTTCGAAACGCTGCTGGTCGGCTGGAAAAAACAGGGTTACGAATTAACCTCGCTGGCTCAGTACCAGGAAAATCTCAACCGCGACACCCTGCCGCGCTTCGAGGTCGTCCTCGGCGAACTCCCCGGACGCTCCGGCGTCCTGGCCTTGCAGGGGGAAGAATTTTTGGCACAATGGGGTTAGGGGCTGAATAATCTGATTATTCTAGCTTTCTAACGCCTGTTCAACTTAACGGGTTAAATAAGGGGGAAACATCACTTGAGACCGGAAGAACTGCGTTCCCGTTTTATGAGCGCCGAGTCTGCGGCGGAGGAAGCCGTCCTGTTCGATGCCGCCGTGGCGGAATTGAAGCTGATGGACGAGCGCGCCCGCAAGGCGGGCATCAACCCTGGAAGTTTCTCGCTGGATGTCAAGCAATTACGCGGACAATTCATCAATGCCGCCTCGCCGATAGACTCGGCGATCTCTTTCGACAGCATTGTTTTCGAAATCGAACAACTGGCGCAACGTCTGCCGCCCGAACGGGGAAAAAGCCCGCCCATCACGCCCCGACCGATACTGTTGCAAACCCAGAACCCGGAAGAGCTGAAACACTTCGTCGAAACCCTGGCCAATGAGCGCGACCTGTACCGCAAAAAACTTGAGGAAGCCATCTCCGAACACAGCAAGCTAAAACGCCTGCTGGAAGACCTCACCCGTGACCGTGTCGCCAACCTGACCCAGACGGAGCAAGCCTCCAAGCTGAAACAGGAAATCACCCAGCTCAAATCCCAGCCGATCAAGGAACGCCAGGCGTTGGAGCAGCTCAGCAACGATCACGAGCAAATGCGGCGCGAAGCGCTCATCACGCAGCAAGAGCGCGACCAGCTAAAGGAACAGACGCAACAATTATCCGGGGAAATCGAACAATTCCGCGAACTGATTACCCAATTGGCGCAAAAACAACACTCTGTCACCTCCAAGCAGGAACAATTGCTGGACGAGAATTTCACCCTCAAGAACGATATGTTCAGACAAGCCCTCAATCAACTCGAAAACCTGGAAGCCCGGCTGGCACGGCTGAAAAAAGCACGGAAATAGGTAATGCATGTGTAACAACGCGCGATTTTTAGATCGTTCCCACGCTCCAGCGTGGGAATGCAGTCCGGACGCTCCAGCGTCCTACTCTGGTCAAAACCACCGATCCAATAGCGCCAGCAATCCAGCAGTATCTTCACCGAATCCGGGCAGGTAAAGACGGGCAGCCATTCGACCACCGTGCAAGTCAGAAAGTGTGGTTTGTCCGGCTCCAGAACCACATAGCGGCTTCTGGCCCCATGTGTGCCTTTCGATTCAGGACGCTGGAGCGTCCTGGGCGGCGTTCCCACGCTGGAGCGTGGGAACGATCAAAAACCCATCCCCTCAGGATGCCACCGCAGCATCCAGCACATCCACCGCCACCGGCGCTACGGCATCTTCCAGTTGCACCCCTTCGATCAATGCAAAGCGGCGGCTGATTTTCTGGCTGGTGATATGCACATCCTCGGCATCCTGGTGCGCCAGCCGGATGTGCTCGGTGAGCTTTTTCATGCGCCCGTCGAAGCGTTCGAATTCCTTGCCCAGCTTGCCCAGGGAATCCTTGATGATATGCACTTGCTTGCGCGTTTCCACGTCCTTGAGCACCGCGCGCGCGGTGTTGAGTATCGCCATCAAGGTAGTCGGAGAAACGATCCATACGCGTTTTTGCATCGCATAATCAACCACCGCCGCGTGGTAGCCGTGGATTTCGGCGAACACCGATTCGGCGGGAACGAACATCACCGCGCCGTCGCTGGTTTCGTTGGCGATGATGTATTTCGTGGCGATGTCGTCCACATGCTTCTTGATGTCCGCGCGGAACTGGCGTTGCGCGCCGACACGCTCGATTTCCGAAATATCCGGCGTGAACATGCGGTGGTAATTTTCCATCGGGAACTTGGAATCCACCGCCACTGTGCCGGTCGGCTCGGGCAGGAACAGCGCGCAATCGACGCGCGTGCCGTTGGAAAGGGTGTATTGCATCGCGTAGGCTGCGGGCGGCAAGGTGTTGCGCACCAGCGCCTCCAGTTGCACTTCGCCGAAAGCGCCGCGCGAGCGCTTGTCGCCCAGCAATTCCTGAAGGCTGACTACGTTGGTGGTAAGGCCGTCGATCTTCTTTTGCGCTTCGTCGATGGTAGCCAGCCGCGCCATGACGTTGGCGAAGGTTTCGTTGGTTTTCTTGAAACCTTCCTCCAGGCGTTCGCTGACTTTGCCGCTGATTTCGCCCAGCCGCCCATCCACCGCTTCGGTAAGCTTTTCGATGGCGATGGAAATCTGCTGGGTATGGGTGTGCATGGTGTTCTGGAGCAGCTCCTGCTCCGCCCTGCCCTGCTCCGCCAGGGTGTGCATGAGCTTTTCCACCACTTCGGCGCGCATTGCATCCTGTTTGGATTGCAACGAGAGCGTCAATTCGGAGAGTTGGTTATTGACGGTTTCCCGCGTCTGCGCCAAGCCCTCGCTCATCGCGGTATGCAGCGCCTCCAGGGTGTCGCGGGTAAATTTCAGCTCCTGCGCCACCATGCTGCGCAGCCGCTCGGAATTTTCCGCCAGGATAGTGCTCAAACGGTCGCCCTGAGCGGTCAGCCCCTGGTGTAAATCGTTAAGCATGGCACGGTGCTTTTCTTCCAGGATGAACGCGATGTCATCCGGGAACTGCCCTTGGGCGCGCGCCAAATGATTGACGCGCAGCACCACCCAGATAAAAGCCAGCAAAATAAATAGCGCGACGACGCTAACCAGAATTTCAACCATCGACTTGCTCCAGAACGGATTAACTTGCGTAGTATAGCTGAAGAGAGGCCAGGGACTAGAGGCTAGAAAAAAACCGGCGCGAAGCGCCAACATCCGCTAGCCTCTAGAGTTTCTTAAAATTGTCAGAACAACTCAATGTCGCCGCCCACCGGCTTGGTTTCGATGGTGCGGAGGTAACGCGTTTCTTCTTCGGCGATGATATTGTTGTGCAGGGAGCGCAAGCGTTTTACCCGGACTTTCCCGGTGGCGGGAAAATAGACCACCATGCGCGGATAAACGCTGCCCACGTCTTCCGCCGTTACTTTAAGCCCTTCGGTCTTGATGTAGTCGCGGGCGAATTCGATGTTGCGCATGCCGACATCGGTCATGTGCGCCAGGATACGCCCACCGCCGAAAATCTTGACTTCCAGGTTCTGGCGCTGACCGCCGTTTTTCAGGATTGCGTTAATCAAGTGTTCCATCGCAAAATTGCCGTAGCGCGTGGCGGCGGAGAGGCTGGTCGATTTCCAGCCGTCCGCGTCGGCGGAGGCAGGCAGCATGAAATGGTTCATGCCGCCGACACAACTCACCCGGTCGCGAATGCAGGCGGAAATACACGAGCCTAGCGTGGTGTAAACGCCTTCGTCGTTGACCGTGACGTAATACTCGCCGGGCAGCAGCCGGGCGGCATAAGCCTCATAGGTCTTGTTCCAGCTTCTCCTGACATGCTCGAAACCCGGCAAGGCAATAGGAGGACGCGGGACGGATGGGGTAATCATAATCGTTGATTCCGGCTAATTGCCGAGAAACAGTTTTTCGGCTTCGGCAATTTCCGACTGCGCCTCGCGCACCGTCGGTTCTATGATATCTTCGGAAAGACCGGTGATTTCCCAGGCGCGCGGATTGATGGGAGAAACATCGCCGCTATCCAGCGTGTCGAGTTCCGCCATCAGCGCCAGAATATTGGCAATATGCACCAGGGCGGTTTCCCTGGGGTAACGCTGCGCTTCGAGGATGGAATGATGATAGGCGATGCATTCCTCCAGCAGTGCGGGGAGATGCCACTGGCGCGCCAGTTCCCCGCCTACCTGGGCATGGTCGAAGCCCATGATTTCCCATTCGGCCTCGTATACCGGCAATTCGTCGGCGCTGTCCAGCACCAGCAGCAATACCTCCTTGGCCAGCGCCGACAAGCGGTTGAAAATCACCAGTTCGCCGATGTCGTGCAACAAGCCTGCGGTAAACACCGCTTCAGGGTCGCATTTGTGCGCCTGCCTGGCCAGGATGCGCGCAGTCAAGGCGCAATAGAGGCTGTGGTGCCAGAAGTTATCCATCGACACCAGATCGTTGGGCAACCCGGCAAAGGTGCTTGCGATGGAAGTCGATAGCGCCAAATTGCGTATCTGGCTGGTGCCGATGATGGCCACCGCCTTGGAGACGGTGTCCACAGTGGAAGAAAGGCCATATAGTGGACTATTGGCCACCCGCAGCAACCGCACGGTAAACGAAGGGTCCTGTCTCACCACTTTGGCAATATCGGTGGTGGTGCTGTTCGGGTCTTCAACCAACCGGTTGATGCGGATGAACACATCCGGCAACGTAACCAACCCGCCGACGCCTTTTACCAGTTCAACAATATCGGTTTTCATAGACCGCACCTCCGGCACGATAGCGCACGTTTAGTCAAGTTTGGCAACAAATTTCCCCGTCGGCCAAGTCATGTAGTGTGGATTCGGCATTCCTAAGCCGGATTAGCCGGAACCAAACAGATGTTTAGACAGGATTTACAGGATGAACAGGATAGAAAACCCATCCTGTCAATCCTGTTCATCCTGTCATTGTTTTTTTGCGGAAAGCCGCTCCAGTGTTTGATCTACGATATATTCTTGTCACCAATTGCTTGTGACTTGGCCGGTAAGTGACTAAGCCAAATTAGCCGGAATCCAGAAAACTCACCACAGAGACGCAGAGAACCCAATTTCCCCCCGTGTTTAACATTCTTCGCAAAAAAATGTAACGACTTGATTGGTAAGCTACTACTACTACTACTACTACTACTACTACTACTACTACTACTACTACTACTACTACTACTACTACTAGCTTTTAGCGAACAGCCAAGCCGACTCACGCTTTAGACGCGAAGGCGCGAAGAAAATCGAACCTGTATCTTTTTTTGCGAGTTGGGAACGAGACCGCCCATTCTTACTCGCCCCCACTTCTTCGCGGCTTCGCGTCTTCGCGTGAAAAATTCTTATCAGAAATTGCGACGAGGGGTTGTCGTACAGACTGCGGACGTGGAGCACGTCTTCGCGTGAAAAATTCTTATCAGAAATTGCGACCTTCGCCTGAAATCGTAACTTCACAAGCAACAATTTGTTGTCGTTTGTTATTGCATTAGAGCCTATTAACAGCATTGCCAATAACCCATGCATCAACCCGTCGTCCGCAGCCTGACCGAAAAATCCGCCACGCCCAACTTGAACAACATCTTGGCGGCTGCATCCAGCGTCTTGAATTCACGCGTTTCTTTTTTTCCTGTTTCCAGCGGTTTGCCGTCCGCCACGATCATGTAGCCATGCGACATCACCGCAAAATGCACCTGCACCTGCTTGATGGCGTTTGCATCCAACAACAGCCTCATTTCCCTCTCGGTCACAATACCCCCTCATTGTTCTGCCCCGGCGCCTCGGTAAGGCCGCCCTGATCCACCAACTCCAGCAGGTCGCCTGGACTAACCTTAAGAAACAGGCACAGTTTGTCCAACACTGCCCGGTCGAAACTTTTTACCCGGTCGTAGTAGTAACGATCCAGCGTCGCCCGCGCGATCCCGGTCGCCCGACAAACATCGGAAACTTTGAGACGCTTGGCGCCGAGCAGGGTGGAAAGACGGCAGGAAATCATTTCCTTACACAATACACAATTATTAATCGACTCCGAGCAATATATATTATGCAAAAATAAATGTCGAGAATTTTTCGTAGGCAATACTCATGGCTTCCCGCTCTCGAACCAAGTAAGACGGATTTGTGTCTTTACGCACCTATGCGACAATCTCCCGTATTAACGCATTCCAACTTTCTTCCGAGGAGATTTTCCATGCCGCAAGCCCTGCGAAGCGCCGTAAACCGTTATTGGGACGAATCGGCGCTGCCGTCGCTGATGGACTATATCCGCATTCCCTGTAAATCGCCGCATTTCGACCCGGATTGGCAAGCGAACGGCTATCTCGACCAAGCCATAGCGCTGGCGGCCACCTGGTGCCGCGCGCAGCCGATCCAGGGCATGAGTCTGGAAACGGTGCGCCTGCCGGGACGCACACCGCTATTGTTCATCGAGATCGCAGGTAGCAGCGACGACACCGTGCTGCTCTACGGCCACCTCGACAAACAACCGGAAGTAACCGGCTGGCGCGCCGGCCTGGGACCGTGGCTGCCGGTGGTGGAAGACGATAAACTCTACGGACGCGGCGCGGCGGACGACGGCTACGCCATGTATGCGGCGCTGACGGCAGTGCGGGTGTTGCAGGAGCGCGGTGCGCCACACGCCCGTTGCGTCCTGATCATCGAATGCTGCGAGGAAAGCGGCAGCTACGACCTGCCGCATTACGTCGAACTGCTGGCGCCGCGCATCGGTGCGCCCAGTCTGGTAGTGGGGCTGGATTCCGGCTGCGGCGATTTCGAGCGGCTGTGGTGCACCCTGTCGCTACGCGGGCTGGTGGGCGGCAATTTGATTGTCGAGGTGCTGGAGGAAGGCATCCATTCGGGCACCGCGAGCGGCATCGTGCCGTCGAGTTTCCGCATCGCACGCCAATTGTTGAGCCGCATTGAGGATGAAAACAGCGGCGCGATACTACCCGCCGAATTCCATGCCGACATCCCGGCAGAGCGCGCCGAGCAGACAAAACACACGGCGGACGTGCTGGGTGCATCGGTTTACGCCAAGTTTCCCTTCGTGGCGGGCATGACGCCGCCATCCCGCGACCCCGGCGAACTCATGCTTAACAACACCTGGCGCCCGGCCTTGAGCGTGACGGGTGCTGCGGGCTTTCCCCCGCCGGACAATGCCGGCAACGTATTGCGCCCGCGCACCGTGCTGAAGCTCTCGCTACGCCTGCCGCCCACTTGCGACGCGACAGCGGCGACCAACCATCTCAAGAATCTGTTGGAGTGCGACCCGCCCTACGGCGCACGGGTGCAATTCGAACCGGAGCCGCCCGCCCCCGGCTGGAATGCGCCGCAACTCGCGCCGTGGTACGCCGCTGCCGTCCAGCGCGCCTCGCAAACCTTTTACGGCCAGCCTGCGGTATTCACCGGCGAAGGCGTAACCATCCCCTTCATGGGCATGTTGGGCGCGAAATTCCCTGCCGCGCAATTCCTCATCGCCGGCGTCCTCGGCCCGCACGCCAACGCCCACGGACCCAACGAGTTCCTCCATTTACCGGCGGTAAAAAAGCTGACTTGCTGCGTTGCGGAAGTGCTGGCGGCACATGCCGCAAGGTAGCCCAAAATAGCACCGGGCGGAACCCGGGAGCGCCAGCCGGATGTTTTCACCGCAGATTGAGGTTAAAAATGCGGAGGGAAACCTGCGTTCCTCCCCCACGAGAGGCGCTTTGCTGCTGCGGAAAGGGCTATGCCACTTCTACTTCTACCGGAATATCGTCGCTTACGATTCCCCATAGATTTCTTCCGCACGTTTGACGAAAGCATCGACAAAGCTGTTGGCGATATAGCCGAAAACCGGGCTGATCAGTTTCTCCAGCAAGCCACTGGAAAATAAATAAAACAGATTGAATTCAATTTTGCAGGCGCTGTCGTTCAGCGGGATAAAATGCCAGCTTCCCTCCAGGCGGCTGAACGGACCTTCCTTCAATTTCATGGTGATAGACTGTTTCGGCTGGTAGACGTTTTCCGTGGTGAAGCTCTGCTTCAGGCCGCGATAGTCGATATGCACCGTGGCCACCACCCCGCCGTTGTCTTGCCGCCAAACCTCCGTGCCGCCGCACCAGGGCAGGTATTGCGGGTAATCTTCGACCCGCTCCACCAAATCGAACATCTGCTCCATGGAATAGCCTACCAGTACCGATTTTTCTACCTTCATAGCGCCCGAACGCCCATCTTTCGAAAAACTGCTAAAATACCCCATTTCACGGAAAAACTCACTCCCGTTCATGAGCATCGCCCAAAATAAAAAGGCCTTTCACGATTTTTTCATTGAGGAAAGATACGAGGCCGGCATCGTGCTCGAAGGCTGGGAAGTCAAAGCCATTCGCGCCGCACGGGCGCAATTGAAGGAAGCCTACGTCATCATCCGCGGCGGCGAGTTGTTCCTGATCGGCTGCCACATCAGCCCGTTGCCTACCGCTTCCACCCACATCAACCCCGACCCGGTGCGCACCCGCAAGCTGTTGCTGCACGCCGAGGAAACCAACAAACTGATCGGCAAGGTGGAACGCGCCGGCTTCACCCTGGTGCCGCTCAACCTGCATTACACGCGCGGGCGCATCAAACTGGAAATCGGCCTGGCCAAGGGCAAGAAACAACACGACAAGCGCGAAGCGGAAAAAGACCGCGACTGGCAGCGCGAGAAACAGCGCCTGATGCGCAACAAGTGATGAAAGTATTCGGCTTCGCGGGCTATTCCGGCTCCGGCAAGACCACGCTCATCGAAAAGCTGGTTCCCCGGTTCACGGCGCAAGGTCTGACGGTTTCGCTAATCAAGCAAACCCATCACGATTTCGACATCGACCAGCCCGGCAAAGATTCCTGGCGCCACCGCCAGGCAGGCTGCATGGAAGTGCTGGTGGCTTCACGCAAGCGCTGGGCGCTGATGCACGAGTTGCGCGACGCGGCGGAGCCGCCTCTGGAACAGCATCTGGCGCGCCTGTCGCCGTGCGATCTGGTGCTGGTCGAAGGCTATAAACGCGAACCTATCCCTAAGCTGGAAATTCACCGCAACGCCCAGCCCTTCCTGTTTCCCGATGATCCACATATCGTTGCGTTTGCAGGCTTTGCGCCGCCGAATATCACTCTGCCGTGCTTCGATCCGAATCATGCCGGGAAAATCGCCCAATTTATTTTGCACCACACAGGACTATCCGCATGAACGATACTAAGAAACCCGGCCTGCTGTCGGTGGATGATGCGCTCGCGCATCTGCTGGCGCATGCGACGCCACTCGCCGGGAACGAATGGGTAAACACGGAAAATGCATTGGGGCGCGTGCTCGCCGTTGCGCAAATTTCCACTGTCACCGTTCCGCCGTTCGACAACAGCGCCATGGACGGCTACGCAGTGCGCATGGCGGACCTGTCCGCACCGCGCCTGCGGGTCAGCCAGCGCATCCCCGCCGGCACGGATTGCCCGCCCCTGGAAGCGGGAACGGCGGCGCGCATTTTCACCGGCGCGCCGATACCCATGCATTGCGACACGGTAGTGATACAGGAAAACTGCCGTACCGAAAATGATGAAATCATCGTCGAAAAAGCCCCCAAAGCCGGCGACAACATCCGCCGCGCCGGCGAAGACATTGCCGCCGGCGCCGAAATCCTCAAAGCCGGAATCCGCTTGCGCCCGCAGGACATGGGGCTGGCCGCATCATGCGGGCTGGCGCGCCTGCCGGTTTACCGCAAGCTGCGTGTCGCCACCTTTTTCACCGGCGACGAGATCGTCATGCCGGGGCAGGCTTTGCAGCCCGGCCAAATCTATAACTCCAACCGTTTCGTGCTGGCGGGTTTTTTGCATAGCCTGGGATGCGAAGTCATAGACTTAGGCATAGTCCCGGATAATTTCGACGCCACCGTCGAAGCGCTGAAAACTGCAGCCGCCCAGTCCGACCTGATCCTTACCAGCGGCGGCGTATCGGTGGGCGAAGAAGACCATGTCAAGGCGGCAGTGGCGACCATCGGCCAGATCGACTTGTGGAATATCGCAGTCAAGCCGGGCAAACCGCTGGCATTCGGCAGCGCCGCCGGCACGCCGTTCATCGGCCTGCCCGGCAACCCGGTGTCGGCGTTTGCCACCTTCTGCATTTTCGTCCGCCCTTTCATCCTGCGCCGCCAGGGAATAACCCAGGTCGCGCCGCCCTACTACCCGGTGCGCGCCGCTTTCGACTGGAGCAAGCCCGACGGCAAGCGCCGCGAATTCCTGCGCGCGCGCATGGAATGCGACGAAAACGGCGCTCCGGTGGCGCGGATATTCCCAAAACAGGGTTCCGGTGTGCTAACCTCCTGTACTTGGAGTGACGGTCTGATCGAAGCGCCGCCCGCCACCCCGATAAGGCAGGGTGAAACCGTCAAATTCATCCCATTTTCCGGGCTATTCTGAGGATATAGGATGATTACCCTGCTCTACTTTGCCCGTCTGCGCGAGTCATTTGGCATATCCTCGGAACAAGCCGCGCCGCCCGCTGAAATCGCCGACATCGGCGCCTTGCTGGAATGGCTGCGCAGCCGGGGCGACGCCTGGCAAAATGAACTTGCGCCCGGCAAGCCGGTGCGGGTGGCGGTCAACCAAGCGATGGCGACCAATGCCACGCCTTTCGCCGAAGGCGACGAAATCGCATTGTTTCCGCCGGTGACGGGGGGATAAACGATGGTCAGGGTGCAAAACGAGGATTTCGATGTCGGCGCGGAAATCGCCGAACTGCGCCGCGACAACGCGCGTATCGGCGCGCTCGCCTGTTTCGTCGGGCTGGTGCGCGATCTCAATGAGGACGACAGCGTCTCGGAAATGTCCCTGGAACATTATCCCGGCATGACCGAAAAAGCCCTCGCGGAAATCGTCGCACAGGCTAGGCTACGCTGGGAAATTGCCGATGCGCTGGTTATCCACCGTATCGGTACGCTCAAGCCGACCGACCAGATCGTGCTGGTCGCAACCACCAGCGCCCACCGCCATGAAGCGTTCGCCTCCTGCGAATTTATCATGGACTACCTGAAAACCCAGGCGCCGTTCTGGAAAAAAGAACAAACCGCACAAGGCGCGCGCTGGGTAGACGCCAGGGAAAGCGACGACACAGCGAGGCAACGATGGAATGCTTAGAGGTTAGGGGCTAGGAGCCTGTCGGACTTAAAGGAATCGGCTGCAAAATGACCTGGTCGGTGCATATTTCCCCGCTTTTCAAACCAATATGAATAACTATTGGCTTGAAAAGCGGGAAAATCTGCCCTCGAC
>JBAYVP010000038.1:0-24048 GCA_041674485.1 Sulfuricellaceae bacterium
GGCAAGGCGCAACGACGCGCAATGGTCGTTCCATTGCAAGGAGTTGCAACGCCGCCATGCGCCCGGAAAACCGTGCAATCCAGCCCGTAGCGCTCTCACCATACGGGTGAACGCAAAATAGATGACAAAGTTGTTTAGAGCCACCATGTTACACATCTTGGAAAGCGGTCAACGGAGGTTTCTAGGATCATGGATGTGCAAATCTTTCCGCAAGCGCATGTAGCGGCGCTTCGACCAGCTTCATCCAGGGTTCGAGGTAGAAGCCGGCGATGAGCAGCACGGCCACGGCGCCGCCGATCACCAGCAGTTCCATCGGCAGGGTGCGTTCGATGACGCCGAATTTGGAGGTTTCGCTGCGCGGCGCGAGGAAAGCGCGCTGGAAGGCCCACAGCAGAAAGCCCGCCGCCGCGACGTTGCCCAGCGCGACGGCGACGGTGAGCAGCGCGCCGAGGCGCTCGATGGAGGCTTCCAGCACCAAGTGGGCGGCGTCGAAGCCGGGCGTGCCGGGCATGCCCACGATAGCCAGCCCCCCCAGCAGGAAAGAACCGCCGATGAAGGGGATGCGGTCGAACAGGCCGCCCAGTTGGTCGAGCACTGTGGTGCGGGTGCGGCGATAGACGAAGCCGACGCAGAACAGCATAACCGTCATGGCGAGGCCGAAATTGACCGCCAGCAGGATGCTGCCCTGAAAGCCCTCGGCGTGCAGCGAGAACAAGCCGATAATCAATAGGCTGGTGTGGCTCACCACCGCAAAGGCCATCAGGCGGCGCAAATCGCTCTGCAAAAAGGCCAGGAACGCGGCATAGAACACCCCCGCAGCGGCGAACGCCACGATGACGCTGTGCCACTCTACTATTGCCGCCGGCGCGATGGGGAACACGAAGCGCACCAAGCCGTAGATGCCGACTTTGATGCCGAGCAACAGCGTGGGGGCGATGGCGACGTTGCCGTGTTGCGCCACCCAGGGCAGCCAGCCGTGCAGCGGAAAGATCGGGGAGCGGATGCCCATGCCGTAGAACAGCAGGAAGAAGATCACCGAACCGACCGCGCCGCCGGTGGGCACGGCAGCCAAATCGGCCAGTTCGAAGCTCCAGTCGCCGCCGGTGGCTTCGGCGTGGAACCAGCCCAGCAGCATCGCACCCATCAGCAGCAGCAGCAAGCCGACGCCCTGAAACTGGTAGAAACGCACCAGCATGGTGTCTTTTTCCGGCGAGGTGGCCCAGTGCCACAGCAGGTAGCCGACCAAGCCCAGTTCCAGCGCGGAGGCGAACACGAACCACAGCAGGTTGGTGGTCACCAGTTGCGACATCAGCACCCCTTCCACCGCCAGGATGACGGCCAGCAGGCGCGCCGGTTCGGTGAGGCCGCGCACCAGGCTGTAGAGGGTGAGCAACAGCGTGAGCAACGCGGTGAGCAGCACGAACAGCACGGTGATGCCGTCTGCGGCTGCGTGGTAGGCGAAGGGATCGAACAGGGTTAACTGCTCCGCCAGTTGCATCGTGGGGGAAGCGGATTTGATGGTGCGGAATAGGTCGAAAGCCAGCAGCAGCTCGACCAGTGCAATGCCGCGCCCGATGGCCACCGCATTGCGCCGCTCGCCGAGATACAGCAACAGCCCGGCGCCCAGCAGCGGAAGCAACTGCAACATGCCGAGCAGTGGATAGGCTGCCTGCTGGGACCAGTGGATTTCGTTAAGCATCATCACCTAACCGGACTAGCCGAAGCCAAAAAAGATTTACCGCAGAGACGCAGAGGCGCGGAGAAATAACGAAGTCTCTGCATCTCTGAGTCTTGATCGTCACCTCGTTCCCACGCGCTGCGTGGGAATGAGGTATCCCTGATTCCCGATTCCTGAATCATCACAATATCACCACCAAAGTAGCCATAATCAGCAGCAGCAAATAGCGCGGCTGGGACAGCAGCCCTTCAGCCGCCAGCAGGTAAGCGCCGATGCGCGTCAACATGCGGTTCAGCCGGCTGTCGCCACTCTGGAACAGCAGGCGCGCTTCGAAGTGGTGCAGCTTGAGGGCGCTCCATTCCAGCAGCGCGCCGGCCAAGCCGCTGCCGCGCACCACTTGGTTCTTGTTCATTTCTTCTCCGCTTGCCGACAGGAAGGCCGGCACGCCGGCGGATTCGGGCAGGCCGACCAGACGGCTGACCACGTTGTCGTCCAGGTTGCGCACGTCGCGCGCCATCTGCTGGGTGGGACGCACCAGCAGCCAATCGCCCAACGCTTCCAGCCAGAAACGTTGCAGCGCGGCAGTATAGAGACGTTGCCGGTTGCGCAGCCAAGCCGGCGCTACGCGCGTAGGCGCGCCGCCGATCAGGTGCATATAGGAGGGCGAGGCGAGGAACTGGTAGGCGCGCCAACCGGCGTGCAGCCCCAGGTGCCAGGCGGCGAGCGTGAACCAACCCAGTCCGCAGGCGAGGAACATCAGCCCGACCTGGGTAGTGGTGGCGAACATCAGCGCGCTTTTTACGTCGGTCTGGGTGAGGCCGCTGAAATAGCCGTACAGCGCGGTGAGCAAGCCCAGGGCTGCGATCAGCGACATCAGCGCGGGCGCTTGGCGCAGCAGCGGCTCCATGCGCACCAGCAGGTACACCCCGGCATGGACCATCAGCGCGCCGTAGAAGATTGCCGAAGAGGGCGTCGGTCCTTCCAGCGCGCGGGCGATCCAGGGCGAGAACGGCGCTTGCGCGGATTTAGCCAGCGCCGCCACCACGAAACCGAGCGCGAGCAGGCCGGCGGAAAGCGTGCCGAGTTGGTGGGCGCGTAGCAGATCCGGCCATTCCACGCTACCGAGCCAGATCAGCGCGAGCGCGATGCCCAGGATGAAGCCGGCATCGCCGAAGCGGTTGGTGACAATCGCGCGTAGCGCATTGGCGGTGGCGGTGGTGCGCTCATAGGCATAGCCGATCAGCATCCACGAGCTGACGCCGGCCAGTTCCCAGCCGACGAAAGTCAGCACCACGTTGCCGGCCAGCACGATCAGCAACATACCGGAAACGAACAAGCTCATGCCGAGGAAAAAGCGGTGAAAGCCGACCTCGCGGTGCAAATAGCTGCGCGAGAACACCAGCACGATGGTGGCGATGAAGGCGACCAGCGTAGCGATGGACAGCGCCAGCGCATCAAGCGTGAAGCTGATGGGCAGGACGATATCGCCGCTGGAGAGCCACACGCCGCTACGCACCTGTCCCGGCGCGCCCCCGGTGAATGCCATGCCATCCAGCGCGAGCAGCAACAGCAGTGCCATGCCGACGCAATAAATGGCGATGCGCGCGCTGGGCGGCTCAGCCAAGTCGCCCTTGTCCCACCCGCCGAGGATGCGTAGCGCAATTCCCGCAGCAGCCAACAAAGGCAGCAGCGGAATCAGCCAAGCCAGCTTGGGCAGGAATTCAAGCAGGTCAATCATGCTTCGCCCCCCATTTCGAAGGGCTATGGCAAACGGTAGGCTGGGGTGAGGATACGAACCCCAGCACAACGGTGGCAAATTCGCTTGCTAAGCTGGACGAGCCGGAACCAAAAAAATGTTTACCGCAGAGACGCAGAGGCGTGGAGGCATAACAAAGTCTCTGCGTCTCCGCGCCTCTGCGGTGAAAGCATTTCAGGGTGGAGAGCCGCGTCGGCGATGGTGGATGCGCTACGCTTATCCACCCTACAGATACAAATAGGCTCATGCCTCGGCCTCCAATTCAACCGGACGTTGCAGCAGCGCGGGGGGCAGCGGATCACGCTGGTCGGCGAACCAGTCCCGCGAACGCGCCACGCTGGGCAGCGTTTCCGCGCTGCCGTACCAGGGCAGCCAGCCGCGGCGCGGGTCGAATAGTTGGATATCGGTGCTGTCGGGGTCTTTCGCCGCAACCACGACCCATTCCTTGCCGACCAGTTCCTGCAAAGCCGGCTGGCGCTGGTAGATGGCGGTGACGATGGCGGTTTTGGCTTCCACCACCACCAAGAGGCGCATCGGTTCGTGGATTTCTATCATCTGGCGCGGCAGTCCGGTGCGCAAGTCAGACGCCGCGCCTTCCATCACGCCGAAGAGGCCTGCGATGTTGTGCATCACCTTGCTGCTGCAACCGTAGTATTCGTTGTCCACCATGGAAAAGTAATATTCCAGCGAAATCCCGGCGCCCACCGGACCGTTGATGGTGAGGTGGCGTTCCAGGATCAGGCCTTCCGGGTCTATCGCCGCATCGTAGGAAATCAGGAAGGCGCGCCGGTCGAAGAACGCGCCGCGGCTCATGGAACGTCGCCCGATAAAGGCACAGGCGTTGGTGGCGTGGCCTAACTCAGGGCGCGGCTGGGAAAAGTCATGGCGGCGGTTCTGGATATGCCGCCAGGCTTTGCGCAAGCCGGGGTTGTCGGGTGCGGAGGCGAAGCGGCGGCAACGTTCCTGAGCATGCAGGCGCGAGGCCTGCGCTACTTCCCGGCGCAGTTTGGCAAAGGCGGCGTGCAGCGCTTCGGGGATGCTGTCCTCATCGTACCAGATCACGGTGTCGTCGCAGGTGTTATGTTCCGCGCTGAGAAACCAAGTGGTTTCAGGGATGACGATGCCGCGCCCGGCCAGCAGCGCGCGGATTTCCGGGCGGTTGGCCATGGTCGCGAAAACCCGCGCATTGGGGCCGCTGTGCCGTCCCGAGCAAGCGCCACAATCGTAGGCCGCCAGATGCGGGTTGTTCTGGCTGTTGGAGCCGTGCCCCGCGATCACCACCAGCGGTGCAAAGCCGGAAGCCAGCCCCATGCCGCGCAGGAAGCCGTACAGGCGCTCCGCCTGCTCGTTGTCGGTAAAGCCCAGGCGCGGCGCTTCCGGCGTCGCTGCGGGGCTGTCGGCGGGGGCGGTCACTGCGGCGCGGGTGGGCACAGCACCGTCGAAGGCGGTGGCAAGCTTTTTCGCCCAGCCGCCCAGCCGGGCGGGTGCGAGCAGCTTGCCGCCCAGCAGTGCGAGTGCTGCCGGGGCGGCTGCGGCGGCCAGCAGCGCGGGCAGGATCAGGCCGCGCCGCGTTTCCTGGTGCAAACTGCGGGACCAGCCCATGCGCCGATTGTGGCGTTGATCGTGCTCCTCGCGTTGCCGCTCGCATCCGGCCTGCGCGACTTCCCGCACCTCGTGGGCGGGTATGATGACTACCGGGATCACCGGGCACAGCGGCCCCGCTTCCTTATCGTCCAGCCCGCGCCAGTTTATGAAGACGCCGTAATGCGCCGCTGCGCCCAGGGTTTCGAGTCGCGGATTGACTTCTTCCACATGGCGGCGCATTCCTTCCTCGCGGTCGTCCAGGCAGAAAACCAACTGCGCTTCGGGCAGGCTTTTGCGCGTAGTCCATGGCGCGCGCCCGTGGTTGGCCTGGAGCGCTGCAAAAATCCGTTCGCGGTAGTTGCGCTCGTAAGCCAATAGCCAGGCTTGCCCGCGCTGGTCAACATCCAGCAGGTTGAGGCTGTGCAGCAGACGGCCTGCCGCCTCGCGCCCCATCGCCGCAATGTCGCGTCCCGCCAGCCCCAGGTGCTGGGCAAGGCAGAACAGCGGCCAGGCGGAGCCGGAAACGCTGACGCCGTCGCGCCGGTCGGCAGCCGGGGTTTTCCGCCAGTTCCACAACAGCAGCGCCATGGTCTGCCAGCCGGCATCGTGGGTGTTTTCCTTGCGGTTGGGGGCTTCGCGCGTGAGCTGTTCGGCAAAGCAGATAAGATATTCCGGCAGACGACCTTCGAACAGCGCATGGCGCACCACCAGTTCGGCGGGCAAGTGGCGAAAATACCAGCGCAGGCTGGAAAGGGTGGCCTCAATGCGCCAATGGCGGCTGCACAGGCGCTGGGCGAAAAGATGCTCCAGCGCGAGACGCACCGCCAGGTAATCCATCATGTTCACCGGCGTGGACTGGATGGACATGCCGCCGTAGCCGGGGTGGGTGTGGCGCCACAGCGTCATCCCGGACCAGCCGGGAATCTCCAGCGCGAGACGCTCCAGATACCCCGCCCAGCGCTCCTCGGGCAAACCGAACTGGCGCAGCATCTGGATGATCGCGTCGAGCGGATCGTCGGGCAGACGTTCGGCCAGCAGACGCCAGCCTTCCAGTTCGTTGAGCGCCCAGCCCAGATCGTGCTCTGCGGCTGCGCGCCAGGCGGCGTAGAAGCCTTTGGGACGCGCCGGGTTATGCCAGGCGGCCAGCCCCTGGTCGAGATGGGCGGCAAGATGGCGGATCAACAACGGCCTCACGTCATCCAGCAAGTCCTCGCCGGTCAGCGCCAGCAGCAGGCCGCGCAAGGTCCATGCGCCGCCCACCTGCTCCAGCAGGGTGTCGAGCAAATGGGCTGCGTCCTTGCGAATCAGACGCGTGGCCGGTTGCCCCGCGTCGGCATGGCCGCTTTCCGCCTCAATGCGCGCGGCAAGGGCTGCGACGTGATCGGGGGAGGGATCGAGCAATTCTTCCGGGTGGCGCAATTCGTGTTCCAGCCCCAATGTTTCGAGGCAAGCTGCCCACAGTTGCGCCAGCGCGGTTTTTTCGTCTTGCGTTTCCGATGTCGCGAGCAGGCGGGTTTTGGCGCTTTGCGCCACGCCGTCCTGGAAGGATTCCAGGGCATGCAACTCCTCGACCTGGAACTTGAGCTGGTTGCGCGACAGGCGCTTGAAGGAATGCAACAGGCCAGGGATCAGCACATCGCGGCGCGTAACCGCGCCGTCGGCGGTGTGCGCCACCACCGCGCCGGCATCGGCTGCGGGCAGATTGTCGAGCGCCGCCGCCAAATCGTCGCGCGTGATGCGCCCTTCGGCGTACCAAGTGCGGAAGCGCGCTTCCGGCAAATAGCCCTGCGCGCCGGTGAGCTTGCGCGCGGTGGCGAGCGCCTCGTCGAACGGCAGGTGCTGAAAGCCGTGCAGGGTATTGTGATGGACGAAATCCCGGATCGGCCCTTGCGAGGGGAGGACATGCTCGAAACGATGGATCAGATCGAGCAAGCGGGTGCGGATGTCCATGCTGTGATGTTCTTCGTTCATCCTAGCCTAATGTCCTGCTCATCTGCTTGATCGAGGCCGAAATCAGCCCCAGCGCCGCGCCGGGGAAGATGCCCACCAGCAGGATGCCGCTGCCCAGCACGCTCACCGCAGCGAATTCGGCACGGCTCAAGTCGGGCATCCGGCGCATTTCGTCGCGCACCGGCCCGGTGAACAAACGCCCCACCGTTCTGAAGGCATAAGCGGCGCTGATCAGCACACTTAGGGAGAGGATCACGATCCAGCCGCCCCAGCGCGCAAAGCCGCCGACCAGGACATGGATTTCCGCGACGAAGCCCGCCGTGCCGGGAAAGCCCACCGCCGCGACCAGCGCCAGCACGGTGAAAAAGGCGAAGCGCGGCATGACCTGCACCAGCGAACTGAAATCGGCGATGTCGCGGGTGTGGGTGCGCTCCTCCAGCAACCCGATGAGCAAGAACAGGGAGCCTGCCACCAAGCCGTGCGCCACCATCTGCATCACCGCGCCGGTCAGCCCGGCCTCGTTGAGCGTGGCGATGCCCAGCAGCACCACGCCCATGTGGGACATGGAGGAATAGGCCACCATTTTTTTCAGGTCGCGCTGATGCCACGCCAGCACCCCGCCGTAGATCATACTGACCATGCCCAGCGCGGCGAGCCAGCCCTGTAGCGCCTGCACCGCCAGGGGGAGCATCTCGGCGGCGCGGATCAGGCCGTAGCTGCCCATCTTGGCGAGTATTCCGGACAGCAGGATGGGCACCGGGCTGGGCGCTTCCACATAGGCCAGCGGGAGCCAGCCGTGCAGCGGGAAAATCGGCACCTTGACGCCGAAACCGATTAGTAGACCGAGGAAAATCATGATTTGCGTTTCTCGCGACAGGCCGCGCGCGCCTTGGGCGATAGAGGCAATGTCGAAGCTGTGGCCGGGGTTGGCATCGTACAGCAACAACAGCGCAACCAGCATGAACACCGAGCCGCCCATGGTGTACAGCACGAAATTAAGCGCCGCACGGTGCTTGTCGGCGCCGCCCCAGCGGTCGATCAGGAAGAACAGCGGGATCAGGGTCAGTTCCCAGAACACGTAGAACAACGACCAGTCGCGCGCCATGAAAACGCCCAGCATGGCCGATTCCAGAATCAGGATCAGTGCATAATACCCCTTGACGCGCTTAACGATGCAGCGCTGCGACGCCAGCACCGCAACCACGGTGAGTAGCGTGCCGAGCAGCACCAGGGGCAGGGAAAACCCATCCACGCCGAGCGAAAACGCACTGCCCAGGCGCGGATTCCAGACATGGGTTTCAAATAGCTGCACACCGGCGACAGAAGCGTCGAACTGTGCCGGCAACGCCCACGCCAACCCCATCACCGCAATTGCCGCAAGCAGCGCGACAATACGAATCAAGCGCGGATTGTTCCCCGGCAGCAGGAAAATCAGCAACGCGCCCGCCAGGGGCAGAAGCAACAGGATTCTCAACATAGAAAGACAGTGCTGAGTGGAAAACCAGTGCTGAGTGCTGAGTGCTGAGTGCTGAGTAGTCCAGTGCCGAGTGCCGAACGCCGGGTGCTAAGTACTGAGTACCGGGCAATACCACTCAGCACTCTCCACTCAGCACTCAGCACTGGTTTTTTCACAGCCATGTTTTCACACCGTCCGCGCCGCCGATATGTTGCGGTTTCATCAAGCGGCATTGCGCGTTCGGGTTGGCTGCCAGCACCTCGGCATAAATGGATTCCAACGCTTGGTCTTCGTTGGCGAAAATATTTTTTTGTTCGACATAGTCGAACAGACCGGAATTGCGCATCACGTCGAGCACCTGTTTTTTCAAACCGCTGAATACTACCCGGATTCCGTTGGAACGTAAACGCTCGACGATATGATGCACCACTTCATCGCCCGACGCATCGAGCTGGTTGATGCCATCCGATACGATCAGCAAATGGCTGGCGTTCGGGCTGGCGGACACCGCTTCCAGGATAGTGTCCTCAAAATACGGCACGTTGGCGAAATACAGCGAGCCATCGTAGCGGATGGCGATGATGTACTCGCTGACCGGCAGGTTGTTCACTTTCGCATCGCGCAGAGTGCCGTCGGAATAGCGCCCGAGTATCGCGACGCGCGGCGTCATGGTGCGATACAGATAAAGGACGATCGCCAGCCCCGCGCCGACCATGATGCCGTTATCCAGGTGCGGCGCGAACGCCAGCGTCGCGACGAACGTCACTATCGAGGCGATGCCGTCGTGCTTGTGAGTGTGCCAGGCATGGCCGATCGCCTTGAAATTAATCAGGCCGATCACCGCCATCATGATCACCGCCGCCAGCACCGCCTGGGGTAAGTGATACAGCAACGGGGTAAGGAACAGCAACGTAAGCAGCACGATCAGCCCGGCGAACACCGACGACATGCCGGTGCAAGCACCCGAGTTTAAGTTGACCGCCGAGCGCGAGAACGAGCCGCTGGCCGGGAAAGCCTGGCTGAAACTGCCGACGATATTGGCAACGCCCTGACCGATCAATTCCTGATTGGGGTCGATGCGCGCCTTGGTTTTGGCCGCCATCGCCTTGGCGATGGAGATCGCCTCCATAAAACCCACCAGGGAAATCACCAACGCCCCGGAAAGCAGCGTCACCATCATATCCCAATTGAACTTGGGCAAATCGAACTGGGGCAAGCCGGCGGGGATGGAACCCACCACTTCGCCGCCGCCGACCAGCTTTAATTCGCCCTTGCTGACTTTCTTGATACGCCAGCGGTAGCCGTCGGTTTTTTCATTGGCGGGCGTCTGTCCGGCCAAGTAAAGCTTGGGCGTCTGGCCTTCGGCGACGACCGTCTGCTCGAAAATGAACTTGCGCATGGAACGGGCGAGCTTGCGGTTTTCGCCTTCCGCATCCTTGAGTTCGAGCTTGAGCAGTTCGATTTCGTAATTCAGCGCGGCGCTGTGCTGCGAACCGCCTTCATGGCTTTTCTGGAGTTGCTTGAGTTCCGCCGATTTGGCGCTGAGTCTGCCATTCAGCTCATTGATCTTGGCTTCGGTCTGGGAAAACTCGTTGGCCAGGGTTTTCACCTCGGCATCCACGATCCCTTCGACCTGTCCCTTGCTGTTGTGCTCGAAGCCTATCGACCAGCTCACGATAGTGGTGAGCGCAACGGCGATCAGCACGCCGGGCATCTTGGGCGCGAATTTTTTCAACAGGAACATGATGGCGAAGGCCGACACCCCGATGAGCAGCGTCGGCAAGTGCGTGTCGCCGATTTGTAGCAACACCCCCCAGATGTCCTGAATGAAATGCTCGCTGCGCCCCATTGAGACGCCGAACAGCTTGTTAAGCTGGGACAAGCCGATAATCAGCGCGGCGGCGTTGGTGAAGCCGACAATGACCGGGTGCGAAAGGAAATTGACCACCACGCCGAGCTTGAACATCCCCAGCGCGAGTTGAATGACGCCGACGACCAGCGCCATCAGGATCGCCAGCGCGATAAACTGGCTGGAGCCGGCAGCCGCCAGCGGCGCCAGGGTGGATGCGGTCAGCAGCGAAACCACCGCCACCGGCCCGGTGGCAAGCTGCGCGGAAGACCCCCACAGCGCGGCGATAATGCCGGGAAGGAACGCGGCATACAGCCCGTAATAAGGCGGCAGGCCAGCCAGTTGGGCATACGCCATGGATTGCGGAATCAGCACCAGCGCGACGGTGATGCCGGCCACCAGGTCGGCGCGAATACTGTTCCCGGTCATTGGAAACCAGCGGAGGAAAGGCAAAAAACGATTCAATTGCATGTGCGGCACCCGAAAAATATGGGACGATTAAACTCAAAAACACCCTGCCGGGTCGGCAATTGCCGATCCGTAATAAACCTCACACCCCCATTGAAGTAATGGACGATCAGAGCGAACAGCGCGTATTCCCGAAGAATGAGCCGACGCGCCGCCGATTGGTTGACACTACTGAAAATCTGGCAAGTCCCAGGGTAAATTTGTTCTCAGAAATTCATGATGAAAATCAATGATGGAAAATGTTCATGAATCCCAGGCAATCTTAGCGCGACGCTGTTCAACTCATGGCAGCAACCATTAAAGACAAAACCTTTTTCACCGCGGAGGACGCAGAGGACGCGGAGGAAAACCCTCATGCTCTTCCTCCGCGTCCTCTGCGGTGAATCGGCTTTTTTACCCTGGAGCAAGTCCCGATTCATATTGCGGGAACAACGGGCTGATGGGCGCATTCCCTGGTCGCGCCTACCGTGGGTTCCTGTTTGTCCGATTCCACCCGCAGAATTTGCTTCACTGCGTCCAAATCGCCCGCCTCGGCATAAGCCATGGCGGTGAACATATTTCTTAACTTATCTATCAAGCGGTTCATGGTTGGCCTTTCCAGGCTGGTGTTCGGTTAATCAATCCGCCTAACGCGTAGCCTTGTCGTAAGCACAGACCATGCCATATTTACAATGTCTCAATAACACCATGTTTTTGTTTTGCTTATTTATCGTGTTGAGCAAGCCGTAAAACCGGTTTGTCTGTTGCAGATGGCAATGCGCCGTCGCACGGCACCGGCGATTTGGTGCATTATCGTTACATATCAAATGCATAAAAATAATTGCAGGGTGTTGCACGATTTCGCTAAAATGTTGCTTTTTGCAACCAGGCTAGGTAGCATCCATGCCCCATGAAACTCCAGTCATCGCTCCGCCAAAAAATCACGCTCGGCTATCTGGGCTATTACCTCATGGCGCTGCTGGTGGTGGCGCTATCCCTGTTCACGTATCTGGAATTGCGCTTTATCGAGCAGAAAATCAGCCTGGGCGAACAAATCACCGAGCTATTCGATGCCGCGCTGGAAATCCGGCGTTTCGAGAAAAACTATTTTCTTTACCGCCAGGATGCCGATTTGCAGGAAGGCAACCGCTATGCCGCCAAGATCGAAGAACTGCTCGACCGCAACACCGTCGAATTTTCCAATCTCACCCTGGCGCCCCGCTTGGCGACGCTACGCAACGAAGTGCGCGCTTACCGTGCGCTGATGGCGGAATATGTACAAGCGGGACTGGCCGACTCGCGCCACAAAGACGTACTGGAAGCCCATATCAGAAAGACGGGCAAAGTCATCGTAACCATCTCGGAAGGCATGGCAAGCGCAGAGCGCCGCCTGATACGCGCCGCGCTGGATCGTTTTCGCGCTACGCTGGTGGTTTCCATCGTGTTGCTCTCCCTGTCGATGATCGCCATCGGCTGGATGTTGTCGCGCATGGTGGTGCGCCCCTTGCGCCATATGGATCGCTGCGTCGAATCCCTGGCCGGCGGCAAACTTCTCAATCAGGACAAGCTGACCACGCCGTCCGCGGATCGCGAAATAGTCGCGATCACCCAGGCTTTCAACCACATGATCACCGAACTGGAACTGCGCCAGAAAAGGCTGTTGCGCTCGGAAAAACTCGCCGCACTCGGCACCCTGCTGGCAGGTGTTGCGCACGAACTGAACAACCCGCTGTCGAATATCTCTTTATCCTGCCAGATATTGCTCGAAGAAATCGGCGAGAGTGACACCGAAAGAAAAACCGAATTGCTGGAACAAATCGACGGGCAAACGGAACGGGCGCGCAACATCGTGCGCGCCTTGCTGGATTTCGCCCGCGACCGGCCACTCAAGCGCGAGCCGGTGGCGCTCGCGCCGCTGCTCGACGAAACCATCCAGTTTCTCAAGGGGGAAACCGCGCCGGGCATCCATATCACCAGCGAAATCCCCGCCGACATCGTACTTCAGGCGGACCGGCAGCGGCTGCAACAGGCATTCCTGAACCTGATCAAAAACGCGCTGCAAGCGCTGGGCGATGCGGGCGAAGTGCAGATTCGCGCCAGCCTCTGCCAGTCGGCGAACCCCGCCGGCGCAGCAAGCGCCAACGCCGGATGCCACTTGTCGCAGGAAGCTGTGGATATCGAAATCCGCGATACCGGCCCAGGCATCCCGGCTGATATACTGCCGCGCATATTCGACCCGTTCTTCACCACCAAGGATGTCGGGCGCGGGATGGGGCTGGGGCTGTTCATCGTCCACGAAATCATAGAGGAATGCGGCGGCTGCATTTCGGCGGAAAGTCCGCCGGGGCAAGGCGCGGCATTCCATATCCGGCTACCGATTCAGAGGACAGAGGACAGAGGACAGAAGACAGAAGACAGACTTTGATGAGGTTTTTCTGTCTTCTGTCCTCTGTCTTCTGTCCTCTGTCTTCTGCCTTCTGATTAAAGGAAAAATTTACGTTATGGAAAACGCACGCAAACTGCTCATCGTCGAAGACGAAAAAATCGCGCTGAAAAATCTGGTGCATATACTCAAAAAGGACGGCTACGATGTCGTCGGCACGTCCAGCGGCAGCGCCGCATTGATGTTGCTGGAAGAGCAGACTTTCGACGTGGTGCTGACCGACCTCAAGATGGAAAAAGTGGATGGTATGCAAGTGCTCAAAAAATGCCGCGAGCGCTGCCCGGACACCGAAGTCATCGTCGTCACCGGCTTTGCCACGCCCGAATCGGCAGTGGACGCGATGAAGCGCGGGGCGTTTTATTACATCGCCAAACCCTTCCGCCTCGAAGAAGTGCGCCAGATGGTCGGTGAAGCCATCGAAAAAACCCGCCTGAAACGGGAAAACCGCCAACTGCGCGAGCAACTCGAAAGCTACGAAGGCAAGGTCAAAATCATCACCCAGGATCCGCACATGCTGCGTTTGCTGGAAATGGCGCGGCAAGTGGCGCCGACCGACTGCAACGTGCTGATCACCGGCGAATCCGGCACCGGCAAGGAACTGTTCGCGCGTTACCTGCATTACCACAGCACGCGGGCGGAAGGTCCGTTCCTGGCGGTGAACTGCGGCGCGTTCAGCGAACAACTGCTGTCCAACGAACTGTTCGGTCACGAAAAAGGCGCATTCACCGGCGCGCTGGCCTTGAAAAAAGGACTGATCGAAGCGGCTGCGGGAGGAACGCTATTTCTCGACGAAATCACCGAAATGTCGCCGGCGATGCAAGTCAAACTGCTGCGCGTCATCCAGGAACGCGAAATGCTGCGCCTGGGCGGCACCCAGGCGGTAAAAGCCGATGCGCGCTACATCGCCGCCAGCAACCGCAACATGCCGGAAGTCACCAAAGACGGCACCTTCCGCCAGGACCTGTATTTCCGCCTCAACGTCGTCAACCTGCACATCCCGCCGCTGTGCAAACGCAACGGCGACGTAGCGCTGCTCAGCTATTTCTTCCTGAAAAAATTCGCCACCCTGATGAAAAAAGACGTGACCGAAATATCAGCCGAAGCCATGGCAGTGCTGGAAAACCACGACTTCCCCGGCAACGTGCGCGAACTGGAAAACGTCATCGAGCGCGGCGTGGCGATCAACAACGGCAACCACATCGAACTCGCCCACCTGCCCGACAACCTGCGCGAACTGAGCGTGCGCACCTTCAGGAAAAAAGAAGGCCGCATCCCCTCCCTGGAAGAACAGGAAAAATCCTACATCCGCTGGGTGCTGAACGAAGTCGGCGGCAACCAAACCGCAGCCGCCCAACTGCTGGGCATCAACCGGGTGTCGCTATGGCGTAAGCTGAAACAGGAAGGGCTGGAGAACGGTTAAGTCCACAGGTCTTGGCTGTCGCATCCTGCTCGACAACGCTAACGCGATACATTAGTATTCTGCGATGATATTGAACTTTATCTGCGCCGATACCGGAGCGCTTTTCAATGGCCGGCGTGTCGTGCGTTTCGTAAACATCCAGTCCGTTGCACTACGCAAGCTGGCGGTGCTTAATCGGGCGGTTCGGGTGGAAGAGTTGCGCGTTCCGCCCGGCAACCACCTGGAAGCGTTGAACGGCAATCGAGCGGGACAACATAGCATCCGCATTAACGACCAGTGGCGTGTGTGTTTTGTCTTCGAGAACGGCAATGCGCTGAATGTTGAAATTGTCGATTACCATTGAAGGAGAGTGACCATGCCGCGTGATATTCCGTATCCGACTCCCGGCGAAATCCTGCTGGAGGAGTTTCTGAAACCGATGGGAATTACCCAGTATCGCTTGGCGAAGGAAATCGGCGTGCCGCAACGGCGTATCGGCGAAATCGTGGCGGGCAAACGCGCCATCACCACCGATACGGGCTTGCGTTTGTCGCGCTTTTTCGGCATGAACGATGGTTTCTGGGTTGGCTTGCAGACTGATTACGATACGGCGAAAACACGGGATACCCTAGCGGAAGTGCTGCTGCGTATCCGCAGATTCGAACCCGCGCCGATTGAGGTCGCTCACGCTTGATGATCCGGCTTTGCCGGGTTATGCCTTGGATTGAAAAAAGGGGACAGATTTATTTTTCGCATTCTCTCGCATCTTTGTGGGTGGAAATAAATCTGTCCCCTTTTTACCCCTTACCCCCCCTGCCTACTGCACTAGGCTCACGCGAAGGCGCGAAGACGCGAAATTCGTGTGCTTGTTGACCATACGTTTCGCGGCTTCGCGCCTTCGCGTGAGTCAAAATACCGCAACCCCTTAAACTTTAGGCTCATATTGGGTTTTGAGGACATATTTCGGGTTGCGGCAAAGGCTGTTTTAGCCTTGGTGATAAAGCGCATTCTCGACACCTTGCATTTTGTATATACCAAGGAAACGTCACAACCTACATTATTTTTAATCCGTTCACCCTTCGACAGAGCTTTAGGGCGAACAGATTAAAAATAATGTAGGTATAACATCAGCATACGTGCGAGGCACAGGGTCAAACTTCCCCGTTCGTGGTGAGCCTGTCGAACCATGAACGGGGAAGTTTGACCCTGTCCGTAAGTGATGCAGATATTATCCAGCCAACCAAACAAACCTTCGCCAGTCGTGTCCTCAAAACCCAATATGAGCCAAACTTTATTCTTCCTCGGCCTGCCACGGCGCGCAAAACCGACCTTTAAATCCAATGTCGCTTCGATTTCCGCCTTGAACCGCTCATTGTCCAGCGGCGTTCCCGTTTGCAAAGCGCATCTCAACAGTATTTAAGGGGGCTGACCTAGGGCTGACCCCTTTATTGCTCGGTGCGCATAAACCAACACATTCACATCCATCAACATCATGATGGATCGTCCATGATGTCCAATAACGAACGTCCATTATCCAAATCCACCCCCGGCTTCACGCCGGCGCCGGACGCTGTTATCAGCCGTATCGCTTCGCGCTTCGCCCTCGGCCTCGCCAGAGACTCACGCAACGCGTTCTCAATCACTCGCGCCAAGGAAACGCTTTCTTCAACAGCCCGATGCTTGGCGGATATAAGCAATTGATCGTCGAGATTTAACGTGGTTCGCATGAGGTGCTCTTCATTTGACGATGAAGTCATTAAGGTAGCATTGGTTTATGCATTGTGTCAATGTATGCCTTATATGAGCCACTTGCGCTGTATAAATTTTCATCTGCATTATCGTAGAATCAATGGGTTACAGTGCAAACAATGCCAATAAAAAAGATATTATTGTTAAGTCTTTGATATTTATATTGGGGTGGAAATTTTGGCATGATTTTTGAGGTGCTCTCAAAAATACCCCAATAGGGTAAAAAAACGTCATTTCTTGGGGTAAAGTGTTTTTTGATGCCATATTTTAACATTAAAAATCAACTGGTTATAGACAGCGCAAATGGCTCTATATTTAAGGGGGCTGACCCCTTTATTCGGTGATCCCTTTATTCGGAATTCACCCGGATGACAGTTCAACCAGTACGTATGGCTTCTTGCGCGGCCTTGGCGAGAAAGCCGGAGCGGGTCAGGTGGTGAGTTTGGGCGTAATTGTCTATGCTGCGCACCAATCCTTCCGGCAGCGAGACATTCAGCCGGACAGGCTGGGTCAGGTATTTTTCCACGGGTACTTCGACGATGGCCCATACGGCATCGGCCAACAAGGGGTCAGTCTTGTGTTCGGACAATGACCGGGTTGCGGGAATGCCCAAGCCCTCTTCGGCAAGACCTTCGCAATGCAGGTCTATGGCCTCGCGAGCCATTTCGAGCGCTTCGTCTAAGGAGTCCCCGACCGAAAAACAGCCGGGAAGATCGGGAACGGTGACGCCGTATTTCACGCCGTCATCAGTGTGCAGCGCCAGGGTGAATCGCATAGATTACCTCCATTTCCAGTCGGCTTGGCGATAGATGTTGCGCAGGGTGCCAATCATGATGTCGGTGCGTGGATGTGGGACTGTAACCAGTTCGGATTTTTCCGGGTGTTTGAATTGATGGTGCGACCCCTTGACCCGAACGAGAAGCCAGCCTTCGCTCTCCAACCGCTTGATAACGTCTGCGCTGTTCATGGTGGGGAATTGTACGCGCATCCCGATGGAACACAGCGTGTTTAACCTTGGTCGATTACCCCATATTCAGCCGGCAGCCTGACGTAAAACAAAATAAGGGTAGCGTCCCCTTTATCTAGTGCCACGTAACAACAATAGTTTCGGATAAAGGAGAGTCAGCTTAATCCGCGTATCCGAAGTTGTAAATTTGCCAGTCAATCTTCCTCAATGCGAAATAAATAATGTTGCATGGTACTAGGTCAGCCCCCTTCTTTAGAAGGATATGGTATGCCGCCTTGCGCATCAATGTGCCCTTCAAGATACCCTTTGCGCCGCATGAAAGCCAAAATTTCTCCAAATACACCGATCACGAATTCGGCTTCTTCCACTACCAGATTAAGCCGTGCAATCCTGTCCGACACCGCCTCTGGGTAATGATGCGCAAATTTATTCCGCAATACGGCAGCCGTGCCGAACTCATTAGCAGAACGAATCGCCCCCAGTTTTTCCATCAACAATACTCTATCCCGATTTGACTTGTCGCTCAAATCCTCTTGTTCCGCATAAGCAATCCCCCGGAATATCTGATCCTGAATCATCGCAACCGATTGCGAGTAGCGCAAAATCATGGCATCGATAGATTCTTCTTGCTCGCTTGAAAGACCAGCGGTTTCGACGCTCAAGGGGAAAAGCGCGCGGTTTTTGTTCAATGAATATGCCAATTTTTCAATGCGTTGCCCACACGCATCAACATTGCTTAGCAAGATTTCGAGTTCCTTATTCATAACGGAACCCCTCTGCGCGCAATTTGGAAGATGGCGCTGTCTTGCTGTCCTGGATTCTTGACCAATAAATCCACTTTTGTGTCACATTCCGCCGACAAGCGATATTCAAGCGCCAATTTGTGTTTTAAATCAAAAATGGCGGTTGAAGATTCAAAATAAAGATCAATGTCGCCCCCCTTTTTTGCATCGTCCGCGCGCGAACCAAAAAGGTAAATACGCCCATCAGGGTCTGCCTCATGCAGCACCCGGCGCACTGTCTGAATTTCACTGCCTGAGAGTCTCACCATTAATTCCCTTTAACCTAAACAGGACAAGCCGGAACCAAAAACATTTACCGCAAAGACGCAGGGGCGCAGAGATTTTGTAGCGCAATGGTATGGTTTCACCCTCCGTTGTATTTCTCCGCGCCTGAAGCGTCTCTGCGGTAAATATTTTGGTTACGGCAATCATCCGGCTTAGGATCATGATTGCCCCTCCGCTACCTTTCCAAACAGTGCCTGGAGGATGTTGAACGCGGCATTTTCCGGGGCGAAGTGGACGATGTCCAGCAGCGCCCGGCGCTGTAACTTGAGGCGCAGATCGTGATCGACGACCAGTCGCTCCAGTGTTTTGTAGCATTCGTTTTCGTCCGAGGTGTCGGTTAACAGTGCATTTTCCCCGTCCTGCGCGAAGCTGGCCGCACCGCCCGCGCGCGGCACGATCACGGCGACGCCGCAACCCATGGCTTCCATCGCGGTCAAGCCCATTGCCTGATAGCTGGAGAAATCGGCGAAAACGTCCATTTCGTTGAGCAGCGCGGCCATTTGCTCCGGTGTTCTGAGGCCGAGGTTAACGAAGGAAAAGTCGCACGGCAGGGACAAAAAATTGGGGTCGTCGTTTTCCACGCCGAATATGACAATTTCGACTTTGTTTGCATAAGCGTGTTGTATTCTGCGCAGCACGCGCAGGGTCAGCAACGGTTCGCGGCGCGGGCTGCTGGGGCGCACCATCGCGCATATCCGTATCGGCGCTTTTTCCGGGGAGGCGCACTGGCGGCGGCGTGGCATGAACAGGTCGGCGTCGAAGCTCGGGCCGACGATGGCGCTTTGCTGGCCGGTTATTTTCGCTATTTCGTCGCGGTTCCATTCGGTCTTGGTGAACAGCACCATGCCTTGTATCGCGCTGTAAGAGTCCAGCGCGATGCGATATTCCTTGGTGTCTTGCGCGTAAAAGTACGGCTCGAAATCCTGGATGTAATAGCCGATTGTCGGGCAGGGGCGGTTGCCGGTCAGAGGCGTCAGCCATTGCACGGTGTGGTTGGCGGTGGCTATCACTGCGTCGTATCCGGCGGACAGGCGCGCAAAGTCGTCTTCCTTGTCGGCGTAGACTACGGGAATGTCCAGGCCGGGGTAGCTGGCCTCGAACGGTTCGCGTATTCTTTTCAGGTTGAGTATCCTGACATCCGCGCCCATTGCGATCATCGCGCGCGCCTCGTAAATTACGACGTTGGCGCCGCCGCCGGCGGCCATCACCGGCATGACGAACAACACCCGCTTTCCTTCCCAGGCCTCCTGGCCGCGATCTATCAGTTCCTGGCGCTGCGACATTAATCGGGCGCGCGCGCGCATGCCTTGCAGTACGCTATCTTCGCGGCACAGCAATACGCCCTGCTCGATGATTTCATGTCCATGCTTGGCGGCCAGCGCCGCGCCTGCCTGGTCGCACAATTGTTTGCGCCGCTCGTGGGAATAGCTTTTCGACTGGGCATGGAACACATAGGCATCGTCGGCAATCGCCAACGCCCAGCCCGCTTTGCGGGCGCGCAGGCAATAATCGTTTTCCTCGCCGTAGCCGCGTCCGAAGGCAGCTTCGTCGAATTGGCCGATGGCATCGATTAGCTGGCGCTTAATCATCAGGCAAAAGCCGTTGAGGAACGGGATGCGCGGATAAAGGCGGGCGGAGTGGTGCGCCACCCGCGTTGCCATTTGTTCCACCGTAACGCCTTGCGGCAGGGGGTTGTTGGCCCAGTCGCCCTGTTCTTCGAGTTCCGGCACCGATTGCCAGGAGGCGGTGTTGCTGAGCGGTCCGACGATGCCGATGGCCGCATCGGAGGCGGCGCACATCGCCATGCGATCCAGCCAGTTCGGGGATACGATGGTGTCGCTGTTGAGCAGCACGACATATTCGGCGCTCGAAGCTTGCAGTCCTTGATTGGCGGCCAGCGTATAGCCGCGCGCTGCTTCGTTGCGGATCAGCAGGGCGTCCTGATCAAACGCGAAACGGCGCAGGTAATCGCGCGTTGGTTCATCGCTGCCGTCGTCCACCAGAATCAGGCTATAAGGCGGCAGGGTGCAGCGCACCACCGAGGATAGGCAGCGCTCGACATCTTCCGGCGCGTTATGCACGCAAACTACGATATCCACACCGACCTGATTGGGCGCGATCTTGTGGTCGCGCGCTACGGGGGCAATGTTCTGGATGCCCTGCTGGGTCTTTTCCGGTGCAGGCAGGCAGCCATGGGTAAGGTAATATTTCACTTCCCGCAGCGCCATGCGCGGCCCGTCAACCGGCATTTTTCTGAGTACGGTCAGCGCCATGCGCGCGGTTGCCGCCATCCCCCCCGCGCCGGCACGCGCGCGACGGATGGCGGATTTGACAGCCGAACGGGCAAATCTTGCCAGTTTGCCGAGAAGGCGTAGCGGCTTGCTAAGCCGCCAGGAATGCGACCCCAGCAACTGGGCGAGCCGCGTTTCTTGAGCCGCCAGTTCGCACCTGAGCGCTTCGACCAGGGTTTCGCTTTCGTGCAAGCGGCGTATGGCGCTCTCGAACTGCCGATTCGAGTCGGCGACGACAAGCGTCAGGTCGGGCAAATGCGCGTATTTCTGCCAAACGGTAAAACACTCCAATTTGTTGTCTTGCCCGAGGGATTCATAGCGCTTGACCGCATGGATATTCAGCACTGCCATTGCTTGCACGAGAAATTCGCTAAATGCGTCGGAATCCCAGGTGTGCGTCGCTTCGTGGCGTTTTCTGAAAGTGTTGATTATTTTGCCGACTTCTTCATCGCTCTGGTAGAAAACCCGGGGATGGATGACGCGCAGCAATTCCACGTAATGGTCGTCGGCCACTTCCTCTACGCCTTGCCGGTGTTCGTCCAGCAGGTGTTCGAAGGAGGTGCTGTCGCATTTCCTGTCGAAAGAATACAGCTTGTCGTGCGAGGAAATGGCCACCAAGCCGCCCGGCCTGACGACTCGGAAGACTTCTTCCAGGGCGCGGATAGGGTTGGCCAGATGGGCGACAACCTGGTTCATCACTACGAAATCGAACGTGTCGGCGGGAAAACAAGCCAGTGCGCTCTTGTCCATATCCACCACCACATCGACCGGTGCCAAAGCCTCCGGCGTCAGCTCCGGGTAATTTCGGCACAGATCGTCGCGACTCCCCACGTCGGCATAAATCACCGTGCAATCGTCGGGAAGCTGCGCCGGGCGCAGGAACGCCCCGATTTCCAGCCCTTTTCCATGCAGCAGTTGGTAACCTGTATAGCGATGTCGCATTGCGGCTATTTAACCTAGAAAGCTCAGTTGAACGGGCTGGAGTGTGCGGTTTTCCGGGTGCAGGGCAAGACGCAACGACGCGCAATGGTCATTCCATTGCCTTCTCTTGTAGTTGCAACGCCGCCATGCGCCCGGAAAACCGTGCAATCCAGCTCGTAGCGCTCTCACCAAATGGGTGAACACGGAATATACGAAAAAGCTGTTTAAAACCATCATGTTACACATCATTGCAAGCGGTCAACTGAGCTTTCTAGGTTTAAGACTCGGGAAAAGAAAATGTGCCAACCATGTTGGGTGTTTTGCGAAATACGCGCCAGCCTTTTCTTTTAGCGGGCGTCTGGCTGGCCTCTTCGGATTTTTTGGTATGCCAAAAGGTGTTTAACAAGGTCAGGTTGGGATTGTAATAGGGATCGCCCTCATTGATGAAGGTTTGCCAGCGGTTGAGGAAATAACTTGAATCCTCGGGATGCTGGTTGTTTTTTCCACGGGTGAAGGATTCGTGATGGATCAGCTCGGCCTGGGCGCAGAATACGATACGGTAGCCCGCCTGCCGCGCGCGCAGACACAAATCCACATCGCCGAACCCAACCGCAAGCGCTTCGTCGAAACCGGCAATCCATTCGAATGCGTCCCGGCGGATCAGCAAACACGCGGCGGTTACCGAGGACATTTCGCGGTTGGTGATAAGGCTTCCCAAATAACCGGGGTAGACGCCCTGACCATCGGGCAAATCCTTTTCCATAAACTTGCCGTAGTGCTCCGCAATGCCGAACATGCCGACGCACACCCCGGCATGTTGGATAGTACGCCCATCGGGATAGTAGAGCTTGGCGCCGACTATGCCGACATCCCGTTTCTGCCCAAGCTCCAACATGCGCTCCAGCCAACCCGGCGCTATCGCTTCGATATCGTTGTTGCACAATAAATAATGCGTATACGCCGCGCCCAATTGCGCTATGGCCCAATTGTTGATGGTTGAAAAATTGAACGCGCCGTCATAGCGCAACACTTTGTGGCGGGTGCGCAGTTCGTCGAAATACGCCAACGTCGCCGGATCGTCCGAGGCATGATCGACCACCACGATGTCATAGCATACGCCCCGGGTGGTGCGCGCTATGCTGTCCACGCACTGGCGCACCAAATCACCGTGATTCTTGGTCGGAATGACGACCGCGACGCGCAACCCCGGCTCCAACGCATAGCGCACATCGAAAAAACCGAAAGCCTGACCATCGGCTATCTCGGCCTTTTCACCGCAACGCGCCAAGTGAGCCGCCAGCACGCTTTTGGCGGTTTCCATCGCCTTGCCCTGTTCCAGGCGCCCGGTTGCACCCTCGTGAGTGCGCCGACAATACAATACATCAGGGATGTGGACTATGGTCCTGGCCTGCTCTGCAGCGCGCAACATCAAATCGTAATCTTGCGAGACAATCAGCGCCGGATCAAATCCGCCGATGTCGCGCAACAACCGGGTTTTAAACGCCGCCAAGCGAACGATATAGGCGTGGGCGCGCAACAACTCCAGGGAAAACGCCGGGCGAAACGCATAGCCGGTCACTTCGCCGGATTGTTCGGCAATGAACGCCTCGTCCGAATACATCATGTCCGGGCAATCCGCCAGGATGACTTCCGCCACACGGTAAAGCGCATGGCGCTCAAGCCTATCGTCATGATCCAGCAATACCGCGTAAGCGCCGGTAGCAAGCGCCAACGCACTGTTGGCGGCGGCGGAAACCTGCCCGTTGGTTGCACGATACGCCACCTTGATACGGGCATTGCGTCGGCGGTATTCCTCCAGCACCCGCCTGACGTGCGGCTGCGTTGAGGCATCGTCGGCGATGCAAAGCTCCCAATGTTCGTAAACCTGGTTTGTGACGGAGTCAATAGCTTGGCGCAGCCAGTTTTCCGGCGTGTTATGCACCGGCAGCAAAATCGAGATCAGCGGCTTATGCGGCCACGTTTTGACTTGCTGCGCGAGAAACCGGCAATACGCCTCGCGGGCCTGCGCCAACAACAGCGCACTATCCGGCCTTTCCGCTTCCTTGCCCGCCATCCGGGCAAGCCGCCGTGAAAGGCCGGAAAAACCTTCGTTGCGCAAAATATAAAAGCCTTTCCCAATAAGGCGGAGCAGGCCAAGGTGTTTGATTTTTTCTCTGATAGGGCGAATTAGCTGGATCATGTTTTATGTATGCGGCTCACGCCATTTCTTGGATGGCGCGGATTTTACTCTTTAGAGACATTCTGCAAAGGCATAGATATTGGCAAGCCAGCCGCCACTATCCGGGCTAAAAAGCCTTTGGGGTGTCCGGTGCATGGAGATTTACCCCCTCGATTTCTGCTATTGCGATGATCCTAGAAACCTCCGTTGAACGGGCTGGAGTGTGCGGTTTTCCGGGTGCAGGGCAAGGCGCAACGACGCGCAATGGTCGTTCCATTGCAAGGAGTTGCAACGCCGCCATGCGCCCGGAAA
>JBAYVP010000039.1:0-23925 GCA_041674485.1 Sulfuricellaceae bacterium
CGACAGCATGGGCGAGATGTTCGCCTACTATGCCGCGTGCGACGTGGCGTTCATCGGCGGCAGCCTCCTGCCCTACGGCGGGCAAAACCTGATCGAAGCCGCCAGCCTGGGCAAACCGGTGCTAATCGGCGCGCACACCTACAACTTCGCCGAAGCCACCGAACTGGCGGTCAAGGAAGGTGCGGTGGTGCGCGTGGCGGATGGCGCGGAACTGGTGCGGGAACTGGAAAAATTATTGCAGGATGCCGCCCACCGCACAGCCATGGCGCAGGCCGGATTGCGCTTCAGCCTACAGCATAGAGGTGCTACGGCGCGATTGATGGCGCTGGTGGCTACTTATCTCGACGGCTAAGTCACGTTTCCGGGACGCGTGGATTTTTACCAGAGAAAGTCAGGCATTGCGCTCATGGATACTTGCCGCCATGCATTCGAACTTCCCGACTCAACGACTAAGCTTGCCGGAGGCAATGGTGCAAAGCGCCATTGCCTCCAGTGTTGCGATTTGTTATGCCTGATTTTGCAATCCTCTTCGGCTGATCATTTAGATCCGAGGTAGATTTAGCTGGTCGAGGAATTCATTGTGTGTTTTGGCTGCCTTTGCCGCCCGTTTCTCAATCTCTTTCAGTTCAGCGTTCACCAACTGTAAATCAATCTTTTCCTCTTCTGTAGCGGTGCTCACGTAACGGGAAATATTCAGATTGAAATCGTTTTTCCCGATCTCCTCCATCGACACCCGCCGGGAGTAGCGCGGCTCTTCATTACGGCATTGGTAGGTGTTGACGATCTTGGCTATGTGTTCCGGCAACAGGCGGTTTTGCCGTTTACCCTTTTCGAAATTGTCTTCAGAGCCGGCGTTGATAAAGAGCACGTCATTCGGCTTCTTGCAGCGTTTCAGCACCAGGATGCAGACAGGAATGCCGGTGGAGAAAAACAAGTTGGCGGGCAGGCCGATCACGGTGTCGATATGACCATCTTTTAACAACTTGGTGCGGATGCGTTCTTCCGCGCCGCCACGGAACAGTACGCCGTGGGGCAGAATGATCGCCATCACGCCGCTGTCACTCAGGAAGTGGAAGCCGTGCAACAGAAAGGCGAAGTCGGCGGCGGACTTCGGGGCGAGGCCGTAGTTCTTGAAACGAAAATCCTCATTCAGCGTGTCATTCGGCTCCCAGCGATAGCTGAACGGCGGATTGGCGACCACGGCGTCGAATTGCAGCTTTTTGGCGGGGTTCATCTCGTTGAGAATATCCCAGTCGTTGAGCAGAGAATCGCCGTGGTGTATCATGAACTCGGTATCTTTCACCCCGTGCAACAGCATGTTCATGCGCGCCAGGTTGTAGGTCGTGATGTTTTTTTCCTGACCGTAAATCTTTCCGATTGTGCCGCCCTCTTTATGAAGCTGCTTGCGCACATTCAACAGCAGCGATCCGGAGCCGCAGGCGAAGTCCAGCACCTTGCTCAGTTTTTTCTTTTTGCCGGTTTTGGGTTCCTGACTGTCCAGCGTGACGATCTCAGACAGGATAGTGGAAATCTGTTGCGGGGTATAAAACTCGCCCGCCTTCTTGCCGGAACCGGCGGCAAATTCGCCGATCAGGTACTCATAGGCATCGCCCAGAATATCGCTGTTGGTGCTGAATTCCGAAATGCCCTCGGCAATCTTCTGGATGATGGTGCAAAGCTTGGCATTGCGCTCCGCCGGTTTCTTGCCGAGCTTTTCGGAGTGCAGGTTGATTTCGGAAAACAGCCCCTGAAACGTACTCTCGAATGATTTCTCCTCAATGTACTTGAAGCCCTTCCACAGGGTATCCAGCAGGTCGTTATGGTGGGTGCGCGCCATTTCGGCAACGCTGCTCCAAAGGTGCTGCGGCTCGATCACATAATGCACCTTGAGGCGCATCTGTTTTTCAAAGTCTTCGGCATCTTCGGCGTTGGCTTCGTACCAGATTGCCAGCGGTGCGCGTTTGTCGCCTTCCTTTGGCGTGGGATAGTCCCGTCCCAGCTCCTTCTTCGCCGCTGTTTCGTAGTTGTCCGAAAGGTAGCGCAAAAACAGGAACGACAACATATAGTCGCGGAAGTCGTCGGCATTCATCGCGCCGCGCAACTGGTCGGCGATGCCCCAGAGCGTCGCGCCCAGTTGTTTTTGGCTTTGTTCAGTCATAGTTTATTGATTCTCGGCAGTGTTTTTCGGCAAGGTTTTTGTATTCTTTGCCAGCTTCTTTTCTTCGGATTTCACCCGTCGTTCCAGCTTTTTCAAATCTTCTTCAGCAGCCAGCTTTTCCGGTTTAATGCCGCGCTGACCCAGCATATCGCGCACACTGACATTGTTTTGCACATGCTCATCGGTAATGGCGCGCTCGCCCTGCAAATCGGCTTGTTCCACATTGTGATTGGTCATCTCGGTCGCCAGATTCTTGGCGGCGATGGTCAGGGTCGGTAAAAAGTCGGCCAACGGGCGGTCTTTAACGATGCCGTATTTATCTTTCATCGCTTGCGTGGTATGGCCGCCAAACAAAGCTTGGTCGCCTTTTGAACGGATACGACCAAAGCCGCTATCGTCCACCCCGCGCTCAAAGATATTTTGCGACAGGGCTTTTTCCGATTCTTTCAAGCGGTCACGGGCTTCCATGCGCGCCTGTAGCCGCATACGGTCTTCAATCAGCTCCTGCTTGCGAGTCTGCACGGCAAAATAGCTTTGGGCAAAGGCGATTTCCGGCTTGCGCGGGTCGCCGTTCTGGGCGATCAGATAACAGGCATAACGGGTAAGCATGAAATCGTCGATTTCCCGCTCCCCGCCCTTGCCGTGGACGATCAATTTCGTGACGCCACGAAAATGATCCGAAACCGCATGGCCGGTAGTTTCGCAGGACTCCATGGCGCGCTGGATGGCGGTTTGAAAATTCTCCCAGCGGACATAACCCAGTTGCTCCTGCAAATCGCGCGCGAACCAGAACCCGATACCTTCAGCATCGGCGCGTTGTGCTGCCGCTTCAAGATGTTGGTGCAAAATTTGCAGTTGCTTATCCATCACTCCAGCCCCTCGATCAAGCGTTTCTCGCGTTCTATTTCAAGCATCAACTCCTCTTCAGTGGGGAGTATGCGTTGGTATTTGGAAGCAAAAAGTTGCTGGCTTTCCTTGATAACCGAGTATTTGACGATGGTTTCGTCCTTGCTGTCGCAAAGAATAATACCAATGGTTGGGTTATCGTCTTCGCCGCGTTTGAGATCGTCGAACATGCGCACATACATATCCATCTGGCCGATGTCCTGGTGGCTGAGCTTGCCGGTTTTCAGGTCAATGATGACAAAGCACTTGAGCAGGTAATTGTAGAAAACCAAGTCGATGAAAAAATGGCTGGTCTCGGTGCTGATGCGCATTTGCCGGGCGACGAACGAGAATCCCTTGCCCAGTTCCAGCAGGAACTTTTGCAACTCATCAATAATCGCCTGCTCCAGTCGGCTCTCTTTTAGCTGGCCCGTCTCTGGCAGTTGCAGGAACTCCAGCACATAAGGGTCTTTGATGAATTCCAGATACGCAGATGCGCCCTGCGTTGAAGATGGAATAGCCTGGGTTGAAAGCAGGCGCTGAAAGCTCTGGCTTTTAATGTTGCGCTCCAGTTGGCGCACGGTCCAGTTCTGCTCCCTGGCCTCGCGGCAGTAATAGGCTATGGCCTGCGGCGAATCCACGCGCATAATCAAACGCAAGTGGCTCCAGCTCAATTCTCTACACGCTGTGGAGAGAATCGCCTGGTCGGGAAAGGTCAAGTAGAACTGACGGCAGTTGTACAGGTTGGCATAAGAAAAGCCCTTGCCGAAATCCGCCGTCAAGGCCGTCGAGAGGTCTTCGATCAAACGGGCGCCGTATTCGGCTTTATGTTGCCCGCGCTGCTCCTCTTCCACAATTCGCCGGCCAATCAGCCAGTAGGCTTCCACCATGGCGGCATTCACCGCAGAACGCGCCTTGCCGCGCGCCTGTTCGAGGATATTTTTGATGTCGGCGTGAAATGGGGTCAATGCGCTCATGCGTCCACCTCATCCATGGCCGGGAAAAGCTGCTGCATCAGGCCTTTTTTGTGGGTCTTGAGCGCGGCAAGTTTTTTGGTTTGGGCGGTGATGAGGTCATCGAGGGAAGCGAGGCAATCGGCGATTTTTTGTTGTTCGGCAACTGACGGGAAGCATATTTTGAAATCATTAATTTGTTTTGCGCTTATATGTGGTATGCCGCTGCTCGTATTAATCCGATCCACATACGCATGGAATTTACTGGAGTTAATTTGCTGAAAAATGAAATGAATTGTCGCCTCACCTTTCGCGCGCAAGCGCGCCACTCGTTGAACAAGCAATGTGTCAGCATCAATTTCAGAAATTAATGCTGAGTTTTTTCCAACCTTGGACCCATCCATGCCAATTACCAAATCGTCGATACGTAGCCTGTATTTTTCTAACTTCTTAACATCACCCAAAAAGAATCTATCCATGTCCCGACTGTGGCGCACGAATCCTTCGGTTATGTTTATGCCGCGCATGAGCGGAATTCCGCTCACGTCTTCCGAAATGTCTGCTCCGTCGAATGGATGCCCGGACAGCAAATCAATTTTTTCCCCAATTGGAAGCGCCTCCCACTCCCCCTTATCCCGGAACTCAGGAAAGCGGCGTTTGGGCAGGGTTTCGCCTTCGGCGGGGAAGAGTTGCTGCATCAGGCCTTTTTTATGGGTCTTGAGGGCGTCGAGTTTTTGGGTTTGGGCGGTGATAAACTCGTCGATTGAAGTGAGGCAATCGGCGATTTTTTTTTGTTCTTTTTCATCAGCAGGATAAACCACACTAATAGACGAAAGACGCCCGCCCGACAATCCTAATACTTTGGCACCTTGCGATTCTTTCTTGATTTGCTCACGAATCCGGTTTGACTTAAATAAATAACCACCAAAACCGGTAACGAGTTTCTTCTCTATTTGCCTTGCTAAAAGCGTATGCAGCCCAGAAACAAGCTTCTCATTGTTAAGAGAAACAATTTCTATGCACTTACCTATGTCATCCGTATCTTCGGATGCATCAGCAAAAATCATATCGCTTTCAATGCAATATGAATCTGGCCTTATCTTTTCTACGGATTCAGTAGGATTTATATACGGCACATTCTCTTTTTCAATATCAAACAAGGTAGAAAACTTGGTGTGAATATCACCATAATGAATATTTTTTACAGTGCCTTGTTTGTAGTTGAGCTTATCTCTAGAAAGCGAATTCGTAGTTTTAAACGAATAAACTTTTCCAAAGAGCTCGCCTTTCCACTCCCCAGCATCCATAAATTCGGGAAAGCGCAACACCGGCGCCAAGCCGCGTTTATTCACTGATGAGGGCATGTTACAAATCCTCAACCTTGAATTCGCTATAGCCTTCGTAGTAATAGCTGATGTCTATACCCTTCATGAATAATTCCCGGTCGTTGATTTTTTCGGTCAAGGCGGCTTTCAGCAGGTGTTTAATTTCCACATCTTTCACCACGCTACGCTCCATGGCGGAAAGATACTCGGCCTTGTCCACGGCATTCCAATCAATCACCCGCTTGATTTCGCTTTTTAGCATCAAATCCAGCCAGATGCGCGTGGCACGGCCATTGCCCTCGCGAAAGGGGTGGGCGATATTCATCTCGACATATTTCTCAATAATTTGCTCAAAAGTCTGTTGCGGCATCGCGCTGATGTGTTCTAACGATTGCGGCAAGTACATGAGTGGTGCAAAACGAAAATTGCCTTTGGCGATGTTGACATCGCGGAGTTTTCCTGCAAATTCATAAATATCACTAAATAAATACGCATGAATTTGTGCAAGCCCTTTGAAGGCGCCAATCTCCATGCGGTCAATGTCGCCGCTTTCAAATAATAGTTTGGCCTTCTGCTTGCTGAGTTTTTCTTCGGCTTTGTTCAGATCGATTTGGTGGGTGATGTTTAATTTATTGGGCAAAACCATGTTGTTCTCCTTATCCTGCTTACTCATAGGCATTCAACCCCGAAATCTCGCGCCCACCCGCGAGTTTTTGCAGATAGGGCGCCAGGTCTGCCATCAAGGCCAGTTCGGCTTCACGTCGCGCTTTCCAACCCAGCCCCAGGGGGCTAAGCAGATCGGTGAGCTGTTCGCCGTCAAAGATCATGCGGCCCATGATGGCATCGACAAAGGCTTGCAGTGCCGTAGTTTGCAGGCTGTGCTTGTCGGCGATTTTAGCTAAATCGTCTGCGGCCTTTTGCGCCTTGAAGGTCGCAAAGCCCGCGCGAATCTCTTTTTCATTGAGCACTTCGCCGGTTGGGAGGCTCCCGATATAGGCGATGATCTCTTCGCGCTCTTCCATCAGGTTGGCGTTGGCGCTGATCAGCTCAATGAGCTGGGCGCGGGTCATCTTCTGCTTGCCGGTTTTCTGGGTGGATTTGGCAATCAGCCCCATGATGTAGTCGTAGTCGATGAGGCTGGAGGCGAACAGCACCAGGTCGAATTCCAGTTGCTGCACCGCTGGGTCAGCTTCATCGCCTTTGCTCTGCTTGCGCTTGAGTTCCAGCGCGGTGTCGAGATAGGCGGCCTTGAAGCTGCGCAGGGTGTCGGTGGGCAGTTTCTGCTCGATGGTCTGTTTGCTCTGGTCGTCGAGGTCGGTGTATTGCTCCAGTTGGGTCTTGAGCTTTTGCACTTCTTTGAAGTGGTTGATAAATTCCGCCTTGGCTGTGTCACCCTTGAGGTTGACTACTTGCGAGGGTTCGCAGGCCAGCCCCTTGGCGGCCATGAAGGTTTCCAGCTTGCCCACGGCTTGCTGGAATTTTTCCACTACCTTGGGGGCGGGGTCAACCAGCCAGATTTCCCGCGCCCGGTCGATGGCCGCGCCGGAAAAGAGTTTGATGGCGTCGTCTACTTCGCTCTCCTGATAGCGGAAGTCGAGGATGTTGCCCCAGGGCTTGCTATCGTTGAACACGCGATTGGTGCGCGACAATGCCTGGATCAGGCCGTGGTGTTTGAGGTTTTTATCCACGTACAGGGTGTTGAGGTATTTGGAGTCAAACCCGGTGAGCAGCATATCCACCACGATGGTGATGTCGATCTTGTTTTTGCGCGGGTAGTCGGCGTTGCTGTACTTCTGATCCTTGATGCGCTGCTGCACATCCTGATAGTAGAGGTCAAATTCGTTGAGGGTGTGATTGCCGCCATACTGGCGGTTGTAGTCGTCAATGATGGTTTTGAGCGCGACTTTCTTTTTTTCCGGCTCTTGTTTGTTGTCTTCCTTTTCCTGTGCCAGGTCTTCCTGTAGCTGCTGCACATCCGTGTTGCCTTCCGCCGGTGGCGAGAAGACGCAGGCGATGTGCAGCGGCACGAAGGTTTCATCCTCACGCTGCTTTTTTGCCTGCATGGTTTTGAATAGCGCGTAGTATTCAATGGCGTTGTTGATGGAGGCCGTAGCCAGCAAAGCATTGAAGCGGCGCTGGTCGGTGGCGCTGTCGTGTTTTTTTAGTATTTCATTAATAACCGCTTCTGCCGGCAGTATCTGCCCCTTTTTTGGGTTTTTGTCGCCTTCCTTGCCAAAGTAATCGATGTGGAAACTCAACACATTTTTGTCATCGATGGCGTGGGTGATGGTGTAGGCGTGCAGCTCTTTTTCGAAAATGTCTTTGGTGGTTTTGTATGAGCCTACATTGCCATCAATCTGCTGAAAGGTAGCGTTTTCGTCAAAGATCGGTGTGCCGGTAAAACCGAACAGTTGCGCCTTGGGAAAAAATTCTTTGATGGCCTTGTGGTTCTCGCCAAACTGGGAGCGGTGGCATTCGTCGAAAATAAAGACCACGCGCTTATCGCGCAGGGGTTTGAGGCGTTCCTTGTAGGTCTGTTTGCCCTCTTTTTGTTTTGCCTTGTTGCGTTTGCCGTTTTCGTCCAACGCCAGCCCCAGCTTCTGGATGGTGGTGACGATCACCTTGTCGGCATAGTCGTCCGAGAGCATGCGGCGCACCATGGCTTCGGTGTTGGTGTTGTGCTCGACACAGCCTTCCTGGAATTTGTTGAATTCCTCGCGGGTCTGGCGGTCGAGGTCTTTACGGTCCACCACGAATAGGCATTTTTCGATGTCGGGGTTGTCTTTCAGCAGAGTGGAGGCTTTGAACGAGGTAAGCGTCTTGCCGCTGCCGGTGGTGTGCCAGATATAGCCGTTGCCGCGATTCTGGTGAATACAGTCCACAATGGCCTTGACCGCATAAATTTGGTAGGGGCGCATGATGAGGATTTTTTGCTCGCTTTGCACCAGAACCATGTAGCGGCTGATCAAGCGGCCCAGGCTGCACTTTTCGAGAAAGTCGTCGGCGAAGTCGTGCAGGTGGACGATTTTGTTGTTTTTATCGTCGGCGTGCTGGTAGATCGGCAAAAAGCGCTCTTCGGCGTTAAAGCTGAAGTGCTGGTTGCGGTTGTTGGCAAAGTAGCGGGTGTCGCCTTCGTTGCTGACGATGAACAACTGCATGAAACAAAGCAGCGTGTTGGTGTAGCCGTTGCCGGGATCATTCTTGTAATCGACGATCTGCTCCATGGCGCGGCGCGGACTGATTTGCAGGATTTTCAGCTCAATCTGCACCAGCGGCAAGCCGTTGATCAGGAGGATAACGTCGTAGCGGTGGTGGCTGTTGTCGGTATTGATGCGAAGCTGGTTGATGACCTCGAACTCGTTCTTGCACCAGTCCCGGATATTGACCAGCATGTATTCCAGCGGGGTGCCGTCCTCGCGGGTGAGTTTGCCCTTCTCGCGCAAGGCCTGTGCGGCGGTGAAGACATCGGCGGTGACGATCTCGTCGCGCAGGCGGGAAAATTCGGCGTCTGTGAGGTGAACGCGGTTTAACGCCTCAAACTTCCGGCGGAAGTTTTGCTCAAGCGCAGCCTTGTCGCGGATGTCGTCGCGGTAGGCGTATTTGAGTTCTTGCAGCTTTTTAATTAATTTCTGCTCAATCTCGTTTTCTTTTGTCGTCATGCCGTTAACGCTTCAATCACGCCTTTATCAAGTCGATGCATCAACCTACCTTTATTCAGAATTTCCGCATTATAGCTTCAAAGATCATAACCGCAATGAAAAGCAGGCAATCGCCAATGTTGAGCCTTATACAAAAAAAGGCCGAGGGCTGCCTGACTATGCTCTTAATTTTTCCAGCACATACTAACATTAGGTTCGCTTTTTAACCTGAAGCAGCCACGATCTTTGAACCTAGAAAGCTCAGTTGAACGGGCTGGAGTGTGCGGTTTTCCGGGTGCAGGGCAAGGCGCAACGACGCGGAATGGTCGTTCCATTCCCTTCTCCTTCTTGAGGAGTTGCAACGCCGCCATGCGCCCGGAAAATAGAATCAACCAGACTAATTTGCCGGTCGCGCCGTTTCCGGCTGCGTTGCCGTGCTCCACCCGCCGCCTAGGGCTTTGATGAGGAGGACGCTGGCGGTCAGGCGCTTGCCTAGAATTTCGGTCGCGTTGCGCTCGCCGGCGAGTACTGCGGCTTGCGCCGTGACGACGTTGAGATAGCTTACGGCGCCCGCCGTATATTGATTGGTGACGAGGGCGAGCGAGTGCCTGGCGGATTGAAGCGCTTCGTTCTGGGCTAGGGATTCCTGCTCCAGGATGCGTAGCGCCGCCAGGTTGTCTTCCACTTCCATGAAGCTTGCCAACACTGTCTGGCGATAGGCGGCGACGCTGGCATCGTAGGCCGCTATCGCCTGGTCGCTCTGGGCTTTTTTCAGGCCGCCGTCGAACAGGCTTTGCGCGATGGCCGGACCTATCGACCAAATCCGGTTCGGCAGCGCGAACCAGTTGGCCAGGCTTTCGCTTTGAAAACCACCTGAAGCAGTGAGGGTGAAGGTCGGGAAGAAAGCGGACTTGGCTGCGCCGACTTGCGCGTTGGCTGCGGCCACTCTGCGTTCGGCTGCCGCGATGTCGGGGCGGCGCTCCAGCAATTCGGAAGGCACGCCGGGCGGGATGGCGGGGAGGGGTTCCCGGATGCGCGCCTGGGTGATGGAAAAAGTCGCCGGCGCTTTGCCGATCAGCAACGCGATGGCGTGTTCGAGCTGCGCCCGCTGCACATCGAGGTCGATAGCCTGGGCTTGGGTGGTTTTAAGCTGGGTTTGCGCCTGGATTACGTCGGCCTTGGCGGCTACGCCCGCCGCGTAGCGGTTGCGGGTCAATTGCAGGGTTTTCCGGTAGGCCGCCACGGTATCGTTCAGCAGGCGCTTCTGAGCGTCGGCGATGCGCAGCAGGAAGTAATTCTGCGTAAGCGCAGCATGGGCGCTGAGGCGCACCGATTCCAGGTCCGCAGCACTAGCCTGGGCGCCGGCTTCGCTCGCCTCCGCCAGACGCCGCACGCGCCCCCATAGATCGAGTTCCCAAGAAGCGCCCAGCGACAGGGTCTGCCCCGTGCTAACCTGGTTGCTTACGGAGGACAGGCCGCCCGATAGGCTGGGGAAAGCGCCCGCCCGTGTGCTTTGCACCAATGCCTGGGCTTGGCGATATTGCGCTTCGGCGACGCGTATGGTCTGGTTGGAAACCGTGACCCGTTCCTGGAGGGCGTTTAACAACGGATCGCCGAATAGCTCCCACCATTTGCTGCGCGGCAGATGGTCGCGCGGTTCGCCGACTTTCCATTCTTTGGTTTCCACGAAAGCCGGGGGAGGAATCACTTCCGGTCGCTCGTAGAAGGCGCTGGCCGTGCAGGCGGCCAGCACCGGCAACACGGCGAACACAGCAAATAAGGTATTGCGCGACATCATTGAGTATCCTTTTTAGGGGCTAGGGGCTAGCAAAAACTCCATATCATTCTGATCGTTCCCACGCTCCGGCGCTCATCGTTACACACCAGTAGGGTCGTAGGATGTGCTGACGACAGGAAGCGCATCGCTCGCGAATCTTGGCGGCAACACGCGACTGATGCTACGGGGTCTATGACGCTCAGCAGGTTTGCTCCCTTCTCCCGCAGGCGGGAGAAGGGCCGGGGATGAGGGCGTTTGCGCTTCGGCAAGCGTTAACTATGTGCAACATCCCTCACCCCAACCCCTCTCCCGCCTGCGGGGAGAGCGAAGCGAGGGGGGCGGAGCCGGCTTTATGCTGTCTTTTTGCATAGACCTGAGCAATTGTTGCCGGCAAAGATGTGTGTAACGACGAGCGCTCCGGCGTGGGAATGTAGCCGCCGACGCTGTGCGTCGCGTATTAAATCTATGAGTCAATCTCAAGCTTGCTTCTCCCGTGTCATTGCGCAAGTGTTCTGCTGCATCATTTTCTATATCGGGACGCAGAGCGTCCCTGGCTGCATTCCCACGCCGGAGCGTGGGAACGATCAATGTCAGGAATCAGGGAGAAAGGGCATGTAAAAACCAGCGCGTTATGCCGGTAACTGCTGGTTACCAGCCGCGACGCCTGGCTTCCGATTCCTGATTCCTGATCCCCGATTCCTGATCCCTGAACACCACAAGCTGAAGCGGTCGAGGTACAAATAGACCACCGGCGTAGTGTACAGCGTGAGCATCTGGCTGACCATCAGGCCGCCGACAATGGCAATGCCCAGCGGGCGGCGCAGTTCCGCGCCTTCGCCGCCGCCCAGCGCGAGCGGCAATGCGCCGAGCATGGCGGCCAGGGTGGTCATCATGATTGGCCTGAAGCGCAGCAGGCAGGCCTGGAATATCGCTTCTTCGGGACGGATGCCCTGTTTGCGTTCGGCGTCCAGCGCAAAATCGACCATCATGATGGCGTTTTTCTTGACGATGCCGATCAACAGGATCACGCCGATCAACGCCATGATGGTGAATTCGGTTTTGAACGCGAGTAGCGCGAGTATTGCGCCGACGCCCGCCGACGGCAGCGTGGAAAGTATCGTGAGGGGGTGTACGAAGCTCTCGTAGAGCATGCCAAGCACGATATACACCGCCACCAGCGCCGCCAGGATCAGCCAGGGCTGCGAATCGATGGATTCCTGAAAGGCGCGCGCGGTGCTCTGAAAACCGCCGCGTATGGTGGTCGGCACGCCGATGCGAAGCATAGTGTCGTTAATGGTTTTCAACGCGTCGCTCAAGGAGATGCCGGGCGGCAGGTTGAACGAGATGGTGGAGGCCGCGAATTGCCCCTGGTGGTTGACCGACAGCGAGGTGGTGGCGGGTTCATAGCGGCTGAATGCGGACAGCGGCGCCATTTTCCCGGACGGGGTGCGCACGTAAATATCGTCCAGCGATTTGGGGCTTTGCCGGTATTGCGGCGCGACTTCCATCACCACATGGTATTGGTTGAGGTCGGAGTATATGGTGGATACCTGACGTTGACCGAAGGCGTCGTACAGCGTGGCGTCGATCAGCCGGATAGTTAAACCGAGGCGCGCGGCAGTGGGGCGGTCGATGACGAGGGTGGTTTGCAGTCCCTTGTTCTGCTGGTCGGTGTTCACGTCGGCGAGTTCCGGCAAATCGGCCATGGCGCGCTGGATGCGCGGCGTCCAGGCCGCCAGCTCACTCAAGTCGTCGCCTTGCAAGGTATACTGGTACTGGGCGTTGGCTTGGCGACCGCCCATGCGGATGTCCTGCGCCGCTTGCAGGTAAAGATTTGCTCCCGGCTCTTTGGATAATTTGCCGCGCAGCCGGGCAATCACCTGGTCGGCGGAAACCTGGCGCTCGGCAAGCGGTTTGAGAGTCACAAACATGTAGCCGCCGTTGCGCTGGCCGCCGCCGGTGAAACCGACCACGTTCGCCACCGCCGGGTCGTTTTGCACGATTTCGATGAAATTTGCGAGCTTGCCGCGCATGGACTGAAAGGAAATGCTCTGGTCGGCCTGGATCGACCCCGTGAGACGCCCGGTGTCCTGTTGCGGGAAAAATCCCTTGGGCACGATCATGTACAAATAGACGTTAAACCCCACGGTGGCGGCCAAGAGCAGCATCATGAAGCGCGGATGGCGCAACGCCCAAGTGAGGCTGGAACGGTAGCCTTCGTGCAGGTGCTCGAAGGCGCTTGCGGCGAAGCGTTCGAACCTAAAATTGTAGCGTATCCACCACCGCTCGGTGGATGCGCTGCGCTTATCCCCCCTACCATCCGGGAGCGGGGCGCGCGCCTTTAACATCCGCGCGCACATCATCGGCGTGGCGGTGAGCGACACCACCAGCGAAATCGCCACCGCCACCGACAGCGTGACGGCGAATTCGCGGAACAGGCGACCGATGATGCCGCCCATCAGCAGAATGGGGATGAATACCGCAACCAGCGACAGGCTCATCGACAACACCGTGAAACCCACTTCGCGCGCGCCCTGCAACGCTGCGGCGAAGGGCTGCATGCCGTCCTCAATGTGGCGCGAAATATTCTCCAGCACCACGATGGCGTCGTCCACCACGAAACCGGTGGCGATGGTCAGCGCCATCAGCGATAGATTGTCGATGCTGTAGCCCGCCAGGTACATTACGCTGAACGTGCCGATCAGCGACACCGGCACGGCAAAAGCCGGGATCAGGGTGGCGCGCAGGTTGCGCAGGAACAGGAACACCACCAGGATGACCAGCGCCACCGAGATCATCAGCGTTACCTCCACATCGTGCAGGGAGGCGCGTATGGTAGGCGTGCGGTCCATCGTCACGCGCAAATCGATGGCGTTCGGGATCGAGGCGCGCAGCAACGGCAGCAGGCTGTTCACCCGGTCCACCGTATCGATGATGTTGGCGCCGGGTTGGCGGTAGAGGATCAGCATGATCGCCGGCTTGCCGTTAGCCAGTCCCGCGTTGCGCACATCCTGCACCGAATCGACCACTTCGGCCACATCGGACAGCCGCACCGCCGCGCCGTTGCGGTAAGCGACGATCAGGGGCAGGTATTGCGCGGCTTTTTTCGCTTGGTCGGAGGCGGCGATCTGCCAGTGGCGCGCGCCTTCTTCCACTGCGCCTTTGGGGCGGTTGGCGTTCGCCGCAGCGAGCGCTATGCGCACCTCCTCCAAGCCGATGGCGTATTGGTTGAGCGCGGTCGGGTTGAGTTCCACCCGCACCGCCGGCAACGAGCCGCCGCCCACGCTCACTTGCCCGATGCCCTTCACCTGCGATAGCTTCTGCCCGAGGATGGTCGAGGCCGCGTCGTACATTTGCCCCCTATCCATGCTGTCGGAAGTGAGCGACAAAATCATGATGGGCGCGTCGGCGGGGTTCACCTTGCGGTAGGTGGGGTTCCCCGGCAGGTTGAGCGGCAATTCGGCGCGGGCGGCGTTGATGGCCGCTTGCACATCGCGCGCCGCGCCGTCGATATTGCGTTCGAGGTCGAATTGCAGCGTAACCCGCGTCGAGCCGAGCGAACTCGATGAAGTCATTTCGGTGACGCCGGCAATGCGCCCCAACTGGCGCTCCAGAGGTGTGGCCACCGTTGCCGCCATAGTCTCGGGGCTTGCGCCGGGCAAGGCCGCCTGCACCGAAATCGTCGGAAAGTCCACCTGCGGCAACGGCGAAACCGGCAACAACGGAAACGCGAACATCCCCGCCAGCAACAACCCCAACGTCAGCAAAGTAGTGGCGACCGGGCGGTGGATGAAAGGGGCGGAGAGGTTCATTTTCTAGGGGCTAATTGCGCCGTTGGGTTATGCTTTGCGCGGCCACAATTTGCGCATTTATCCATCGTCTCGCGGGCGCGGCTTCCGCGTTGCAAATCGCTTGTGTGGTAATGCCACACGGCGCAATTTGCGCAGCAATCGCATCCCGCGAGACGCGGCTAAATCCGCAAATCATGTCGGGAGGTAATTAATGGACAGTTTCTTAACCAAACGGGCGAACACGGAATGCATAATAAAGCGGTTCAGAGCCACCATGTTACACATCTCGGCAAGCGGTCAACTGGTTTAATTATTGAGCCAACTCCCAATCTTCCATCAATAAGCCGTCCACGCGGCTGAATTCGTCGGCGTTGTGGGTAATAAGGATGGCATTGTGGGCGCGGGCGATGGCGGCAATCAGCAAATCGTTCGCGCCGATCAGCCTGCCTTGCGCGGCCAGGTTCGAACGAATTTGAGCATAATGTTCCGCAGCCGCATCGTCAAACGGAAGACTTTGTAGCGGGGCGAATAATTGTGTTAGTAAATGCAGGTTTTTTTCTATACGTATGCTTCGCCATGCGCCGTACAACAGCTCGGCTTTCACTACGCTGCACAGTGCAATGTCGGCGGGGCCGTGATCTGCAAAGCGTCGGCGGACGACCAGATTTTTTCGTTGCCATAGCTGAATGCAGGCGTTGGTGTCGAGTAATCGCATCAGTCAAAACTCATGCGCTCTTCGAGCGGCAGTTGTGGCGGCCTTACCATCGGCTCGCCCTCCCATTGGTCGAATAGCTCGAAATAGCCTTCCGGCCAATGGTTCTGAAGGCTGGTTTCGCGCTTGACCAACTCCGCAAGGTAGCGTGAAAGCGGCAGATTCATTTGTTCGGCTTTGTAACGGATTTGCGCTTCCACTTTATCAGGGACATAAAAGTGTAGTTGGGACATGGTTACTTCCTTCCTTGCTATATGTGCCATATGTGGATGGTAGTTTTATTAGGTTGATGTGTCAAGGCCGTTTGTCAAGCGCCCTCGTAAACCACCTGCCCATCCACCAGCGTGCAGCGCACCCGGCCTTGCAATTCGACGCCATTGAACGGCGTATTCTTGCCCGAGCTTTTCAGTGTGCGCGGCTCGACTTTCCAGTAGCGCTCCGGGTCGAACAGGCACAGGTCGGCGGGCTGGCCGGGCGACAGGTGGCCGCTGTCCAGCCCCAGGATGCGCGCAGGCTGCGTGGTGATCCGGGCAATCGCGGCGGATAGCGGCAGTCCCATGTCCCGCGCCCATTTGAGCGTCAGCGGCAGCAGTAATTCCAGGCCGGTGGCGCCGGCTTCGGCTTCGCCGAACGGCAGCAGCTTGGCGTCGTCGTCCACCGGCGCGTGGTCGGAGCAGATCGCGTCAACGGCGCCGTCCAGCAAACCCTGGCGCAACGCATCGCGGTCGCGTCGGCTGCGTAGTGGTGGAACCAGGTGGCAATTGGCGTCGAAATAACCGATGTCCATTTCGCTTAAGTGCGCGTGGTGGATAGCGATATCGCAAGTGACCGGCAAGCCTTCCGCTTTGGCGGCGCGCACCAGTTCGACGCCGGTGCGGGTGGAAAGGCGGCACAAATGGATGCGGGCGCCGGTGTCGCGCGCCAAGGCGATGATGGTGGCCAGTGCAATGGTTTCCGCGCTGGCGGGTATCGCCGGCAAGCCGAGGCGGGTTGCCACTTCGCCGTCGTGCGCCACGCCGCCCTTGGCCAGATACGCATCCTGCGGGCGCAGCCAGACAGTGAAATCGAACGTGGCGGCATATTGCATGGCGCGCCACAGCACTTGCGTATCCACCAGCGGCGCATCGGCCTGCGAAAAGCCGATGCAGCCGGCGTCGCGCAATTCGGCCATTTCGGTGATGCGCAACCCTTCGAGTTTCTGGGTGAGCGCGCCGAGCGGGTAGACGTGCGCCTGGTTCAGCCCCTTGGCGCGGTGCTTGAGCATTTCCACCAGCCCCGGCTCGTCCAGCGGCGGGTCGGTGTCGGGCGGGCACACCAGGCTGGTGACGCCGCCGGCCACGGCGGCAATCATTTCCGATTCCAGCGTCGCCATGTATTCGTAGCCCGGCTCGCGCAGCCGGGCGGATAGGTCGATCAGGCCGGGACAGGCGACCAGGCCGTCGGCGTCCAGAGTGCGGTCGGCGCGAAAGCCGTCCGGCATGGCATCGATTGCGGCAATCCTGCCCGCCGCAATGTATATGTCGTGCCGACCGTCAAGCTGGTTTTTCGGGTCAATCAGGCGGGCGTTGCGAATATGGATGTTCATGCGTGGCCTCCTACCAGGATGCTCATCACCGCCATGCGCACGGCGATGCCGAACGTGACTTGGGACAGAATCACCGATTGCACGCCGTCGGCCACGTCGGAATCGATTTCCACGCCGCGGTTCATCGGACCGGGGTGCATAACGATTGCGCCGGGATTGGCCAGCGCCAGCTTGTCCACGGTCAGTCCGTAGTATTTGAAATATTCCTGCGCGGAGGGCAGCAGCGCGCCGCGCATACGCTCATTTTGCAGGCGCAGCATGATGATTACGTCCACGTCCTTCAATCCCGGCTTCATATCGTGGTAAACATGGACGCCCATGTGCTCGACGCCGGAGGGCAGCAGCGTTTTTGGCGCGATCACGCGCACTTCCGGCACGCCCAATGTGGTGAGCGCGTGGATTTGCGAACGCGCCACGCGCGAATGCAGCACATCGCCGACGATGGCCACGCGCAGGTTATGAAACTCCTGCTTGTAATGGCGGATGGTGAACATGTCGAGCAAGCCCTGGGTGGGATGGGCGTGGCGCCCGTCGCCGGCATTGACGACATGGATGTGCGGCGCGACATGGCGCGCGATGAAGTGCGCGGCGCCCGATTGGGCGTGGCGCACGACGAACATATCGGCCTGCATCGCGGTGAGATTGTCCACCGTGTCGAGCAGCGTTTCGCCCTTGCTGGCGCTGGACGCGTCGATATTGAGGTTGATTACGTCGGCGGAAAGCTTCTTGGCGGCGATTTCAAAAGTGGTGCGGGTGCGCGTGCTGGGTTCGAAAAACAGATTGAAAATCGCCTTGCCGCGCAGCAAGGGCACTTTTTTCACCTCGCGCTCGGCCAGGTTGAGGAAGGACGCTGCGGTGTCCATAATGTGATTGATCATCGCGCGCGGCAACCCGTCTATGGTCAGCAGGTGTTGCAGCTCGCCGTTTTTGTCGAGTTGCGGGTTGTTCATACGGCCTCCTTCAGGCTCAAACTTAACCGACCATCCGCGCCACGTTCGAGCTGAATGTTCCGGCTGCGCTCCAGATCAATGGCGGCGCCGACGAAACGTGCGGCCACCGGCAGTTCGCGCCCGCCGCGGTCTATCATCACCGCCAGGGAAATGCTGGCCGGACGTCCGTAATCGAACAGGTAGTTCATCGCGGCGCGCACCGTGCGACCGGTGTTCAGCACATCGTCGATCAGGATGATATGGCAGCCCTCCACTTCGAACGGAATGCGCGACGGCTTAGTTTCGGGGTGCAGGCCGATGCGTTGAAAATCGTCGCGGTAAAAGGAAACGTCCAGCGCGCCCAGCGGCAAGTCGCCGCCCAGCGCCTGTTGGAGTCTTTCCGCCAGCCACGCGCCGCCGGTGTGTATGCCCACCAGCGCGCACGATGCGGCGCGCCCCGGCTCACTCAAATAGAGTCCGATCCGGTGCGCCAGATCGAGTGCCAGTTGTTCTGCGTCAGGCAATTGCGTCATGAGGGTTATCCAAATAAGATTGTAAAATCCGTTGCGCCGCCACCTGGTCCAGCGCGACTTTTTGCCGACGGCCATGTATGCCGATTTCGGCCAAATCCTCGCTGGCCGATGCAGAACTCAAACGCTCGTCAACCAGCATCGCCTTCAGCCCGAAACGGCCTTCCAGACGCCGCGCGAAACGCCGACACTGTACGCTCAGCGCGTGCTCCGCGCCATCCAGATGCGTCGGCAACCCCACCACCAGCAGTCCCGGGCGCCATTCCGCGATCAACGCGGCGATGGCGGCGAAGCGCTTGTCGTTGCCTTCCTCCGCGATAGTGGTCAGCGGATGCGCCAGCTTCAGCACGGTTTCGCCCACCGCGACACCGATGCGCTTCAGGCCAAAATCGAAGCCCAGCACAGTGCCGGCGGGTGAGCAATTGTGTTCAATGTCAAGCATTTTTTGTTTCTATACTTTGCGCGGCCACAATTTGCGCATTTATCCATCGTCAAATTCGGACAGTTTATCTGCTCTTCTCAGAAAAAATTGCCCCTTTATTCAAATATTTTCGATTCTATATAAAATGCAAGGTGTCGGAAACATGTTTTATCAGGTGGTTGGCAGTGGCAGCATACGCGTATGGATGATCCTGAGCGTACCGAGCGATTGTGGATAGCGATTGCTATCGCCACAGGGTGGCTGCTGTCCGTCGATGGTGAAGCGGAAACGAAGGCCGACACGCCATTGGACATCATCCTAAGCAGGACTATTGCCGGAACCAAAAACATTTACCGCAGAGACGCCGAGGCGCAGAGACTTTGTAGAGTAATGGCACGGTTCAACCCTCCGTTGTATTTCTCCGCGCCTCGGCGTCTCTGCGGTAAAAAAGAATCACCCGGAGAACCGCGCCAGCGGCGGAAAGCCGCCCCAGTGCTCACGAAATATGCCGGAAGGATTTTTCCGTGGACGCAGGTTCAGGAAAGCCACAGCACCGCCGCAGCGCCGACGGCCAGTGCGAACATTCCCCAAACGCAACGCTTTGCCAGCAGCGCGCCGCCGATAAAGACAATCAGGCCGAACTTGAACGCCAGATTGGCGATCAACGCCAGGACAATGGCGGTCACGGTTTGTTGCGCCTCCAGCTTGCCCAGCGAAAACAGGCGCAGGCTGGAGAGCGTAATTGCATCGACATCGGTCAACCCCGACACCAACGCGATGGCATACAGCCCTTTGTTGCCGGCGTAATCGGAAAGCCAGGCGGTGAGAAACAACACGACACCGTACAACAGCCCGAAAGCCAGGGAAATGCGGATTTCCGCCGGGTTTTGCACTCGCGGCATAGGCAGGTCGCCGTCCTGGTGTAGCTTGCGCCACCAATAAATGGTGACCATAAGACCCAGCGCCAGCGCGCCGCCAAGCGCCGGCAGCAAGTGCGGCAGTATGGCCGGCGCGGTGACGGCGCCCAGCACGCCGAGACGAATCACGACAACCAGATTGGCGATCAGGATCACCGGCACGGCCAGTTGGATCAGTTGCGGGTCGCTTCTGCCGTGGCGTGCATAGACCAGAGTGGTGGCGGTGCTGGACGCCATACCGCCCATGAAGCCGAGCAGCGGCGCGCCGTAGCGCTGGCCGACCAGGCGTAGCGCAATGTAGCCGGACAGGCTAATGCCCGAGATCAGCACCACCATCAGCCAGATGTTATATGGATTGAGCGCCTGGTAAGGGCCGTAGCCCACATCGGGCAGTATCGGCAGCACGATGAACGACAGCGTGGCAAATTGCAGGATGGAGAGCAGATCGCGGCGTTCCATGTTGTGGCTGATGCCGTGCAGCTCCGGCTTGAAATACAACAACGCGGCGCTGGCAATGGCAAGCATGATGGCGATGGAGCTGTATCCATACCAAACCATCGCGCCCAGCCCGTAGCACACCAGCAGCGCGGCCTCGGTGGTGGTGCCGGGATCGCCGTCGACGGCGGGCGCGCCGAAGTAGGCCGCCACGATGAGCAAACCCACGACCAGCAAACCCGCCGCCAGCGGCCACGCCGCGCCGCTTTGCGCCGACAGCATGGCGCAGATGGCGCCGAACAGCGCGACCAGCGCAAACGTGCGCACTCCCGCCTTGGCGGTGACGTTGCGCTCGCGCTCCAGGCCGATCAGCAGCCCGATCGCCAGACTGGTGACGAATGCATATAAATGATCCATGGTTGGTTCCAGAGGCTAGGGGCAGAGGCTAGTGAAAATTGGGACTATGCGCCACATTTTACCACCCCCTCATCCCTCACCCTTCTCGCCTCTATAAAAAGCGCTATCGGCTACGGCAAAACACCGGATAACCCTATGGCTGAATACAAGGCGCCCTCCAAAAGGCAGGAAAAATTCACCCGATATGACTTTGTCATGTTAAACTTGGGATGGTGCCCGTTCTATGAGGTTATTCGAAAATGGAAAATCACAATCCGCTATTCGCCGTCCAGAAAGCCGCGCCCAAGGGCGTCGCCGTGCTGGCAAGAGAGGCGCTGGTTGCCATGGCGAAAGAGAATGTCACACCCACTCCCGCGAATTACAAACGCTACTACGAAAGCATTTCCGGCGGCAAGGCGCCGGACGACACCGGCACAACCGTACTACAGCGGCTGCTCGACAGCCTGAAAGCGCAAGGCTCGCCGCTCGTGGGGGAATGGGAAACGGCCATTGGTGTAGCGCTGGCGCGCAGGGATGGGCGGATGATAGAAAAGTTGATCCTGAAATCCATCCACCCGGTGCGTGCGGAAATAGTGAAAGCCGCAGAGCCGGATACGTTCCCCGATAAATGCAAAACCTGTGCGGAAGTGCGCTCGCTCAACGGGATATTGTATGTGATAGAAAGCTTTGCCAGGAACCTGGAAGGCTTATTCCCGGAAAACCCCATGCTGATGGGGCAGGTCGAAATCGTCAAGGACTTGCTGGAATGTCCCAAAGACATGAAAAAAATGTACAGCGCCAAAAGGGCGCTGGCAAAAATGGCAACGCCGGAGCAAACCCAGTTGCAATTGAGCGAGGCGAAATCTTCCGCCAAAAACCTGGCGGACGCGTTCCTCGCGCAAATCGGGCAAACCGGAAACGACGCCGGCGATTTCCTGAAAGAAGTCGAGGCCGGAAAACAAGCCATGGAAAATGCCAAAGACAAGGCATCCTTGCTGACCGCCAGCCTGGAACTGCTTGCCGGAGCGGCTGCGGTGCATGGCAAAATGAAGGAAAACCAGACCCGGCTGGAAAACTCCAAAACGCAGGCGCAAAGCGCTGCGGATAGAATACAGGCGCTGGAAGAAGAAGTAGCGCTGGTCAGCCAACAAGCCCAGCAAGACTACCTGACCGGCTTGTTGAACCGGCGTGGCATGGATGAGCAAATCGCCAAACTGTTCGGCAACAGCATACAAAAAGTGACCCTGGCGCTACTGGACATCGACAACTTCAACAAACTCAAAGACAAGTTCGGTCGCGAAGCAGGCGATGCGGCGCTGCGCCATTTGTCCGACGCAATACGCGAAAGCGTGAAAGACAAGGGGATACCGGCGCGCCTAGGCGGCGAGGAATTCGCCGTGGTTTTCGCCGGGTGCGACGCCCAGCAGGTAAAAGAGGAAATGGAAAAGCTGCAACGGCTGCTGACGCGAAAAATCTTCATGTCCAACGCGGAAAAACGCGTCGTCACGTTCAGCGCCGGCGTCGCGCAACGGGCGAAAAACGAAGCGCCCACGGAAACGCTGGCGCGCGCCGACGAAGCCATGTTCGCGGCAAAAAAGAAAGGCAAAAACCGGGTGGAAATCTCCGAACTGCATTAAACAAGCCGGAACCAAAAATATTTACCGCAGAGACGCAGAGACGCAGAGACGCAGAGACGCAGAGACGCAGAGACGCAGAGACGCAGAGATTTTATAGGGTAATGGTATGCTTTCACCCTCCGTTATATTTCTCCGCGCCTCGGCGTCTCTGCGGTAAATATTTTTGGTTCCGGTTTGTCCGGGTTAGGATAAAAGCGCCGTATTTTCCCCCCCCCCCCCTTATTTACCAGATATGCCTGTCTGGGTCATTCTTTGCTGCGCATCGACTCGTTCAACCAATCCAATACCCCCTGCCCGGCGGCGCGCCCGCCGGCGAAACAGGCGGTGAGCAAGTAGCCGCCGGTTGGCGCTTCCCAATCCAGCATCTCGCCCGCGCAGAACACACCGGGCAGATCGCGTATCATCAAACGCTCATTCAACGCCTCGAAGGCGACCCCGCCGGCGCTGCTGATCGCCTCGTCCAGCGGGCGCGGAGCAATCAGCCGTAGCGGCAGCGCCTTGATCGCCGCCGCCAGACGCGCCGGATCGGCGAAATCCTGCGCCGCCAGCACCTCCCGCAGCAACCCCATCTTCACCCCCTTGATCCCCACCCGGCTCTGGATATGGCTGGACATCGAGCGCGAACCGCGCGGATGCGCCAACGCAACGGCTAGGCGCGGCAACTCCCAACCGGGCGCCAGATCGAGATGCAGCGCCGCCGCCCCGGTCGCCTCGATTTCGTCGCGCAGACCGGCGGATAACGCATAGATCAGGCCGCCTTCGACCCCAGTCGCGGTAACCACGAATTCCCCCTGCTTGCGCAGAACGTTCCCGTTCGCACCGCTAAAAACCGCGACCACCGGCTTCACCGGATGACCGGCAAAGCGCGCGCGAAAATGCCCGCTCCAACCCACATCGAAGCCGCAGTTCGCCGGACGCAGCTTGGCAACCGCAACACCGCGGCGTTCGAGCAGCGACACCCAAGCGCCGTCGGAGCCGAGCTTGGACCAACTACCGCCGCCCAAAGCCAACACCACGGCAGCCGGATGAACCAGCAGCTCCCCGTGCGGCGCGACAAAGCGTAGCGCACCGGGCTGATCCCCGCCAACCCAGCCGACCCAGCGATGGCGCATATGGAACTTCACCCCGGCCTGGCGCAACCGGTGCAGCCAGGCGCGCAACAACGGCGCGGCCTTCTTTTCCACGGGGAAAACGCGCCCGGAACTGCCCACGAAAGTCTTGACACCCAGCCCGCCGGCCCAGGCGCGCAACGCATCCGCCCCAAACGCATCGATCAGCGGCGCAATATTCCCGCAACGCGCGCCGTAACGCGCGAGAAACAACCCGGGCGGTTCGGCGTGCGTAAGATTCAGCCCGCCCTTGCCGGCCAGCAGAAACTTGCGCCCCACCGAAGGCATCGCATCGAAAAGCGCAACCCGCGCCCCGCCCCGGCTCAACACCTCGGCGGCCATAAGCCCGGCAGGTCCGCCGCCGATGACCGCAACGGTGCGGTTATGCAACGCCTGGTCGAAAGTCCGGTTATTCAAAATTCCTGCGTCCTGTTGTTATTGAAAGCATCCGTATTTCGAGGGGGCGTAGCTGTTAACTGAAGTTTCACGGTTTTAAGCAGCCGTGGCGTAGCAGCATTAAACCTAGAAACCTCCGTTGAACGGGCTGGAGTGTGCGGTTTTCCGGGTGCAGGGCATACCCGACAGCCTACGGCTTGGGCACAAGAGGCGCAACGACGCGCAATGGTCATTCCATTGCCTTCTCTTGTAGTTGCAACGCCGCCATGCGCCCGGAAAACCGTGCAATCCAGCCCGTAGCGCTCTCACCAAACAGGTGAACGCAAAATAC
>JBAYVP010000040.1:0-23576 GCA_041674485.1 Sulfuricellaceae bacterium
CAGATGTTGATGCTCCAGAAGGCTGCCTGATGCGCTGAATGTAAGCATCCTTGACGCATCGATGCGTTTTTATTTATCAAAATCAATGTGTTGATAAATAAATCAAACTGAACCAGTACCGACGCGTCTGTGCGGCAAAAAAACCATTTTATCATATTGGGTTGAGGGCGGGCGCCGCGCCGAGAAATTGCCGGGGGCAACACCTTGCAATCCGCTTTGTCTATACTCCCCGCAGTCCGGCACAGTACAATGTCGGTGCGGTTTCAAGACTTGAGACATCGCAAGAATTTATCGATACAAATAGGATTACTTAAAGAATGCAAGCGAAGGCATGGAAGGGCGATCTGACGGGGGGAATTATGTCTTCCATCATGGGGTTGCCCAAAGCGATTCCCTGGGGGGTGCTGGTGTTCGCTCCTCTGGGGCCGGCCTACGCGGCCATGGGCGCTTTTGCCGGCCTGATCTCCATCATATTTCCCAACCTCGGCTCCGCCGCCACGCGGGGAGCGCCGATACTCAACAGCGGGCCTTTTTCAATCACCACGCTGATGCTCGCCTCCGCCGTTCATCTGATTATAAACCGTGCGGGCTTGGTGCAGAACGATCCGGCAACCGTCGAGCTGGTAATCGATTTGATTTTTCTTACCGTGTTCATGAGCGGGCTGTTTCAGGTGCTGTTCGGCTTGCTTAAGATCGGCTCCCTGGCCAAATATATCCCTTACCCGGTCATTGCCGGTTTGATGAATGGTGCGGGGATTTCCATTTTTATCGCCCAGGTGCGCCCGATGACGGGGCTGGGCGATGAGATACCGCTGCATGACATGGCCGCCGTCCTGCATAACCTCTCCCTCCCCAATCTGGGGTTGGGCATACTCACTCTTTTGCTTTTCTGGCGGGGCGATCTGCTCACGCGCCGCATACCCGCCGCCTTTCTGGGGATCATCATCGGCACGGTCATTTTCCACCTTGCGAAAATGTGGGGCTACGGTCAAAGCCTGGGGACGACCATAGGCGCGGTGCCGGGCGGAATACCCACGCCGGAGCATTTGATGGATTTTCTCGGCATTCTGTTTCGCGGCGAACGGATGAATCTGGTGGCAGAGCTTATCCCGATAGCGCTCAGTATAGCCATTGTCAATTCACTGCGTTCGCTTATCGTGGTGGTGGCGGTGGACAACCTCACTTACGAACGCACCGACTCGAATAAAGAACTTATCGGCCAAGGCATAGGCAACATGCTGTCCGGCGCATTCGGCGGCCTTTCCGGCGCGGGGAGCCAATCCACGACCATGGCCGGCTTCCGCAACGGCGCAAGCACCGTCGCCACCAAGTTTTACAGCGGTTTTTTTTCGTTGCTGGTGCTGGTTGTGCTCACGCCCGCAGTTTCCTTTTTGCCCGAAGTGGTACTGTCGGCTTCGCTGATGATGATGGGGATCGAGGCGCTCGATTTATGGAGCATTAAGCTGATGCTGCACGCGTTCACCAAACGGGAAAGTCCGCAGGAATATATGGTCATATTTGTCGTGTTAACCGTGGCGGGCATCTCGGTTTTTTCCGGCACCACCGAGGCGCTGGCGGTCGGCATATTCCTTTCGGTAGTCCATTTCATTTACCGGATGGGCAAGGATATTCTGGCGCGGGAATACGACGCCACCAAGATACGCTCCAATATCATACGTCCCTTATCCGAAATAAAATTCCTGGAAGCCGAAGGGGACCGGATACGGGTGCTGGAATTGCAGGGCGCACTGTTTTTCGGCACTGCCGACAAGCTGGCCGGCATTGTGGATAAAATTCTGAATCAGGATGGCGGACGGATTCAATACATCATCCTGAATTTCCGTAAAGTCAATGAAATGGACGGTTCGGGCGGGAACCTCGTGGGACAAATCCACAACCGGTGCAGAAAAAAAGGTATACAAGTATGGATCAGCACGTCCGATAGCCAAGGAATGGGGCAACGCATCAAGGCCTTGGGGGTGCATGACTTCGTCGAAGGCGAGGATTTTTTCGGCAGCCTCAATGCAGCACTGGGACGCGCCGAGGATAAACTGCTGGACGCGGCGTTTGGCGTTGAACGCAACCAGGTGGAAAAACGCCTGGAAGAAGTCACGATATTAAGCACATTCCACCGCGATGAATTGCAGATTTTATCCGCATGCATGAAGCGTGAGTGCTTCCCCGATGCAACCGTGGTGTACCGGCAAGGGGAGGCGGGGGATAGCCTTTATTGCATATTGAAGGGGCGCGCAAAAATCGTATTCTCTCCTCCCGGCTCAGCGGATCGATTTATTGTCGCCATCCTGTGCCCCGGCATGATATTCGGCGAAATGGCCATTATCGACGGCAGCCCGCGCTCCGCCGGCATCATCGCGGAAGGGGAGCTTATCTGCGTATCGATCGACGGCGCTTCGATAACATCCCTACAGGCAACGCACCCGGAAGTCATCAACAAGCTTTACCAGGGCTTTGCCCTGAACCTGACGCAACAACTCCGTATCGCCAACCGGATCAACAGCGAGTTGCAGGCATAGCGCCTGCAAATTTATGCCTTGCGCGGCCACAATTTGCGCCTCTCGTGCCCATACCCGTCAGGCTGTCGGGTATGTATCCGCATCCCGCGAGATGCGGTTGAATCGGTAAATTGTGGCGAGGCAAGGTATACAATGGCGGCTGGCTGGGTAGGTGAGCACAAAAACCGTGCCGCAAAAGTTGCCAAAAAAAAGGACAACATCATGACGCATGACCAATTGATTCACGCCGTGGACATCCTGCTGATCGAGGATAATCCCGGTGATGTGCGGCTGACCCGCGAAGCGCTGAAAGAGGCGAGAATCAACATCAACCTGAATGTCGCCAACGACGGCCTGGAAGCGATGAAAATGCTGCATCAGGAGGCGCCCTATGCCAACCAGCCGCTGCCCGACCTGGTGCTGCTGGACCTCAACATGCCCCGGATGGATGGGCGCGAGGTGCTGCGCCTAATCAAGACGGACGACAACCTGAAGCGCATTCCGGTGGTGATCCTGACCACTTCCGCCGCTGAAACGGACATTCTGCAAGCCTATGGGCTGCACGCCAATTGCTACATCACCAAGCCGGTGGAACTCGAACAGTTCATGGATATCGTTAAATCGATCGAAGGTTTCTGGCTGACCGTGGTGAAACTGCCCAAGGCAGCCCAATGACCCCTCAAGCAGCAGAAGACATTCGCGTCCTGCTGGTGGAGGACAACCCCGGCGACGTGCGCCTGATCCGCGAGGCGCTGTCCGAGGTTCCCCATTCCCACATTCGGATGGATCATGTCGATTGCCTGAAAGCCGCCCAGGAAGCCCTGGCGCGCGAAGAACACGACCTCGTGCTGCTTGATCTGTCGCTGCCCGACAGCCATGGGCTGGAAACGGTGGAAAAAACCGAGGATGCGGCGCCGGATGTGCCCATCGTCATCCTCACCGGGCTGGACGACACCAATCTTGGCATCCAGGCGGTGCGCACCGGCGCCCAGGATTACCTGATTAAGGGCGAAGTCACCGGCCACTTGCTGGTGCGCGCCATCCGCTACGCCATCGAGCGCCACCGCATGCAGGCGGCGCTACGCATCCTGTCCCTGGTCGATGAGCTTACCGGGCTTTACAACCGGCGCGGCTTCATGACCCTGGCCGAGCACCAGGCGCGCCTGTCGCGGCGCAAGCAAAGCTCCTTGTACCTGATATTCGCCGACCTCGACGGCATGAAAATCATCAACGACACCTACGGCCACAAAGAAGGCGACCAAGCATTGATCCAAACCGCGCACCTACTCAAGGAAACCTTTCGCGGCTCGGACATCATCGCGCGCATGGGCGGCGACGAATTCGCCATCGTCGCCATCGAACCGGCCCCCAGCAGCGCCGAAATGATCGCGCAACGCTTCCAGGACAACATTGCCACCCATAACGCCAAGCGCAGCAAACCCTATGCGCTGTCCATCAGCGTCGGCGTGGTGGAATGCCCCCCCGGCGAAGCGTACTCCATCGAGGATATGCTGGTGCATGCCGATGCGCTGATGTACCGGCAGAAGGCGGAACGGAAAAAGGCCAGAGAATCGTAGCCCGGATGGCGCCGGGCGCCCACGAGGCAGCCAAGCATTCATCCGTTCACAGTAAAATCAAGCGTGCTTTCTCGGAAGGAACATGGGAGGGAAGGGCAAGATGGATTTCGTGCCTGGCATCCACGGAGGCTTCAAGCTCGATGGCGTACATAATTTGGCTCCCTTTTTCAAAACTTCAGTTCCGTAGGTTCAGGGTGAATTTGCTCTCGGAAACGCATGATGAAAATCTAATGATAGACAATCTTCGCGCGACTCTTGGCAGCAACCAGTATAAGACAAAACCTTTTCCTTCGTAGAGGAAGAACATGAGGGTTTTCCTCCGTGTCCTCTGTGGTGAATAGGTTTTTTCTGTGCCGAGAACAAATCTACCCTGTCCGTAGGCTGAGGTGAGCTTGCGAACCCCAGCATTTCAAAGCTGCATGTTGCCTCGTCGGCGGACGCCCCCGGATTTCGTGTACGCTTTATCCAGGCTACCAACTGACCAACATTCTGGTTCCCAGCACCAACAGCAACGCGGCGAAAATTTTCTTCAGCAGCGCCACCGGCAGGCGGTGCGCCAGTTTGGCGCCGAACGGCGCGGTGGTGACGCTGCCCAGTACCAGCCCGGCCAATGCCGGTAGATGCACGTATCCCCAGCTATATTGCGGCAACCCTTGCGCCAGCGTTCCGTTGAGCACGAACCCCAGCGCCCCGGCGGCGGCAATCGGGAAGCCGATTGCCGCCGAAGTGCCGATGGCATGATGCAGCTTGAGGTTGCACCAGGTCATGAATGGCACCGTGAGCGTGCCGCCGCCTATGCCCACCAGGCTGGACACCCCGCCGATCACGCCGCCGGCGGCGAACAAGCCGACTGCGCCGGGCAGTTGGCGCGAAGGTTTGGGTTTGATATCAAGCAACATCTGTACTGCCACGTAGTAGATGAATACGATAAAAAACACCTTGAGGAATAATGCGGAAAGCTGCGCCGCCACCAACGACCCCAGCAATGTGCCGAATATGATGCCGGGAGAAATGCCGCGCACCACCCGCCAGTCCACCGCGCCGAGCGCGTGATGGGCGCGCAGGCTGGAAACCGAGGTGAATAGGATGCTGGCGAGCGATGTGCCGAGCGCCAGGTGCATGATGTGCGTAGCGGGAAACTGCTGGGCGGCGAAAATCAATGCCAGCACCGGCACGATCACAAGGCCACCGCCCACACCGAGCAAGCCGGCAAGAATGCCGGCAAACAGCCCGGTAGCGAGATAAGCTAGCCAAAATTCCATATTGTTTCATGATCTCCATAAGGAATTCCCTGCCCCTCGGATCAAGTGGGGCGATCGGCGGGGAAAGCGCATTAAAACAATAAAATCATTAACCTAAGTCGGACAATTGCCGGAGCCAAACAGGATGTAGGGTGGATAAGCGAAGCGCATCCACCGCGCGGCGCCCTGGAATGTTCAGGTGGATGCGCTTCGCTTATCCACCCTACCTCGTCGCGATGCCCTTCGATCCGCACCAGTGCTTGATCTACGGCATCTTCTTTTTGATCGTTCCCACGCTCCGGCGCTCATCGTTACACACAAGTGTCAGGCAAGTGCGGGCGCAGGTTTGCTCCCTTCTCCCGCAGGCGGGAGAAGGGCCGGGGATGAGGGTGTTTGCGCTTCGGTAAGCGTTGACTATGTGCAACGTCCCTCACCCCACCCCCTCTCCCGCCTGCGGGAGAGGGGCTTTTATGCTGTCTTTTCGCATAGACCTGAGCAACAGTTATTACTTGCAAAGATGTGTGTAACGATGAGCGCTCCGGCGTGGGAACGATCAGATAAAGACAAAACCTTTATTTACCGCAGAGGACGCGGAGGACGCAGAGGAAGAGCATGAGGGTTTTCCTCTGCGTCCTCCGCGTCCTCTGCGGTGAATCGGTTTTTTCCGTGCTGAGAACAAATTTACCCTGCGACACTCGCCGGCAACGTTTTGAAAATCGGCGCTAATTTTCGGATTGAACTGCGGAATTCAGGTTAATCCTTCCAATTCCACCACTTGAGTTTTTCCGGATCATGCGAGGCGTTGCCGGCGTAATAGACTGCGCAGCGCAGCACGTACAACATGCAGCGGTCGAGTTTGCCGCCGGCGTTTACGCGCAGTTCGTCGTAAAGCGCTTGCGGGTCGCGCCTGTTGAGGTCGGCGACGCGGCGAATGCCGAGTGTCCACAGGTCTTCGGCGATGGCTTTGCCGACGCCGGGGATGGTTTTCAGGTCGCGTAGCGCTGCCGCTTTGTCATCCGTCATGGCGGGCGATTTCGGCGAATTTTTCGAAATAATCCGGGAAGGTTTTGGCGACGCATTTGGGGTCGTTGATGCGCACCGGCACGTTGCCCAGAGCGACCAGCGAGAAGCACATTGCCATGCGGTGGTCGTCGTAGGTGTCGATTTGGGCGTAAGGGGTGAGGCGGGAGGCATTCGGCGGGGTGATTCTGATGAAATCCGCTCCTTCTTCCACACTTGCGCCGACTTTGCGCAGTTCCGCCGCCATGGCTGCAATGCGGTCGGTTTCCTTGACGCGCCAACTGGCGATGTTGCGTAGCGTGGTGGCGCCGTCGGCGAACAGCGCGGCGACAGCGAGGGTCATCGCGGCGTCGGGGATGTGGTTGCAATCCAGGTCTATGGCTTTGAGTTTGCCCGTACCGCAGGCGCTTATCCAGTTGTCGCCCATTTCGATTTTTGCGCCCATCAGCGCCAGTGCATCCGTGAAGCGCACGTCGCCCTGGATGCTGGCTTTGCCCACGCCCGCGACGCGCACCGGCCCCTTGCCGATGGCGCCGGCGGCGAGGAAATACGAGGCGCTGGAGGCGTCTCCCTCGACATGGATTACGTCGGGGCTGCGATAGGCTTGCCCGGCCTTGATGGTGAAGGCTTGCCAGCCGTGGCGCTCGACTTCCACGCCGAAGCGTTGCATCAGGTTGAGGGTGATTTCGATATACGGTTTGGAAATCAACTCGCCTACCACCTCTATGGTCACGTCCTGCCGCGCCAAGGGTGCGGCCATCAGCAACGCGGTGAGGAACTGGCTGGAGACGTTGCCGCGCACTTGCACAGCGCCGGGACGGATCGTCGCCGGTTGGATCGCGAGTGGCGGAAAGCCATCGTTGCCCAGATAAGCGATGTCCGCGCCGAGTTGGCGTAGCGCATCCACCAGGTCGCCGATGGGGCGCTCGTGCATGCGCGGCACGCCGGACAGATGATAAGCGCCGTTGGATAGCGCCAGCGCTGCGGTGAGCGGGCGAAACGCGGTGCCGGCGTTGCCCAGGAACAAGTCGGCCTGTTTTACCGGGAATGCACCGCCCACGCCTTCCACCCGGTAATCGCGGCTGTCGCCGTGCTGCGTCCAGGCGACGCCGAGTTTTTTAAGCGCTTCCAGCATGTGGGCGGTGTCGTCGGAGGCCAGCAGCGCTTTGACTTCGGTCACGCCTGCGGCGAGTGCGGCGAGCAGCAGGGTGCGGTTGGAGATGCTTTTCGAGCCGGGCAGCAGTACGTTGCCGGCAGCTTGGGTGAGGGGGGGGAGGTCGAGATATTCCATGTGATTTATTCGCTCAAGGGTAATACGGCAGCGCCCAGCGTTGCGGCGAAGGCGGCAATATCGACGGGCTGACCGTCGAGTTCGAAAGCCAAAACGCGCAGCACTTTACCATCCCCGCACACGGCGTAGCAACGCCCGTTTTCGCCATATAAGGCAGGATAGGCGACGCGGGGCGCGCGGTGAGCCTCAATCAGGGTGCGCAATATCCGTAGCGGTTTGCCGGCAAGCCGGGAAAACGCGCCGGGATAAGGCGGCGCCACGGCGCGCACCAGATTGTGGATGTCTCTTGCGCTTTGCCGCCAGTCGATGCGTCCGTCCTCTGCGCGGCGTCCACCGAAATAGCCGCCCTGGCTCAAATCCTGCGGAGTCAGCCTGACCGTTCCGGCGAGCAATCCCGGCAAGCAGCGGTTTAACGTGATCTCGGCGGCGCAGGCGACTTTGTGGAATACGTCCAGCGCGGTGTCGTCGGGCAGTATCGGCACGGCTTGGCTGTCAACGATGGCGCCGTTGTCCGGCTTTTCGTTCATCACATGCAGCGTCGCGCCGGTTTGTGTCTCGCCCTTGATAATCGCCCAGTTCACCGGCGCCCGCCCGCGATATTTGGGCAGCAGCGAGCCGTGCATGTTGAATGCGCCGCGCGGCGGGATGCCGAGCAATTCCTGCTTCAGCAGGTTGCGGTAATAAAACGAGAACAGGAAATCGGGGTGCGCCGCCCGGACTTGCTCAATGACTCCCGGTGCATTCGAATCGGTCGGCGTGATCACCGGAATGTCGTGCAGCGCGGCAAGCTCGGCGACACTACCGAACCAGATGTCTTCGTCGGGATTGTCGGTATGCGTCACGACGAGCGGAATCTCGACGCCATGCGCGAGCAACACGGAAAGACAGCGGATGCCTACGTTGTGGTAGGCGAATACGACGGCGCGATGCACAAATTATTCCTTTTTTCGACAAATCGGCAGCCGGGTTATGCCTTGCGCGGTGCAGTGCATCGGCTCAATGCTATTTGTAATAGTTTCCCGGCAAACACGCAGGGTAAATTTTTTTCTCAGAAATTCATGATGAAAATCAATGATTGATCGTTCCCACGCTCCAGCGTGGGAATGCCGCCCCGGACGCTCCAGCGTCGCGTAGCGTTACCCATCCAACCGGCAAAACCACAAAGCTGCTTTGATCCTAGATTCCTCTGTTGACATGGTCGTAGGTGCGAATTTATTCGCACCTACGGGTAAGGCACAACATATTGAAGTATCAACTCATTCTCTACCAACAGAGGAATCTAGGTTGATGATTCGCCTGCCGAAATATCTATGCGCTCACCGTTCCACCCGCCATATTGGGACGCTGGAGCGTCCCATGCGTGCGTTCCCACGCTGGAGCGTGGGAACGATCAAAAACGCGTTCGGAGTATAGCAGGATGCGTTGACCGGCTTCATCCGGGTTGCGTTCGGAACGAAAAAGCCGCCCAAGGGCGGCTTTTTCGTTCCGGCGTCAGCCGGATTATTTTGCTGCGGCAGCAGCAGCGGGCTTGCGCGCCACCAGTTTTTCCTTGATGCGCGCCGATTTGCCGGAGCGGCTGCGCAGGTAATACAGCTTGGCGCGGCGCACGTCGCCGCGGCGCTTTACTTCTATGCCGGCGATTAGCGGGGAATAGGTTTGGAAGGTGCGCTCGACGCCCGCGCCGGAGGAAATCTTGCGCACGATGAAGGAGGAATTGAGGCCGCGATTGCGCTTCGCAATCACCACGCCTTCGTAGGCCTGCAAACGCTCGCGCGTGCCTTCCTTGACTTTCACCTGCACGATCACCGTGTCGCCGGGGGCGAATGCGGGAATGGTGCTGCCCAGACGGGCGATTTCTTCCTGTTCCAGTTGCGCGATTATATCCATTGCAAAAACTCCTTGAACTACGTTAGTTATTGGCATCCTGTACCTGCTCCAACTGAAATTCAGCCAGCAGCCCGGATTCCTCTTTTGTCAACTGACGGGCGGCCAACAAGTCCGGTCGCCGCAGCCAGGTTCTGCCCAATGCCTGCTTTAAACGCCAGCGGCTGATTTGGGCATGGTGCCCGGACAACAATACGTCCGGCACCGCTATGCCCCGATACACCTCGGGACGGGTGTAATGGGGGTAATCCAGCAATCCATTCACGAACGAGTCCTGCGCCGCCGAATCGGCGTCGTGCAATGCGCCGGGCAATTGCCGGATGAGGCAGTCGAGCAGCACCATTGCCGCCAACTCGCCGCCGGACAGCACGAAATCGCCGAGCGAAATTTCATCATTCACTTCGCGCTGCAACAGGCGTTCGTCCACGCCTTCGTAGCGACTCGCCAGCAGCACCAGACCCGGTGACGCCAGCAATTCCATCACTATCTGGTGGGTGAGTGGTCGGCCTTGCGGCGAAAGATGCACCACTTTCGGCGTCGTCACCCCGGCTTCGCGCTGTTTCTCCCGCGCTGCGGCGAGCGCTTTTTCCAGCGGTTCCGCCAGCATTACCATGCCGGGGCCGCCCCCGTAGGGTCTATCGTCAACAGTGCGGTAATTGTTGCTGGTGAAATCGCGCGGGTTCCACAAACGCAGTTGGTACAAGCCGCATTCCAGCGCCCGCCGCGTCACCCCGTGTTGGGTAATCGCCTCGAACATCGGCGGAAACAGCGTGACTACGTCGAATTGCGGCGCCATGAGTCAGAGGACAGAGGACAGAGGACAGAAGACAGAAAATTCTCCCTCACAGTCAGTCTCTGCGATTCGTCCCTTGACCGCCGACATCAGAAATCCATTCCCCAATCGACGCGAATGGTTCCGCCTGCACGGTTCACTTCGATCACATACTGTTCTATGAAGGGAATCAGGTGTTCCTGTTCGCCCTGCACTACCAATACGTCATTGGTGCCGGTTTCGAGCAGGCCGGTGACTTTGCCTAACGGCTCGTCCTGCAGGTTCACCACCGACAGGCCGATCAGGTCGGACCAGTAATATTCGTTGTCTCCCGCGGTCGGCAATGCTTCGCGCGGAACCGCCACCAGCTTGCCTTTCAGGGCTGTGGCGGCATCGCGGCCAACGCAGCCTTCGAGCTTGGCATGTAGCGTGGCGTTATGCGCGGCGCTTTCCAGCACCACATATTCGCGCCAGCTTGCGCCGTCGTCCAGCCACCAACTGGAAAATTCGGACAGGCCATCGACTGCCTCGGTAAACGGCTGAATTTTGAGCCAGCCATGCACACCGAAAGGGGCGGCGATGCGCCCCATCACCACCAAATTATCAGGCTGCGGCACGCTTGACGATTTTAGCCACGGCGTCGCTCAATTGCGCGCCCTGGCTTTGCCAGTACGCCACGCGTTCGCCGTCGATGCGCACGGCTTCCTGGCCTTCCTTGGCCACGGGGTTGTAGAAACCCACGCGCTCAATGAACCTCCCGTCACGGCGGTTGCGCGCATCCGCCACCACCAGATTGAAAAACGGACGCTTCTTGGCGCCGCCGCGAGCAAGTCGAATAACAACCATGTGTGGACCCTCAACTAAAAATGCAATGTAAAAAGGCAACGATTTTACGACATATTCGGGCTTGCTGGCAAGGAATAACACAGGGTAAATTTGTTCTCGGCACGGAAAGAGCCTATTCACCGCAGAGACGCCGAGGCGCAGAGAAATATAACGGAGGGTGAAAGCATACCATTACGCTACAAAATCTCTGCGTCTCTGCGGTAAATATTTTTGGTTCCGGCAATTGTCCTGCTTAGTCACTTACCGGCCAAGTCATAGCAATTTGTGACAAGAATATATCGTAGATCAAGCGCTGGAGCGGCTTTCCGCAAAAAAACAATGACAGGATGAACAGGATTGACAGGATGGTTTTTTTATCCTGTTTATCCTGTAAATCCTGTCTAAAAGCCTGTTTGGTTCCTGCTTAGGTCTTCGCCATTTGTTGAGAAGAATTTCTCACGCGAAGCCGCGAAGACGCGAAGAAAAACCAAACCGGCCTTGGTTTTTCTTCGCGTCTTCGCGGCTTCGCGTGAGTACGTTTTTTTGGTTCCGGCTCGTCCGGCTTAGGATCAACGCAACGCCCGCTTTTGCCTGAACGCTCTACCCGTTACAATCCGCGACTGGCAAACCATTTCTCCCGGCAACCATGACCGCGAACGTTCAAACCGTATCCCTAGACATCGCATTACAACAGGCGCTCGCCCATCATCAAGCGGGACGGTTATACGAAGCGGAACAACTTTACCGCGCCATCCTGCAAGTCTTGCCCGATCAGCCGGACGCCAACCACAACCTGGGCGTGCTGGCGGGACAAGTGGGGCAAGATGCAGCCGGTCTGCCCTATCTGAAAACCGCGCTGGAGATCAATCCGGCACAGGAGCAATACGCGCTGTCGTATGCGGGAGCGTTATTGGCGGGCGGCCAAGCCGGGAAAGCGCGGGAGGTGCTCCAGGCGGCCATGCAGCGTGGAATCGACACCCCGGCGACTCAAGCCCTGCGGCAAAATATCGAGGCTGCCTTGCTGCATGAAACCACGCAGCAGGACAAAGCGCCGACGCCCGCCGAAATGAAGCGGCTTATCGCTCTGTTCAACGCCGGCCTTTATGAGGAACTGGAAAACCAGGCGCGCTTGCTGCTTGGGCGATATTCGGATTCCGGGTTTGCCTGGAAGGCATTAGGTGCGTCCCTATTGGCGCAAGGTAAAGACGCCCTGACGGTTTTGCTCAAGGCATCGGAACTTTTACCCAACGATGCCGAGGTGCATAACAACGTGGGCTACGCCTTGAAAGACTGCGGGCAATTCGACGGCGCTATGGCGAGCTACCGCCGGGCGCTGGCAATCAAATACGATTTCGCCGAGGCGCACAACAATCTGGGCAATGTCCTGCAAGAATGCGGGCAACTCGACGGCGCCGTGGCAAGTGTCCGGCAGGCGCTGGAGATCAAACCCGATTATGCCGATGCGCACAGCAACCTGGGCAGCGCATTGCAAGACCTCGGGCAATGCGACGCAGCGCTGGCCAGCTACCGCCGGGCGCTGGAGATAAAACCCGAGTATGCCTACGCACGCAGCAACCTGCTTTTCGCCTGCAATCTTCTGGTTGACCACTCTTCGGATGCGATGCTGGCCGAAGCCCGGCGCTTTGGCGAACTGGTGGCGCGGCAAGCCCGCCCTCATGCGAGTTGGCGCAATACACCGGACCCTGCCCGGCGCTTACGCGTGGGACTGGTGTCGGCGGACCTGCGCAATCACCCGGTAGGCTATTTTCTGGAAAACCTGCTGGCGCATATAGCTCCGGCCCGCCTGGAGCTGATTGCCTACCCAAGCAACCGCTTTGAGGACGAACTCACCGCGCGGATCAAGACCCGCTTTAGCGCATGGAAGCCGTTGACCGGGTTGGGCAACGAAGCCGCAGCCAATTCGATACACGCCGACGGCATCGACATCCTGATCGACCTCTCAGGTCACACCGCCAATAACCGCTTGCCCCTGTTCGCCTGGAAACCCGCGCCGGTGCAAGCCAGTTGGTTGGGCTATTTCGCCACCACCGGGGTGGCCGCCATAGATTATTTCATCGCCGATCCCTGGACGGCGCCGGAAACCGAAGAGACCCATTTCACCGAAACCATCCGGCGTCTGCCGGAAACCTATCTGTGCTTCACCCCGCCGGACGCAGATGCGCCCATCGCTCCGCTTCCCGCGCTCGCCAACGGCCATATCACTTTCGGCTGCTTCAACAACCTGACCAAGATGAACGACACCGTAGTGGCGCTGTGGGCGCGGGTGTTATTGGCGACGCCGGGAAGCCGCTTGTTCCTTAAAACCAAACAGCTTGGCGAGGCATCGGTGCGGCAACGCACCCTGGCGCGCTTTGCCGCCCACGGAATCGACGCGGATCGGCTGATTCTGGAGGGCGCCGCGCCGCGCGCCGAATTGCTGGCCTCCTACCGGCGGGTGGACATCGCCCTCGATCCCTTTCCCTACCCAGGCGGCGCTACCAGCGCGGAAAGCCTGTGGATGGGCGTGCCGCTGCTGACCCTGGCGGGCAGGCGCTTCCTGTCGCATATCGGGGAAAGCATCCTGCAAAATGCCGGGCTGCCCGAATGGATCGCCACTGACGCCGACGATTACGTTGCACGGGCAGCCTTGCACGCCGGCGATGTGCAACGCCTGGCGACGCTACGCGACGGGTTGCGGCAACAAGTGTTGGCTTCGCCGCTTTTCGATGCGCCACGCTTTGCCCATCATTTCGAAACCGCCTTGCGCGGCATGTGGCGGGAATGGTGTGGTTCGCGGATGGCGTAAGCAAGCTGCAATCCGTCGAACCGGGATCAACGCAATTTCCGCTTTTGCCTGGACGGCCTAGCCGCTACAATCTGCGGCTGACAAACCATCTCCCTCGTCAACCAATGACCGCCAGCAGTCAAACCTTGCCTCTCGACGTTGCATTACAACAAGCAGTCGCCCATCATCAAGCAGGACGGTTGCAAGAGGCGGAACAACTTTATCGTGCCATCCTGCAAGCCCTGCCTTCTCAACCGGACGCTAACCACAATCTGGGGGTGCTGGCGGGGCAAGTGGGGCAACACGCAGCCGGTCTGCCTTACCTGAAAATCGCATTGGAGACCAATCCCGCCCAAGGACAATACGTGCTGTCGTATGCGGGAGCGCTGCTGGCAACTGGCCAAGCCGGGGAAGCGCGGGATATGCTCCAAGCCGCCATGCAGTGCGGACTCAATACCCCAGCGGCTCAAGCGTTACGGCAAAAGATCGAAGCAGCGTTGCGCGGCGGCGCTGCGAAGAATGAGGCGCCGACATCCGCAGAAATCAACCAGCTTGCTGCCCTATTCAACGCCGGACAGCATGCCGAACTGGAATGCCGGGCGCGCCTGCTGCTCGAACGGATTCCGCATTCCGGGCTTGCCTGGAAAGTGTTGGGCGTGTCGCTTCACATGCAAGGTAAAGATGCCTTGCCCGCTTTGCAAAAGGCAGCCGAACTTTTGCCTGGCGATGCCGAAGTGCATGGCAATCTGGGCAATGTACTGCTAGGCCTCGGGCAACTTGACGGCGCAGTGGCGAGTTGTCGCCGGGCGCTGGAAATCAAACCCGATTTCGCCGAAGCGCATAACAATCTGGGCAATGCCCTGCGCGACCTCGGGCGACTCGATGACGCAGTGGCAAGCTACCGCTGGGCGCTGGAGATCAAGCCCGATTTGGCCGAGGCGCACTACAACTTGGGCAATGCCCTGCAAGACCTCTGGGAGCTTGATGGCGCGGTGGCAAGCTATGCCCGTGCGCTAAAAATCCGTCCTGATTACGCCGAGGCGCACAGCAATTTAGGCCTTGCCCTGCAAGACCTTGGGCAATTCGACCGCGCAGCCGCGTGCCATGTCCAAGCGCTGAACATCAGACCCGACTACGCCGAGGCGCATTACAATCTGGGCAATGCCCTGCAAAACCTGGGGCAATTCGAAGGCGCTGCGGCAAGTCACCGCCGGGCGCTGGAGATCGAACCCGACCATGCCAAGGCGTGCAACAACCTGGGCAATGCCCTGAAAGACCTCGACCAACTTGATAATGCAATGGCAAGCTACCGTCGGGCGCTGGAGATCAAACCCGATTACGCCCAAGCGTTCAGCAACCTGCTTTTCGCCTACAACTTTCTGGCCGGATATTCCCCCGAGGAGATGCCGACAGAAGCCCGGCGCTTCGGCGAATTGGTGTCTCGACAAGCCCGCCCTCATGCGATTTGGTGCAATACGCCGATCCCTGCCAGATGCTTACGCGTGGGCTTGGTGTCCGGGGATATGCGCAACCACCCGGTAGGTTTTTTCCTGGAAAGCTTGCTGGCGCATATAGCCCCGGCTTGCCTGGAGCTGATCGCCTACCCTGCCCACCGTTTTGAGGACGAACTCACCGCGCGGATCAAGTCCCGCTTTAGTGCATGGAAGCCGTTGACCGGACTGAGCGACGAAACCGCAGCCAATTTGATACACGCCGACGGCATCGACATCCTGATCGACCTCTCAGGCCACACCGCCAACAACCGCCTGCCCCTGTTCGCCTGGAAACCCGCGCCGGTGCAGGTCAGTTGGTTGGGCTATTTCGCCACCACCGGGGTGGCCGCCATGGATTATTTCATCGCCGATCCCTGGACGGCGCCGGAAACCGAAGAGAGCCATTTCACCGAAACCATCCGGCGTCTGCCGGAAACCTATCTGTGCTTCACCCCGCCGGACGCGGATGCGCCCATCGCTTCGCTTCCCGCGCTCGCCAACGGCCACATTACTTTCGGCTGTTTTAACAACCTGACCAAAATGAACGACACCGTGGTGGCGCTGTGGGCGCGGGTGTTATTGGCGACGCCGGGAAGCCGCCTGTACCTTAAAACCAAGCAGCTTGGCGAGGCATCGGTGCGGCAACGCACCCTGGCGCGCTTTGCCGCCCACGGAATCGACGCGGATCGGCTGATTCTGGAGGGGGCCGCGCCGCGCGCCGAATTACTGGCCTCCTACCGGCGGGTGGATATCGCTCTCGATCCCTTTCCCTACCCAGGCGGCGCCACCAGCGCTGAAGCCTTGTGGATGGGCGTGCCGGTGCTGACCCTGGCGGGCAGGCGCTTCCTGTCGCATATCGGGGAAAGCATCCTGCAAAATGCCGGGCTGCCCGAATGGATCGCCACTAACGCCGACGATTACGTTGCCCGAGCGGCCTGGCACGCCGGCGATGTACAACGCCTGGCGACGCTACGCGACGGGTTGCGGCAGCAGGTGCTGGCTTCGCCGCTCTTCGACGCGCCACGCTTTGCCCATCATTTCGAAACCGCCTTGCGCGACATGTGGCGGGAATGGTGTGGTTCGCGAATGGCGTGAGCCAAATCGCAATCCGTCGAATGTGAGGGACCAAGCTTTACTTCTGGGCGCTTGAACAAGCCTTTTATAGTGCGATAATCGCACCATGGAATATTTCAAGACTCCTGAACCCGCACTGGATTCAGGCAAACCCATGCCGGAACCAAGGCGCACCAATGTCGGGCTGCTGCCTACCGGCATGTCGGAGCGGTTTTATCTTGAAAACCTCATGAGTAGATTCGATGCAGGGTGGAATGAAACTGCTATGTTCGCGGATGTTAAAGGAATTAGGATTCCTGTGTCGCGTTCATTGTTTATGAAAAGCGATGGCAAGACCACGAAGATCAACAAGCGCAGCCGTGAACAGTTTATCCCGCTTATTGCAGAAGGGATCAAATCCCCGGATGAAATATGGCTTGAAATGGATGCCGATGTCCATAAAGTTAAACGCAGTTATCTTGCACAGTTCGAGTTGCGCAAAGGCGTTGTCCTGCAAACGTTGGTTGTTTATAGGAAGAGCATGGATGGAACAGCATGGGAAGAAGTTACTGCTTTTGCCACGTTCCAGAGGGGGGGGGTATCTTGAGCGGCAGCGTTCCGGTGAGCGCAATGTTTTGATTTACTACAGAGAATAGTGAGGGACGCCAGCTCATCCGGCGTCCGACCCAGTAGCTTCCTCGTGAAGTCGATGAGCGGCTTGGTACGGGCTACTGTTATTACAGGCTGGATTATAGGGCAAACCACAAAAATAATCAAGCGGCAGTGCGGCAGGGTAAATTTGTTCTCGTCTCGGAACTTAAATATCGATTGCTGCCAAAAGTCGCGCTGTTTTGATGGGCGCTTTCCCCTTCCACGATCAACACAATTTCCGCTTTCGCCGGAACGGCCTAGCCGTTACAATCAGCGGCTGACAAACCGTTCCCCTATTTTTCCGGATTATGACAGCACCCCAAACTTTGTCCATTGATGTCGCATTACAACAGGCTGTCGTTCATCATCAAGCGGGACGGTTACATGAGGCGGAACAACTTTACCGCGCCATCCTGCAAGTCTTGCCCGGTCAGCCGGACGCCAACCACAACCTGGGGGTGCTGGCGGGGCAAGTGGGGCAACATGCGGCTGGGCTGCCTTATCTGAAAACTGCGCTGGAGATCAATCCGGCTCAGGGGCAATATGCGCTGTCGTATGCGGAAGCGCTGCTGGCAACCGGCCAAGCAGGGGAAGCACGGGATATACTCCATGCCGCACTGCTGCACGGATTCAATACGCCGACGGCTCAAGCGCTATGGCAAAAGGCCGATGCTGCGGCAGGGGATGCGCCGACGTTTGCCGAAGTTGACCAACTTGTCGCCCTGTTCAACGCCGGGCGCTATGAGGAACTGGAAAGCCGGGCGCGCTTGCTGCTCGAACGACACCCGAACATTGGATTTGTCTGGAAGGTATTGGGAGTTTCCCTTAAGATGCAAGGAAAAGAATCCCTGCCTGCCTTGCAAAAGGCCACGGAATTTTCGCCCGGCGATGCAGAAGCGCATTGCAATCTGGGCATTGCCCAACAAGATATCGGGCAACTTGATGCTGCTGCGGGAAGCTACGCCCGTGCGGTGGAGATCAAACCCGATTTCGCCGAAGCGCACTACAATCTGGGCATTGCCCTGCAAAGCCTCGGACAACTCGATGGCGCAGTGGCGAGCTACGTCCAAGCGCTGGAGATCGAACCCGATTTTGCCGAGGCGCACAACAGCTTGGGCGCTACCCTGCGAGACCTCGGGCGACTTGAAGATGCGCGGGCGAGTTGCGCCCAGGCGCTGAAGATCAAACCTGATTATGCCGAAGCGCACGACAATCTTGGCAGGGTGCTGAATAACCTCGGGCAACCCGATGGCGCGGAGGCGAGCTTTCTCCGGGCGCTGGAGATCAAACCCGATTTTGCCGAAGCGCACAACGACCTGGGCATTGCCCTGCGGGAACTCGGGCGGCTTGATGACGCGCAGGCAAGCTGCCGCCGTGCGCTGGAGATCAAACCCGATTTTGCCGAGGCGTACAACAACCTCGGCATTGCCCTGCGGGAACTCGGGCAACTTGAGGAGGCGGCGGCGAGCTACCGCCGCGCGCTGGAGATCAAGCCCGATTATGCCGACGCGCGCTTCAATCTCGGACTTTGCCTGCTGACGATGGGACGCCATTTTGAGGGTTGGCGGGAATACGAATACCGTTGGGAGGCAGGGCAACCGAAGCCGTCATACCCCGCCACCTCCCTGCCGCAATGGGCCGGGCAGAACCTCTCCCCCGCTAACCGTCTGCTGGTTTTTGAGGAACAGGGCATGGGCGACAGGCTGCAGTTCGCCCGTTACCTGCCGCTGGCGGCAGAGCATTTTGCGGGAGGCGTAAGCTTCGTTAGCGACAGCGCTTTGTTGGCGCTGTTCCGCCGCTCATTTCCCGGCGTGGAAATCCTGGAGGTCGCGCCTGCCGATCAAAGCGCCTGGCAATGGCAGTGCCCGTTGCTCTCCCTGCCGCGGGCATTCGGAGCCGCTTTGGATGCCATTCCGAAGCAGACGCCCTATTTAATTCCCGACCCGGCGCGGGCAGCCTGCTGGCAGGCCAGGATCGCCGACCTCGGATTGCCCGCAGCCACACGCAAAATCGGCGTGGCGTGGAAAAAAGGGCGCCTCATGAAAAATGCCCCCCTATACAGCCTCACCCTGCAACAACTGGCGCCCTTGCTGGATTTGCCCGGCTGCGCCTGGTTCAGCCTGCAAAAGGAGCCGGACCCGGACAAAGCACCATGGGTAGCCTCCGGCAAACTCATCGACTGGGCTGAGGAACTCGGCGATTTCGACGAGACCGCTGCACTGGCGATAAATCTGGACTTGATTGTTTCAGTGGATACGGCGGTCGTCCACCTTGCCGGTGGATTGGGGCGACCAACATGGCTTCTCAACCGTTATGCCAGTGACTGGCGCTGGATGCGCGACCGCGAAGACAGCCCGTGGTATTCCACGATGCGCATCTTCACCCAGAAAAACGCGGGGGATTGGGATGAGGTGGTGAGGCGGATGGCTGACGTACTGACCGATATGCCGGCTCCGCCCTTACACTCATGAATTCCTCAACCGGTTGCTTATTTGGCAGCATTCATCCCAAGGAACCCGATGACTTCTCCCCCAAAAACCGTATCCCCAGACGTCGCATTGCAACAGGCTGTCGCCCATCATCAGGCAGGGCGGCTGCAAGAGGCGGAACAACTTTACCGCACCATCCGTTAATCGCCCGCAGCGAAGAAGAATATATAGATATAGCCGTAGCATTGGCTTCGGATTTGCCCAAGCTCGCGCACCTTCGCGCCGGACTGCGACAGGCAATGGAAACCGGCCCGTTGATGGACGAAGTGGGGTTCGTCCGCAAGGTGGAAACCGCATATCGGGAAATGTTCGGGAAATGGGTGCGAGGATGAATGCTCCAGTGCAGGACGAAACGCTTAACCGACTCGCCGCCCTGTTCAGCGCGGGACAATTTGCCGAAATGGAAAGCCTGGCGCGTTGGTTGCTTGAACGGCGCCCGAACTCCGGTCTTGCCTGGAAGGGGCTGGGGGTGTCCCTTCAGATGCAAGGTAAAGAAGCGCTACCGGCTTTGCGCAAGACCGCAGAGCTATTGCCCGACGATGCCGCGGCGCATTACAACCTGGGCAATGCGCTGCAACGCCTGGGACAACTTGACGGCGCGGTAGTGAGCTACCGCCGGACGCTGGAAATCAAGCCCGATTATTTTGCGGCGCATGGCAACTTGGGCGTTGTCCTGCAAGACCTCGGACAACTGGACGGCGCGGTGGCGAGTTTCCGGCGGGCGTTGGAGATCAATCCCGATTTCGCCGATGCGCATAGCAACTTGGGGCATGCCCTGCAAGAACTCGGGCAACCCGACCGCGCTGCGGCAAGCTGCCGTCGGGCGCTGGAGATTAAACCCGACTACGCCGAGGCGCACTACAATCTGGGCAATGCCCTGAAGGAACAGGGACAGTTCGCTGAGGCAGCGGCAAGCTATGCCCAAGCGCTGGAAATCCAGCCCGGTTTCGCTGAGGCACATAATAATCTGGGCATCGTCCAGCAAGACCTCGGGCAACTCGACGGCGCGCTGGCAAGCTATGTCCAAGCGCTGCAGATCCAACCCAACTATGCCGATGCGCGCAGCAACCTGTTGTTCGCCCTGAATTACCACCCGGATAAACCGGGCGAAGAAATTTATGCCGCGTACCGGGAGTATGACGAGCGCTTCGGTTTGCCCCTGCGGGGGAAATGGCGCGCCCATAGCAACAGCCGCGACATTCACCGTCGCTTGAAGGTGGGCTATGTCTCGCCGGACTTTCGCCGCCACTCGTGCCGGCATTTCCTGGAACCCTTGCTGGCGCACCACGACAAGAACGCCGTCGAAGTCTATGCCTATGCCGAACTGGCGCGGGAAGACGAAGTCACCGCCCGCTACAAGGGATATGCGGATCACTGGATGCCAACGCTGGGCATGGCTGACGATGCCTTGTCTGATCGCATCCGCGCCGACGGCATCGACATCCTGGTGGACCTGGCCGGCCATACCGCCAAAAACCGGCTGGCGGTATTCGTCCGCAAACCCGCGCCGGTGTCCCTGTCCTGGCTGGGATTCGGCTACACCACCGGCCTTACGGCGGTGGATTACCTCCTGACTGATGCGACCTGCGCCCCGGAAGGCAGCGAAGCGCTGTTCTCGGAAACCCCCTGGCGGCTGGAGACGCCCGGCTACGCTTACCGACCGGAGAAAGGCATGGGGGAGGTGAGCGCGTTGCCGGCCTTAACGCGCGGCTACGTCACCTTCGGCGCCCTGACGCGAGCGGTGCGCATCAACCCCCGAACCATACGGGTGTGGTCGGCGCTGTTAAAACGGGTGGAAGGCGCACGGTTGGCGATCAATAGCCGCGACTACCGGGACGCAACGATGCAAGACGCCCTGGCAGAAAAGTTCGCCGCCCACGGGATAAGCCGGGAGCGCTTGGAAATCGGTTTCCACACCCCGCCGTGGGATGTGCTGCGCGGCCTGGACATCGGCCTGGATTGCTTCCCCCACAATTCCGGCACGACGCTGTTCGAAACCCTGTATATGGGCGTCCCCTTCGTCACCCTGGCCGGGCGTCCCAGCGTCGGGCGGCTGGGTAGTTCCATTCTGGAAGGCGTAGGGCATCCTTCGTTAATCGCCCGCAGCGAAGAAGAATATATCGATATAGCCGTAGCCCTGGCTTCGGATTTGCCCAAGCTCGTACACCTTCGCGCCGGACTGCGGCAGACAATGGAGACCAGCCCACTGATGGACGAAGCGGGATTCGCCCGCAAGGTGGAAACCGCATATCGGGAAATGTTCGGGAAATGGGCGCGAGGATGAGCACCACGGGAAAAGCCGAATCGGTGACGCTGGAACAGGCGCTTCGGCAAGCCGTCGATCATCATCAAGCAGGACGGCTGCACGAGGCGGAACAACTTTACCGCGCCATCCTGCAAGCCTTGCCTAATCAGCCGGACGCCAACCACAATCTGGGGGTGCTGGCGGGGCAGGTCGGGCAACACGCCGCCGGGCTGCCCTATCTGAAAACCGCGCTGGAAGTTAATCCCGCCCAGGGGCAATACGCGCTGTCCTATGCGGAAGCGCTGCTGGCGACCGGCCAAGCCGGGGAAGCGCAGAGCATCATACATGCCGCCATGCAGCGCGGATTTAACACCCCGGCGGCTCAGGCGTTGTTGCACAAGACCGGGATTGCCGTAAAGACCGAAGCGCCGACGTTTGATGAAATCAACCAACTGGTCGCCCTGTTCAATACCGGTCGTCATGCCGAGCTGGAAAGCCGGGCGTGCGGGCTGGCTGAGCGGTGTCCGCAATCCGGGTTCGCCTGGAAAGCGTTGGGAGCGTCTTTGCAGGCGCAAGGTAAAGACGCGCTGCCGGCTTTGCACAAGGCCGCAGCGCTATTGCCCGACGATGCCGAGGCGCACAACAACCTGGGCGACGCCCTGCGCTGCATAGAGCAGCCCGCCGACGCGATGGCTTGCTGCAAGCGCGCGCTGGAGATCAACCCCGGTTTCGCGGAGGCGCACTGCAACTTGGGACTCGCGCTGCAAGACCTCGGGCGACTCGACGAGGCGCTGGTAAGCTACGCCCGTGCGCTGGAGATCAACCCCGGTCTCGCCAAAGCCCACAACAACCTGGGCAATGCCCTGCGCGACCTCGGGCGACTCGACGACGCTGTGGCAAGCTACACTCAAGCGCTGAAGATCAACCCCGATTACGTCAAAGCACTGAGCAACCTGCTGTTTATCCACAACCACCTGGACAACCAGCCGGACGCCAGACTGTTGGCGCGGCGATTCGACGAATTAGTGACGCGGCAAGCCCGCCCTTATACAAATTGGCGCAATGTTCCCGACCCTGCGCGCGGTTTACGCATAGGCATGGTGTCCGGGGATTTGCGCAATCACCCGGTGGGCTATTTTTTGGAAAGCCTGTTGGCGGCGTTGGCGAACGATGCTTCCCGCCGGCTGGAATTCATTGCCTACCCCTGCGGCGTCGGCGCCGACGCACTGACCGAACGGATTAAGCGCTGTTGCCACGGCTGGCATCCAGCGGCGGGAATATCCGACGAGCACCTTGCTCAGGCGATACGCGACGACGGCATCGATATTTTGATCGACCTTTCCGGCCACACCGCCAATAACCGCCTGCCCCTGTTCGCCTGGAAACCCGCGCCGGTGCAGGTCAGTTGGTTGGGCTATTTCGCCACCACCGGGATGACTGCCATGGACTACCTCATCGCCGACCCGTGGACGCTGCCGGAAAGCGAGGAAGCTTATTTCACCGAGAAAATCCGGCGTCTGCCCGAAACCCGGCTATGTTTTACCCCGCCGGATGTGGCGGTGAGCGTATCCCCACTGCCCGCTTTGACTAATGGCTATGTGACTTTCGGCTGTTTTAACAACCTGGCGAAAATAAACGATGACGTAGTGGCGCTGTGGGCAAGGGTGTTACAGGCGACGCCGGGAAGCCGCTTATTTCTTAAAACCAAACAACTGGGCGAGGCGACAATGCGGCAAC
>JBAYVP010000041.1:0-23023 GCA_041674485.1 Sulfuricellaceae bacterium
GAGAAACCAATGAGTTACAACAATTTTCCGCTTCACCAAATGGGTAGTGTCGCACGACGCCATAACTCATTGTTTTTTCTCAGCGCCTCTGCGTCTCTGCGGTTCAACGGAGGTTTCTAGGATTACGGTTGGGAGCAGCCCGCTTATTACCGCAAATGGATGTCCGGCAACGCCAAACTCGCGCGGAAGATGGCCGGCGCGACGCTTGATCCGTTGAACCCCCAGACCGAATATTCCGCAGAGTTGCTCAATCTGTTCCAGCACGTTGTACTCAAAGACCCTGCATACATTCGGCGTCTACGGCGGCACTACGAGATGTTCAGGGAAGCGTAGCCAAGTGGCATGAACATGGCTTTTCGTGCGGACGCGACGCCCGTCAGCCTCAGTTAATCAGGATTAAGTAAACATGTCGGAATCCAATTGGACCATGCAAGGTGCAACGTTAAGTCACAAGAACGCCTGTAAGGAGTTCGGTCTTACGGAAGATGAAATATTTAGCGCCATAAAACAGGGTAAGTTGCAGTACCGGGAAAATTACGCTCACGGCAATCCATACTATAAGCTGCTGCGCGCTGAAGTTAAGTCATTGGCTTTTGAACTGCGTGGCGCTGGAGGGGTAAAAGAGCAAGAGTTTAATCACAAATTGAAAACCATTAACACGGAAATAAATAGCCTCAAGAGAAAACTTTCCGCTTTGGAAAAGCAAAAAATCGCATTGCTTGAAACGCAACAACGGGGAAAAGCCTGAGCCGCACCAGCCGGAACCAAACGGGATGTAAGGGGATAAGCGAAGCGTATCCACCGAACGGCGCCCTGGAATGATCGGGCGGAGGCATTGCCGGTTCCGTAGGATTGTGGCTGACAGGAAGTGCATCCGCGACAGATGCGCCTCGGTGCATCTTGCCAAGATGTGCAACATAGTGGTTCTAAACAACTTTGTCATCTATTTTACGTGTACCCGTTTGGTGAGAGTAGAATATTTGTCCGCAGGCCGAAAGGCGTTGGCAAGAAACAGGGGTTATGGTTGCTGTTTGGCGGCTGTTTACCGGCTTCAATTCTGTTGTTATGGTTATTCTTCTTATTGATATATATGACTAAAAAAGCTGTTTCTTGAGAGCGCTACGGGCTGGATTGCACGGTTTTCCGGGCACATGGCGGCGTTGCAACTCCTTGAGAAGGGAATGGAATGACCATTCCGCGTCGTTGCGCCTTGCCCTGCACCCGGAAAACCGTACACTCCAGCCCGTTCAACTGAGCTTTCTAGGTTAAATGGATCGTTGGTTCCGCAATTGGGCTTGGCGTGGCCGGAATAACCGTCGTCACTTTCGTGCTTAACAACGCCACCCCGAAACAGCCGCCTCCACAACCAGCGCCGATTATTATTAACATACCGGCGCAACCACAGACCCCGGATTCCGGCAAGAAATAGCGGGCATTCGGTGCAATAACCAACGGGCATTGCGCCGAATGCAAACGATTGCGACACCTGATGTTGCCATACCTTCTCCGCTTGGCGTAGTGCGCTATCGTAGTTCGCCCTTGTCATATTTCCGTCCCATCGGATTGAATTTTCTTTTCCATCTTGTTTATTGTTGCTACAATAAATAGCATGGAAATCACCTACGATCCCGCCAAGGATGTTGCCAACCAAGCCAAGCACGGCGTATCGCTGGCTTTGGCTGCCAAGTTGGAATGGGATACTCTGTGGGCGGAGCAGGATACCCGCCACGCCTACCACGAGGTGCGCATGATCGGTTACGCGCTCATCGGCACACGTTTATATTGCGTGGTCTACACGGAACGCGGCGGTGAATGTCGCATTATCAGCCTGAGAAAGGCCAATCCCAGGGAGGTTGGACGCTATGTTTCTGAAATCTAAGTCAGGCCGGTTGATCGAAGTGCCGTCGCAAGTTGAAGCTGACGCTATTAACGCGGGGATCGCTGCCGACCCGGACACCTACGAATTGACGGATGAAGAGTTTGCCCGCTTGAAGCCTATGCGAGGTCGTCCCGTTTCCGCCAACCCCAAGGTGCATACCGGTTTGCGGCTGGATGCCGAAGTGCTGGCGGCTTTCAAATCCGGTGGGCGCGGGTGGCAGACGCGCATCAACGAAGCGTTGAAGGAATGGCTCAAGAGCCACTCGGCGGCCTGATGGCTACGGCTTGGTCATAGCAAGTTGCCCGCTACCACCGGGGTGGTAGCAGGATGCGCTTCCTCAATTTGATGCAGAACGGAATTCTATTTGACAGATTCTGCGTTACGGAATATCCTGGTCTATGATTCATTCATTCGCATGTTTCGACACCGAGGCGCTATTTCGCAGCCAGGATGTGCCCCGGTTCAAGAATATCGAGCGGGTTGCGCGTCGTAAACTGCTGCAATTGCAAGCCGTCACCGAGCTAAACAGTTTGAGAATTCCGCCGGGGAACTGTCTGGAGGCGCTGAAGGGCGACCGCAAGGGGCAACACAGCATCCGCGTCAACGACCAATGGCGCGTGTGCTTTGTGTGGCAGGAGGATGGTGTTCATCGTGTTGAAATTGTCGATTACCACTAAGCCTAGAAAGCTCAGTTGACCGCTTGCCAAGATGTGTAACATGATGGTTCTAAACAGATTTGTCATATATTTTACGTTCACCCGTTTGGTGAGAGCGCGACTGGCTGGATTGCACGGTTTTCCGGGCGCATGGCGGCGTTGCAACTCTAAGAGAAGAGAATGGAACAACCATTCTTCGTCGTTGCGCCTCTTGTGCCCAGGCCGTAAGGCCGTCGGGTATGCCCTGCACCCGGAAAACCGCACACTCCAGCCCGTTCAACTGAGCTTTCTAGGCTAAGCCGGCAATCCAGAGGAGCATTGAAAATGGCGCAACTGCTTGACGAAATCCCACCCGGTGAGATTCTTCTTGAAGATTTCATGAAGCCTATGGGGATCACGGCGCGACGGCTGGCCGCCGATATTGACGTTTCACCCAGCCGCATCAGTGAGATTGTTCACGGCTCGCGCCCCATTACCGCCGATACCGCGTTGCGTCTCGGGCTTTTTTTCGGGATGGAGCCGCGTTTTTGGCTAAATCTGCAAAGCGAGTACGATATGCGGATGGCAAAGCGCAATCTGGCTGACAAAATCGCACCCCGCATCCGGGTGTTCCATCAGCTTGCCGCATGAACCAGCCCGGTAGGCTAGGGTTCGTTCCTGCCGGGTAGCCCGGCGCAGTTGCCCGCGCCAGCCCCCCTAAGAGCCGTGCATGGGTCTATGCTGTCAAAATACAGCGTCTTTATCGAAGTTTAGCTTCCCGGTTTTTGGATATGCCAAGAAACGTCACAACCTATCTTATTTTTAATCCTAAGCCATCTTTATCGCAACAGCACCAAGCGTGGCGTGGCATCGCCGGCGGCGTAGACGAAGCCGTTCTGGCGGAATTGCGTTGCCAGTTTTTTGGCGGCTTCGAGCGATATGCCGAAGACCAGCAAGCTGGGCTCGCATGGCCACAGGCCGGTTGGATCGCAGCCTTCTCCATCCAGGTGGCGCAAGCCGCGCGATTTGATCTCGGCGAGCAGTTTTTGCTGGGCGGCGTGGTTTTCCACGACTGGGGTCGGTTCGCCCCAGGGATTCCAGGCGGTGATGTACATGGCGCTATTTGCCCGGTGGCGCTTGAAGCAACGCGCGAGTTCCGGGCTGGCGCGACCGATATGCAGCACGAACGGTTCTGCCGCCGCCACCTTGTAGTGCGCGGCAAGGTAGGCGTCCAGCGTGGCTGCGGGAATGGCGCTGTCGATGGGTGACTACTCGATGGCTTCCTGCACGATGTCGTCCATCAGTTTTTCGAGGGCGTGCATGGCTTTTTGCTCCGAGGGCGAGGCGCCGCCCACCGGTTTGCGGTAGGACACGTAGACATTGCCGGGTTCGTCCGGCAGGACGTATATTGCGATTCCGTAGGGGCAGAAGACGATCATATGGGGATTGGCCTTCATGTTTGCGCGCGATACGCCGGCGCTGCAAAATTCGAGGATTTCCGCCCGGCGATAGATTCGCTGGTAGTCGCCCAACCCCATGCCGGTGCGCTCCAGCATTTCGCCGACACGGGAGATGTTGTTAATCACTAGGCCGCGATTGATGACCGCGCTGACGACGTTGTCGCGCACCTCATTGAATTCGCCCTCCACAACATGGGTGATGCGATAATCTTCCGCAGCATACACATTGAAGCTCAGGAACAATAGAAACAGCAGGCCGATTTTTTTCATCATCAATTGCTCCGGTGGTTAGTAGTGTTCCCTTATTGCGGTGGCTCGACCTGTTCGACGAAGCCGCATTCCTTCTGCGGGCAGACTTTTTCGACGCCGCGCCGCTTGGTGGTCTTGAGCGTGAGTATGGGCCACTTGCATTTGGGACACGGTTCACTGATCGGCGGGTTCCAGGTGGCGTATTTGCAGGTGGGATAGGTGTTGCAGGAATAAAACAGTTTGCCGAAGCGGCTTTTACGTTCGATGAGCGAGCCTACTTTGCATTCGGGGCAGACGACGCCGGTGTCCCGTGGTTTTTCCAGCGGCTCGATGAACTTGCATTTGGGATAACCGGAACAGCCGATGAATTTGCCGTATTTGCCGGATTTGATGTGCAAAGGGCTGTCGCATTTCGGGCACAGCCGGTCTTCGACCACCACCGGTTCGTCCGGCTTGACTTCGCCATCCAGGTTGCGCGTGTAGTCGCATTCGGGATAGCCGGTGCAGCCGACGAATTTGCCGCGCTTGCCCAGGCGCAGGGATAAAGGCTTGCCGCATTTCGGGCAGGCCTCGTCCATCAGTTCCTGGGTGATGTCCTTGCGGTCCACGCCTTTCTTTTCTTCGATTTGCGCGTTGAAATTCTTCCAGAATTCCTCCAGCACCGGGATCCATTCCTGTTTGCCGGCGGCGATGAAATCGAGTTGGTCTTCCAGCTTGGCGGTGAAATCGTAATCGACGTAGCGGGTGAAATGCTCCGTCAGGAATTTGGCGACGACTTGCCCGACATCGGTCGGCATGAAGCGCTTCTTATCCATCAGCACGTATTCACGCGCCTGTAAGGTGGAGATGATGCTCGCGTAGGTGGAGGGGCGGCCTATGCCGTGCTCTTCCAGCGATTTGACCAGGCTGGCTTCGGTGAAGCGCGGCGGCGGCTGGGTGAAGTGCTGTTCGCCGTAAAGCCGGTCCAGCGGCACGGTGTCGCCGACCGCGAACGGCGGCAGCTTGCTTTCGCCTTCCGCTTCCTGGTCGTCTTCGTCTTCCTGGTAGACGGCGATGAAGCCGGGAAAGGTCAGGGTCTGGCCGGACGCGCGAAACAGGTGTTCGCTGCCGCCGATGCCGAAATCCAGGCTGACGGTGTCGAATTTGGCCGGGTTCATCTGGCATGCCAGCGTGCGTTTCCAGATCATTTCGTAGAGCTTGGCCTGGTCCGCCGAAAGGGCGCCGCGCACGCTGTCCGGCGTGCGCGCGATGCCGGTGGGGCGGATGGCTTCGTGCGCCTCCTGGGCGTTCTTGGATTTGTTTTTGTATTGCAACGGTGCTTTGGGCAGGTAATCGGCGCTGAAATTGGCGCTGATGTAGTCGCGTATCTCGGCCAGCGCTTCGTTCGCCAGCACCACCGAGTCGGTGCGCATGTAGGTGATCAGGCCGATTGCGCCATCGCCGATATTGATGCCTTCGTACAGTTGCTGCGCGACTTTCATTGCGCGGTCGGTGGTGAAGCCCAATTTTCTGACCGCTTCCTGTTGCAGCGTCGAGGTGGTGAAGGGCGCTGCGGGCGAACGCTGCTTGCGCTTTTTCTCGACCTGGACGACGGCGGCGTGGTCGCCGCTGTTTTTCAGAGTTTCGAGTATTTCGGCATGTTGGGCGTCCGAGCCTATGCTGAACTGGGTGAGCTTCTCGCCGCCGAACTGGAACAGTTTCGCGTTGAATTTCGTTTTGCCCTTGTGGCTGTCGAAGTGGACGCTCCAGTATTCCTGGGTTTTGAACGCCTGGATTTCCGCTTCGCGCTCGACAATCATGCGTAGCGCCGGGCTTTGCACCCGGCCTGCGGACAGGCCGCGACGGATTTTGCTCCACAATAGCGGGGACAGGTTGAAACCCACCAGATAATCCAGCGCACGGCGGGCTTGCTGGGCATTCACCAGGTCGGTGGAAATGTCGCGCGGGTTGTCTATGGCTTCCTGCACCGCGCTCTTGGTGACTTCGTGGAAAACCACCCGCTTGAGGGGTTTCTTGCCTATCAGTTTCTTGGACTTGAGTATCTCCGCCAAATGCCAGGCGATGGCTTCCCCTTCGCGATCCGGGTCAGTCGCCAGATAGATGGCGTCGGCCTGCATAACCGCCTTGGTGATGGCGTCCACATGCTTGGCGTTGCGCTCGACCAACTGATATTTCATGCTGAAACCGTTCTCGGTATCGACTGCGCCCTGCTTAGGCACGAGATCGCGCACATGCCCATACGAGGCGAGCACCTCGAAATCGGCGCCGAGATATTTTTTCAGCGTTTTTGCCTTGGAGGGCGATTCAACGATCAGTAAACTGGAAGGCATGAGCGCACTTTAACGGGTTGCCGGTAAGGACGGGATAATAGGAACAAAGCGTGCGCAAGGCAAGTAAAATACAGTGCTGAGTGCTGAGTCGCTTGAATTGCGGCACACTGGTTTTCACTCAGGACTCGGAACTCTGCACTCAGCACTTTTCTCAATGCATGGTCGGCTGCACGTCGCCGAACAGGAAATCCTCGACGAAGAGGAATTGCTGCGGTTCGTTCTGGCTCCACAGCACGAACAGGATGATCCATTTCACTTGTTCCAGCGATAGAACTTGCTCGTCGATGGCGAACGCGCGGTCTACGATCCATTCGCGCTGAACCGGATCAAGCACGCCGGAGTTTTCCAGGAAAGCGATCAAGCCCACCCCTTCCACGCCGATGTGGTCGATCTCCCGCTCCGTGAAAAAGCGCGTCGATTTCCCGGCGGCAAGCACGTCTTCCTTGCCGGTATGCACCAGGGATTCCAGGCCATGCATCCAGGAAATGGCGAGATTGATTTCGCCGCGCTCGAACCCGGCGGCGCTCAACTCGCGCGTCAATTTGTTCTCGTCTGGATAGGCGCTGACTTCCAGATAATTTTCAAATAGGTAAACCAAAATATCGAACATGTTCTTAAGTGAGTTCCGAGTTCCGAGTGCTGAGTTCCGAGTGCTGAGTTAGTTTCAAGTGTTGAATGTCTGGAGGTTTTTACTCAGCACTCAGCACTCAGCACTTTGTTATTAGTTGATACATTCCGCCCGGCAACGTGGCGACATAGCCATCAAGTTCCAAGCGCAACAGCATGGCGCAAACGTCATTGCTCGTCAAGCCGCTACGGGCGACAAGGGTGTTAATATCGACCGGATCGAAGCCCAATACCGCCAGCAGCGGGCTGTCCGGTGCGTTTGTTTTGTTTGCCGATGCAGGCTCCGCTTGGGGAGTGGGTGCGGCGACATGGCTCCATTTCAATTCCGTCAGGATGTCCTCGGCGCATTCGACCAGCTTCACGCCCTGCTTGATTAACGCATGGCATCCCTTGGACAGCGAGGAATGAATCGAGCCGGGAATCGCGAAGACTTCCCGTCCCTGTTCGGCGGCTTGGCGGGCGGTGATCAGGGAGCCGCTACGCAATGCCGCCTCGACCACCAGGCACCCCACGGAAAGCCCGCTGATGATGCGGTTGCGGCGCGGGAAATTCTGCGCCTTGGGCGGCGTGCCCAACGGAAATTCGGAAATCAGCGCGCCGCGTTCCGCCAACTCATGCGCCAACGCATGGTTGCCGGCAGGGTAGACGCTATCCAGCCCGGTGCCAACCACCGCGATGCTGGCAGATGCGCCATCCAGCCCGCCGCGATGGGCGGCTGCATCGATGCCGGCAGCCATGCCGCTGACGATGCAAAAGCCGCCGTCGCTCAAATTCCTGGCGAAATCCCGCGCATTGATGGCGCCCTGCGGCGTCGCGTTGCGGCTGCCGACGATGGCGAAAAAAACCGACCCCAGCAATTCCCGCCGACCCTTGAGATAAAACAACGGCGGCGGGTCGGCGGTTTGCAATAGCGGCGGAGGATAGTCCTCATCCGCCAGCGTAATCAGATGGTTTTGAGGTTGCGCGAGCCATGCCAGCATCGGCTGAATTTGTTCGGGCGGCGTGCCGGCGCAAATCCGGCGCGCCACCTCCGGCTTGACTACCGCGCTCAACGCGGCATACCCGGCGGCGTTGATTTTTTCGGGTTCGCCAAAGGCTTTCAACAAGCGCCGAAAGCTTTCCCCTCCCACACCGGGAATCAGGCTCAATCCGATCCAGGCAGCCTGGTCACGGGAAATTGGTGTCATGTTTTTTTAGAGGCTAGAGGCTAGAGGAAGGGGCTATAGGCTAGCGCGGTTTTACTAGCCTCTAGCCTCTAGTCCCTAGCCTCTGTTTTATTTAGCATAAGCAACCGGGAAATTAGGGTGATCGGGATTCACAACCACGCGTTGCTTCCGCGGATCCACCACCAGGTCCATTGCTTCCAGGGGCAGTACGCCCATCAACGGCTCATTTCCAAGAACAATGGCTTCAGTGACATAGGTTCGATTGCCGAAGGCAATTTCAATCGGCGCAATTTTGGGAACCTTTTTCTGGTGACCGTCCGCCAGCGTTACCAGTTGCTGCGTAACTTCCGTGACATCGAAACCCAATTGAACCGCGACCGACTCCGGTACGCACATAAATGTCGCCCCGGTATCCACCAAGGCGCTCACCGTAACTTGTGCTTTCGAAAACAAGTTGGTCAGCCGCAATTCGGTATAGGTCAGCCCCATAAAATATCCTCACAGTTGGCGAGAAACCAGTAAAAATCCATCGAGAAGCTCAGCACTCGGCACTCAGCACTGTCTTTAAGGTGTCTGCACAATATCCTGCAAATGCACCGCACGGCTCGATTGAACCACGAGCGCATACGACAGCTTGTCGAAAACGCGGAAAACAAAAACCAGCCCGGAGCGCTCGTCCGGCATCGTGAGCGTGGTTTTTTCGCCTTGGCCGTCGATAATAGGAACCGTGCCGCCGCGCCGGTAAATGGCCAGCACATGGCCGATTTCGAGGCGGTCGCGCTTGCCCCGGTTCAGCGTGACGACATTGTGCCGTCCGGCCTCGCCGACCCCGTCGTAGGTTGAAAGGATGCTGCCCGACAGAAACCGCTCCGGTGCATGGGGTACATAGGAATTGATCGCGTCGTCCGTAATCGGCACCAGGCGGTCGCCGGCATTGATTTCCCGGACGGATTCAACGATTTCCACGGTGCTGGGGTCGCCGAATTTGACGACCTTGCATCTGCCCAGATAGACGGCTTCCTGCCCGAGCACTTCCTGGGTTTCGGGATCGGTCAGGAACTTGCCGGGACGGTAGATATACCAGTTGACGCCGCTGGTTTTTTCCAGGTCGATGGCGTAGGCGATATTGCCGGCGCCGACGACGACCCGGCCTTCTTCCGCGCGCACGATGATGGGCGCGCTGTCCAGGAATTGTTCCTCGACAATCAGCGGCTTGCCGAGAAACGGGGCGATGACGGCCGGCGAGATGCTGGGAATCGCGCGCGATTCCGGCGCAAGCGAAGTGCTGCGAATGGTCGGGCTGAGATGCACTGTTCTCAGCGGTTGATTTTCGGCGATTTGCAGGCGCGGCTTGCCATCGACCAGGCTCAGCACGATGACCTCGCCGGGGTAAATCAGGTGGGGGTCCTTGACCTGCTCGCGGTTGAGGTTCCAGATTTCCGGCCAGCGCCACGGTTCCTTGAGAAATTTGCCGGCTATCCCCCACAAGGTGTCGCCCTTGACCACCACATGCTTCTCCGGCGGATTGTCCTGCAAAGGAATGTCCGCAGCCCGCGCAAGCGGACTCATGCCGAAAAGAAGAATCAAGGATATAATGAAACGGTGCATGTCGGTCTCACTTCTTTCGATAGTTAAAAGTGCTGAGTCTTTTAGAGTGCTGAGTTCCGAGTGCTGAGTGAAAACCATCAGTCCCGGAACTTTTACCTCAGCACTTGGAACTCAGCACTCAGCACCCCAGAATTCAGCAGTGACTTTAAATTCTGCATGTAATTAGTTAAACAAGCAAGCATTTATGGCAATTCTAAACATTCTGCATTACCCCGATCCCCGTTTGCATACCGTGGCTGCTCCGGTTGAAAGCATAGACGACGAAATACGCGCCCTCGTCAGGAACATGGGCGAAACCATGTATGCCGCGCCGGGCATAGGCTTGGCGGCCACGCAAGTCAACGTACACAAGCAGGTGGTCGTGATGGACACCTCGGAAAGCCGCAACCATCTGCGCGTCATGATCAATCCGCGCATCCTTGCCAAATCCGGCGTCTTGCAGCGCGAGGAAGGCTGCCTGTCGGTGCCGGGCATCTACGAAACGGTGCAACGCGCCGAATTCGTCACGGTGCAAGCGCAAAATCTCGACGGCGAAACGCTGACCTTGGAAGCCGACGGCCTGCTGGCGGTGTGCATACAGCACGAAATCGACCACCTGAATGGACGGGTGTTCGTCGAATACCTGTCGCAACTCAAGCAGACGCGCATCAGGAACAAGCTGAAGAAATTGCAGCGTGAAACGATGTGATGTATGCCTTCTCGCGGGAGGAAATTGTCCGGATTGGATTGTTCCTTCGCGGGATGCAATGCAAGGCGCAAATTGCGCCGTGTGGTCATTCTCACACAATACCGCTTGTGTGTAATGATGAGCGTCGCGCGTGGGAATGAGGGAAAATATCTGGGTTAAGCCATGAGCAAGGCGCTAAAACTTTTGGCGGCGATGGAAAGCAACCCGCTTGACTGGCAAATGGAGCAGATCGAAACTGTTGCGCACACCTTTGGTCTAACGGTTCATCGTCCTGGCGGCAGCCACCATGTTGTCAGACATGCCAACGGCAAAAAAGTTAGTATCCCTGCGCATCGACCGATCAAGCCCATCTATATCCGCCAGTTCGTGCGGTTGGCGAAATTTGGAAAAGGGGACGACGAATGATTGACAGTAAATGCTACCCGGTTGCAATTCGTCCGCTTTCAATTGAGGAAGGCGGCGGCTGGTTGGCAACATTCCCGGACTTGCCCGGCTGTATGGGCGATGGTGAGACTTTTGAAGCGGCCGTTGAGGATGGCTATTCAGCGGCTCAGGCTTGGCTCAAGGTGGCGGCGGAATGTTGTGATCCCATCCCGGAACCTGGAGACAATGGAGAATCCGGACGTTTTGCCGCGCGCGTTCCCCAAAGCCTGCACACGCGCTTGGCAGCACGCGCCGCGCAGGAGGGGGTCAGCTTGAACACGCTGATTGTGTCGCTATTGTCCGAGGGGCTAAGTGTGCGGAACTCTCGCGCCTGAATTCCTCATTAACCTTGTTTCCACGCGGAGTACTTGCCGTTACACATACCGCATTTTCAATCAAGAACAATTACAAAGATTATAGCTCCTTATAACTCTAGCTACGGCTTCCAAGATGAACCTCATTTTCGCAGGCACCCCCGATTTCGCCGCTGCGGCACTCACCGCGCTGCTCGCCGCCGGCCACACGATACCGTTGGTGCTCACTCAGCCGGACCGCCCCGCCGGGCGCGGCATGAAGCTCACCGCCAGCGCCGTTAAGCAAGTGGCGCTGGCGCGCGGTTTGCCGGTGATGCAGCCGACGGGTTTGAAGGACGCCGCAACCCAGCGGGAAATCGCTGCGCCAGGCGCGGACATCATGGTGGTGGCGGCCTACGGGCTGATCCTGCCGCAAGCGGTGCTGACCATTCCGCGTTGCGGCTGTCTCAACATCCACGCCTCGCTGCTGCCGCGCTGGCGCGGCGCTGCGCCTATCCAGCGCGCCATCCTGGCCGGCGACCGGGAAAGCGGCGTCACCATCATGCAAATGGACGCCGGCCTGGACACCGGCGCAATGTTGCTCAAGCGCACCCTGCCCATAGCCCCTGACGATACCGCTGCCACCCTGCACGACAAGCTGGCGGCCTTGGGCGCGGAAGCCATCCAAGCAGCGCTGGCGCAGTACAGTGAATTGACGCCGCAACCCCAGGATGAGCGCGCAGCGACTTATGCCGCCAAGCTCACCAAGGAAGAAGGCCGGCTGGACTGGAACCGCAGCGCCACCGAGCTGTCTCTCGCAGTGCGCGCTTACAATCCTTTCCCGGTCGCACATGCTACTTACAAAGGAGAGGCGTGGCGCATCTGGCAAGCCACGCCCGAGGCGGCGCAAGGCAACCCCGGCGAGATATTGCGCGCCGACCGGCAAGGCATCCTGGTGGCTTGCGGCGCAGACGCCCTATTGCTGACCGCCGTGCAGAAAGCCGGCGGCAAGCGCATGCCGGTAGCCGATTTCCTGGCGGGCAACCCGGTGGCGGCGGGCGAACGTTTCGATAATCAGAGGACAGAAGACAGATGACAGAGGACAGATGACAGAAAAAAACGCCTCGACATCTACCCTTGGTGTTCCGTCTTCTTTTTTTAAATAAGCTTAGGCCAAGAAACGCCATAGCCTACCTTATTTTTAATCCGTTCACCCTTCAGCCCATTCGGCGAAGCTCAGGGCAGGTTGGGCTTCAGGGCGAACGGATTAAAAATAAGGTAGGAAATGGCGATGCAGTCCCAGCATGCGCGGCTTAAGGACAGTGCCAAACTTCCCCGTTCGTGGTGAGTAAAATATTCGCCCGTAGGTCGAAAGGCGTTGGCAAGAAACAGGGGTTATGGTTGCTGTTTGACGCTCGTTTAATGGCTTTTATTCCGCCATTGTTGTTATTTTTGCCATTGATATATATGACTAAAAAAGCTGTTTCTTGAGAGCCTGTCGAACCATGAACGGGGAAGTTTAGCACTGTCCTTAAGTTGAGAAAATCTAAAAACCAGTGCTGTTTTTTTGCCAAAAAATGCTAAATTTCGACAGCCTAGGACTATTCTTGTTGGGCAATCCGGTGGCGGCGGGGGGAGCGTTTCGATGCTTGATTTCTTCCGTAATGCCCACATGTTATTCAACAAATCGCTTTACCGCAGAGACGGCGTCACGGGGCTTTCCTGGTTTTTCTCAGCGCCTTTAGCGTCTCTGCGGTTCAATCAATTCTTAAAGGATGTTGAAGAGGTGCAAGATGTTCGGTAACTGGCTTAAAACTGCGATCCTGATGGCGGCTATTGTTGCGCTGTTCGGCGCTATCGGCGCGATGCTCGGGGGTGCGTCCGGCATGTTGCTGGCGCTGCTGTTCGGCGGCGGGATGAATATCTGGGCGTACTGGAATTCCGCCGACATGGTGCTGCGCATGTACAATGCGCAGGAAGTCGATGAAACCAGCGCTCCGCATTTTTACAAAACCATTCGCGATCTGGCCGGGCGCGCCGGATTGCCGATGCCGCGCGTTTACGTGATCAACGAAGCCCAGCCCAACGCCTTCGCCACCGGGCGCGACCCGGAACACGCTGCGGTGGCGGCGACCACCGGCATTTTGCAATTGCTGTCGGAGCGCGAATTGCGCGGCGTGATGGCGCACGAGTTGGCGCACGTCAAACACCGGGATATTCTGACCTCGACGATTTCGGCGACCATGGCCGGCGCCATTTCCGCACTGGCCAATTTCGCGGTGTTTTTCGGCGGGCGCGATGGCGACGGTCGCCCGGCCAATCCGTTGGCGGGCATCTTGGTTGCGATTCTCGCGCCACTGGCGGCGATGCTGATTCAGATGGCGATTTCGCGCTCGCGCGAATTCGAGGCCGACCGCGGCGGCGCGGAAATCTGCGGCGAGCCGGAAGCGCTGGCCGCGGCACTCGACAAAATCCAGCGCTACGCCCAGGGAACACTACTGCCAACGGCGGAGGCGCATCCCGAAACGGCGCAGATGATGATTATCAATCCGCTTTCCAGCGGCGGCATCCAGGGGCTGTTCAGCACCCATCCGGCGACGGAAGAACGTATTGCCCGCCTGATGGCGATGAGGCGCGGTTTTGTTTAAGTCTTTGCACCACGCGAGCGTCGTTCTCGGCCAAACACTGGCCGGGCGCAATCTTAACGAAACCTTGCAGGTGCTGAATGCGCGCCATCCCACCCTGACACCTCAACAACGCGCCGCGATTCAAGACTTGAGTTTCGGCGCGTTGCGTTTTTTTGGCCGCTACGCCGCGATACTTGATCTGCTGTTGCAAAAACCGCTGGCCGACGAGGGAGTGAGATGCCTGCTGCTGGTCGCCCTGCACCAGCTCGAAAACCGCAAAACTCCATCCCCCACCGTCGTCGATCAGGCGGTGAAAGCCGCCCAGGCCATGCAGAAACCGTGGGCGAAGGGGTTGGTCAACGCGGTGCTGCGCAACTTCCTGCGCAACCGCGAAACGCTGCTGGAACAAGCCGACGCCACGGGCGACATCGCCCGTTATTCGCATCCGCAGTGGTGGATAGACAAGCTGCGGCAACAATATCCGCTCGATTGGCAGACTCTCCTGGCGACAAACAACCGCCACCCGCCCATGACCTTGCGCGTAAACCGGCGCAAAACCAACCCAGCCGCCTACGCCGAATCATTGCGCAGTCTCGGCATGGAAGCCGAACCGATTGAGGATGCTGCATTGTTCTTACCGCGCCCGGTTGCCGTCGGCAAACTGCCCGGCTTTGCCGATGGCCTGGTGTCGGTGCAGGATGCCGGCGCCCAGTGGGCGGCGCTGCTGCTGGACGTTGCGGACGGAATGCGGGTGCTGGACGCGTGCGCCGCGCCCGGCGGCAAGAGCGCCCATATACTCGAACTGAGTGATGTGGATTTGACCGCGCTGGACAACGATGCCGTGCGCCTGGAGATGGTTGCCGACAACTTAAAGCGCATCGGGCTGGCGGCGCAGTGCGTGTGCGGCGATGCCGCCGAGCCGGCGGCTTGGTGGGATGGGCGTTCATTCGATAGGATTTTGGTCGACGCACCGTGCAGTGCTTCGGGCGTGGTAAGGCGTCACCCCGACATCAAATGGCTGCGGCGCGAAAACGACATCGCCGCTTTTGCCGCGCAGCAGCGGAAAATACTGCAAGCACAATGGCGCCTGCTGGCAAGAGGTGGTAAATTGCTCTATGCAACATGCTCGGTGTTTGCCGAAGAAAACCAACAACAGATAGCGGCGTTCCTGTCCCTGAATGCCGACGCCCGCCAGTTGCCGGCAACGCGCGCGGGGCAATTATTGCCGGATGACCGTCACGATGGGTTCTACTATGCGCTGCTTGCCAAGGTTTAGCTCGATGAGATTTAGTGATATTTGGCTTTATGCCTTGCGCGGGGGAAATTGTCCGGATTGGATTGTTCCCAGCGGGATGCAATGCATACCCGACAGCCTGACGGCTTGGGCACAAGAGGCGCAAATTGCGCCGTGTGGTCATTCTCACACAAGCAATTTGCAACGCGAAAGTCGCGCCGCTGGGGGCAATCCAACCGGACAATTTCCCCCGCGCAAGGCATATATGATTCATGGTGAGTGCGCTCAATTGCCTAACCACCTCTATGAGCGTTGTGTAAATGAGCATCGCGTAAAGGATAAACCGTTCGTCCTGAGCTTGTCGAAGGATGAACGGGTTATCTTGGGGGGAAATGGGGAGCGTCCGTTCAGTCGAAACGCGTCATGGTTTCAATTATTTTTGTGGTTCCAGGCTTTGATTTGTCTCCCGTGCGAACTTGCCGCCTTCCTCCGTTCATCCTTCGACAAGCTCAGGATGAACGGAGGAATCTGGTGGCTCCAGGCTTTGATTTGTCTCCCGTGTGAGCTTGCCGCCTTCCTCCATTCATCCTTCGACAAGCTCAGGACGAACGGAGGAATCTGGTGGTTCCAGGCTTTGATTTGTCTCCCGTGTGAACTTGTCGCCTTCCTCCATTCATCCTTCGACAAGCTCAGGACGAACGGAGGAAGGCGGCAAGTTCATGGATGTTTATGCCTTGTGCGCGGGCAAGGCATACTTACTCAACGCCACATCGCCTCTTTGATTTTGGCGGCGCTGCTGTTGCTCGGCGCGGCGTCGTTTGCGCACGCCGAGGGCATCGAAATCAAAAGCGCCGAACTGGAATTGGTGGAGGAAACCTACCAACTGAACGCCGAGGCCGAGATCACTCTCAACCCGACCCTGGAAGATGCGCTGAACAAAGGGGTGCCATTGCATTTCGTGGCGGATTTCGAATTGAAGAAACCGCGCTGGTACTGGCTGGACGAAACCATTTCCGCCGCGCAGCAGCACATTCGCCTGAGCTACCATGCGTTGACGCGCCAGTATCAGCTCAGCATCAACAGCCAGCATAAAAATTTCCCCGCGCTTAACGAAGCGCGGCGCGAACTGGGACGGATAAGCGCCTGGCCGGTGGTTAAGCGCAACCTGGTCAAGGAAAAACAGAGCTATGTCGCGGGCCTGCGCTTCCGCCTGGACCTGACCCAACTGCCCAAGCCCTTGCAGGTGAACGCACTGGCTTCCAAGGAATGGGATTTAGACTCCGACTGGTTCCGCTGGACGGAAGACAGGAAACAGAAGACAGAGGACAGGCTTCAGAAGACAGAGGACAGAGGACAGAAGACAGAAGATAAGGCGCATAAGGCAGAGGATAGGATTCAGAAGACAGAGGACAGAGGACAGAGGACAGAAGATAGGGCGCATAAGGCAGAGGATAAACCTTGATGCGGTTTTTGCTGCCTTCGGCGGGTAGGGTGGATAAGCGTAGCACACCCACCGAACAAAACCGGAAAGAAGGCAGAACACAAAAGGCAAACCTCGATGAGGGTTTTTCTGTCTTCTGTCTTCTGTCTTCTGTCTTCTGAACGCCATGAAGCTGTTGCAATACGTCGTTATCCTGTGTATCAGTCTGGGCGGGGTGCTGTTGTACCTCTTGTCCAAGGCGAGCGCCAACACCGTTGCGTTCACCGAATATTACACCCTGTTGCTCGGCCTCAACGGCATCCTGGTGGTATGCCTGGTGGGGCTGGTCGGCTATCAGTTGTGGATATTGCGGCGCAAGCTGAAAGCGCGGATGTTCGGCGCCAAGCTGACGTTGCGCCTGGTGGTGCTGTTCGCGTTGATGGCGGTGTTGCCGGGCATGCTGGTGTACGGCGTGTCGGTGCAGTTCCTCACCAAGAGCATAGAATCGTGGTTCGATGTGCGCGTCGATAATGCGCTGGAAGGCGGCTTGAGCCTGGGGCGCTCCGCGCTCGACAACCTGCTGCGCGACCTTGCCAAAAAAGGCGAATCAATGGCGTTGAATCTATCGGATCAGCCGGCCATCGCCCACATCACCCGCCTCAATTCCCTGCGCGAGCAGGCGGAAGTGCAGGAGGTCACGCTGTATAATGCGCGCGGCGCGATGATCGCCTTTTCCGGCAACGAGCGCGACGGCCTGTTGAGCGTTAAGCCATCCATCGCGATACAGCGCCAGATACGCCACCAGCAGCCGTTTTCCGCAATTGAGACGATACCCGGCAAGGGCTTGTATTTGCGCGTAATCGTGCCGGTCAATGTGCTCACTTTGAGCGAGGATGTGCGCATCCTGCAATTGTTGCAGCCGGTTCCCGCCGAATTGGCGCGCGATGCCGAGACCGTGCAGGAGATTTACCGCGACTATCAGGAGCTGTCCCTCTCCCGGCTGGGATTGAAGCGCATCTACGGGCTGACGTTGACGTTGACGCTGCTGCTGTCGCTGTTGTCGGCGATTGCCGCCGCGTTCCTGCTGTCCGCGCGCCTGTCGGCGCCGCTCGGGATGTTGGCCAAGGGAACGCGCGCGGTGGCTTCCGGCGATTTCAGCGAAATGCCTGAAGTGCATAGCCGCGATGAATTGGGCATTCTGATGCGCTCTTTCAACAGCATGACGCGGCAACTCGCCGACGCCCGCACAGTGGTGGATTTCAACCAGCAGCAACTGGAAACCGCGAAAGTGTATCTGGAAAGCATATTGGCGCACCTTTCCAGCGGCGTGCTGGCATTTGACGTAAAATTTGCGCTACGCACCGTCAACCCCGCAGCCGCGCATATTCTCGGGGTGGATTTTCCTTCCTTCCGGCGTCGCGGCCTGTCCGGCGGCACAAGCCAGGAGCCGGGAGTGAGCGCGTTCGCCGAGGAAATTTCGCAACAGTTCCGCGCCGGTGACAGCAAGGAATGGCAACGCCAGATAGAATTCGCCGGCAAATCCGGCAAAAAAGTGCTGCTGGTGCGCGGCACGCGCTTGCCGGTCGCGGTCGGCAACGGTTATATTGTCGTGTTCGACGACATCACCCACCTGCTGCAAGCCCAGCGTGACGCGGCATGGGGCGAAGTGGCGCGGCGTCTGGCGCATGAGATCAAAAATCCGCTGACGCCCATCCAGCTTTCCGCCGAACGCCTGGAACACAAATTGGCGGGCAAGCTGGAAAGCAATGACGCGGAAATGTTGCGGCGCGCGACCGGCACCATCGTCAATCAGGTGGCGGCGCTGAAAAGCATGGTGAATGCGTTCAGCGAATATGCGCGCACGCCAAAACTGAACTTGCAGCAACTGAAACTGAACGAATTGGTGCAGGAAGTCCTGACTTTGTACGAGCACTCCGCTTGCCACATCACCACGGCGCTGGCGCCGGACTTGCCGGAAATCGAAGGGGATACGACTTTGTTGCGCCAAGTGATACACAATCTGCTGCGCAACGCGCAAGATGCCGTGGCGGAAGCCGCGGCGCCGGAAATCGTGCTGCAAACCTCCGCCGACGACAAATGGCTGCGGCTGCGCGTCAGCGATAATGGCGGCGGTTTCCCGGAACACTTGATGGCGCGCCTGTTCGAACCGTATGTAACGACCAAGCCGAAAGGAACGGGATTGGGGCTGGCGATTGTGAAGAAAATCGTTGAAGAGCACAATGGTGAAATGCTGATAGAAAACTTGCAACACGGGGCCTGCGTCAGCGTCTTCCTGCCACGGCTGGAGGGGCGCAATGGCTAATATGACGCAAATCCTGGTAGTGGACGACGAGGCCGGCATACGCGAATTGCTGCTGGAAATCCTGCATGACGAGGGCTATCAGGTTATCCTCGCGGAAAACGCCGCCGCGGCGCGCGCGCACCGCGGACGAAACGCCCCGGATCTGGTGCTGCTCGACATCTGGATGCCGGACACCGATGGCGTGACATTGCTGCGCGAATGGGCGAGCAACGGTTTGCTGACCATGCCGGTTGTGATGATGTCCGGCCACGGCACCATAGACACCGCAGTGGAAGCAACCAAAATCGGCGCTTTCGATTTTCTGGAAAAACCCATCGCGCTGCAAAAATTGCTGAGCACCGTTGCGCGTGCGCTGAAAAAAAACGGCAACCCGCAGCGCAGCCTGGGTTCACTGGAGGGGTTGGGCAGCGGCGCGCTGATCGGCAACCTGCAAAAACGCCTGGAACAACTTGCCCAAAGCCGCTCCCCGCTGCTACTCACTGGCGAAGAGGGGGTCGGCCTGGAAATCTGCGCGCGCTTCCTGCACCAGCCGGCCACGCCGTGGGTGGAACCCGACGAATTTTCCGATCTGGCCGAGCGCCCGCTCGATATGTTGGAACAAGCGCGCGAAGGCGTACTGTTCCTGCATGACGTGGCGGATTTGAACAAAATGGAGCAAAAAGGCTTGGGCCTCCTGCTGGGCAAGCTGGAAAAGCACGCTACCCGGCTGGTGTGCGCCACCAGCAAGGCATTGCCGCAAATGGTCGAGGCCGGGACTTTCGATGCGGCGCTGTTCCAAACCTTAAGCGGCATGATGCTGGCGGTGCCGAAGCTGCACGAACACAGCGAGGATGTTCCCGAACTGGCGCGGCAAATGTTGGCGAAATGCGCGGAAAACGGCGAATGCCCGCCGCGCCGTTTCAGCGCGGCTGCGCTGGAATATTTGCGCAACCACCACTGGCCCGGCAACTTGCCGCAACTTTGCAATGTTGTAAAAAACCTGGCGCTGACCGCGCTCGCCGAAGAAATCACCGCGCAGGAAACAGGACAGGTGCTGGCGCAATTCAACCCGGAAACACCCGCCGAAAGGAGTGTGCTGCCGCTCGATCTGCCGCTGCGCGAAGCGCGCGACGAATTCGAACGGGTCTATTTCGAACACCAGATCAAAAAAGCGGGAGGCAACATGAGTCGGGTGGCCGATTATGCAGGACTTGAGCGCACGCATCTGTACCGCAAATTGAAACAACTGGGAATTCGCTGATTCAGAAGACAGAAGACAGAAATCAGAGGACAGAAAAACCTCCTCAAAATCTGTCTTCTGTCCTCTGCCCTCTGTCCTCTGATTGAAAGAGACTCCATGCATCCCCAAACACCGGAAGCCCATCATTCTTCCATACAAGTACTGGCGCTGGCGGCGCTGGGCGTGGTGTACGGCGACATCGGCACCAGCCCGTTGTACACCATGAAGGAAGTATTCGCCGGCAACCACCCGATCCCGCTATCGCCGGACAACGTGTTGGGCATCCTGTCGCTGATCCTGTGGTCGCTGATCGCCATCGTCTCGATCAAATACGTGGTCTTCATCATGCGCGCCGACAACCGTGGCGAGGGCGGCATCATGTCGCTGATTGCGCTGGCGCTGCACGACGCCAAGGGCAACCCGATGAAGGAAAAAATGATCGTCCTGGTCGGCCTGCTGGGCGCTGCGATGTTCTACGGCGACGGCATGGTGACCCCGGCGATTTCGGTTTTATCGGCGGTCGAAGGGCTGGAAGTCGCCACCCCGCGACTGAAACCGTTCGTCATCCCGCTCACCCTGCTGGTGCTGTTCGGGCTGTTTTTCGTCCAGCGCAACGGCACCGCGCGCATCGGCGCGTTGTTCGGCCCGGTGATGCTGGTATGGTTTTCCACCCTGGCGCTGCTCGGCATCGTCAACATCGTCGCCGCGCCGGACGTGCTGAAAGCCTTCAACCCGGCCTACGCCATCGGCTTCCTGATCCACAACAGCGGCATCGCGATGATCGCGATGGGCGGCGTCGTGCTGTCGGTGACCGGCGCCGAAGCGCTATATGCCGATATGGGGCACTTCGGCAGAAAACCGATCCAACTGGCCTGGTTCGGTTTCGTGCTGCCGGCGCTGCTGCTCAACTATTTCGGACAGGGCGCGCTGATCCTGGTCGAACCGGCTGCGGTGCAGAACCCGTTTTACCACTCGGCGCCGGACTGGGCGCTCTATCCGCTGGTCGCGCTATCCACGCTGGCAACGGTGATCGCCTCGCAAGCGGTGATTTCCGGCGCGTTTTCCGTCACCCGCCAGGCGATGCAGCTCGGCTTCGTGCCGCGCGTCGAAGTGCAGCACACCTCGGAAAAAGAACAGGGGCAGATCTACCTGCCCGGCGTCAACTGGGGACTGGCGGCTGCGGTGGCGGTGCTGGTGCTCGGCTTCAAATCCTCGAACAACCTGGCGGCAGCCTACGGCATCGCAGTGACCGGCGACATGGTGATCACCTCGATACTCGCTACCATCGTCGTCGCCCGCGTGTGGGGCTGGGGCTGGACTAGGGCAGTGCTGCTGTTCTCCTGCTTCCTGGCAATCGAATTGACCTTCCTGTTTGCGAACATACACAAGATACCCGACGGCGGCTGGTTCCCGCTGGTCATGGGGCTGGTCGTCTTCACCCTGATGACCACCTGGAAGCGCGGTCGGCAATTGCTCTACCGTCGCCTCGAAGCGGAAGCCATCGACCTGCGCCCCTTCATCGAAAGCATCGTGCTGGGACTCCCGACGCGGGTCGCCGGCACAGCGGTGTTCCTGACCCCCAACCCCAACGGCGTCCCCCACGCGCTGCTGCACAACCTCAAGCACAACAAAGTGCTGCATGAAAAAATCGTGCTGGTCACGGTGCTCATCAAAGACATCCCCCATGTCCCGATAGAAGAACGGATCGCGGTCGAACAACTGGCCGACGAATTCTATCGCGTCACCATCCACTACGGCTTCATGGACGGGCCGAATTTGCCGCGCGACCTTGAATTATGCATGCATTACGGCCTGATGCTGGATATGATGGACACCTCGTTCTTCATCGGACGCGAAACCCTGATCCCGCGCGCCAACTCGGAAATGGCGCTGTGGCGCGAAAAACTCTTCATCAGCATGTTCCGCAACGCCGGCAGCGCCACCAACTTCTTCAAACTGCCGCCCAACCGGGTGGTGGAACTGGGGACGCAGGTGATATTGTAGACCGCTGGTTATGCCTTGCGCGGCCACAATTTGCGCATTAATCCAACATCTGGCGGGCACGGCTTTTGCCTTGCAAATGGCTTGTGTAGAATGGCCGCACGGCGTAAATCGTGGCCGAGCAAGATATGCATCCGGGCTACGCGGGATTTAAGGTGAGACATATCCAGATTGGAATAGCAATGATTATCAAGAGAGTGCGCCATGAAAACTACTATCGAATTACCTAACGATATGTTCCGGGCGGTCCAGGCCGCCGCGCTGATGCGTGGTCAGACGCTGAAGCAATTGCTGACCAGTGCGGTGGAGCATGAACTGAAATGCGTCCATCCGGTTGGTTTGCACGACGTAAGCGACCGCTTGCAGGGGGAACGCGCGGCAGCGTTTCGCCTCAAGCTGGAAGCGCTTGCCCGGCAAAACGCCGCTGCCTGGGGAAGTGAAAAATCCGCCTTGCAACAGCTACAAGAAGACCGCGATGCGCGTGGTTATTGATGCCTCGGTGCTAATCTCCGCTTTCAAGGAGAACGAGCCGGAACATTCCGCCAGTGCGGATTTCCTTGAAGCCGCAGTTGCCCGTTCCTTTACCCTGTGTTCCCCGGCCTTGCTGTTTCCCGAGATAGCAGGTGCTTTTGCGCGCCCGGCGCGCAATCCTGAGTACGCAGAGCAAGTCATCCGGGAGATACGGGCGCTTCTTGGAATCAAGGTTTATACTTTGCGCGGCCACAATTTGCGGATTTAGCCGCGTCTCGCGGGATGCGATGCAAGGCGCAAATTGCGCCGTGTGGCATTACCACACAAGCAATTTGCAACGCAGCAGCGCGCCCGCGAGACGATGGATAAA
>JBAYVP010000042.1:0-22210 GCA_041674485.1 Sulfuricellaceae bacterium
AAAAATGGAAAATACAACATAATCAATCGCATAAAATTCGTTTCTACGAAATTTCGGGTCAAGATAAATCCGACCAAATACAATAACCCATTGATTTGTCTATCCTGAGATCAGGTGCTCTGAGCTTCAGGCGAAATGTCCCATGCCCCGCAGGTGTTCCCTCGAAGATCGTTTTCTTCGTAGATGCCTTGCCCGTTTGTATAACCCCTGATCGCTACTGCATTCTTCGTGATACGGTTGCGGCGCAATGTGGGGTAGCCGCCGGTATTAACCCACACACCCGCTATCGCATTGTCGAAAATATCGTTGTCTTCCAGCGTCCCCTGAGCATTTTCGATCACCCCAACACCGCATCCCGCAAGCGTAGGGCGCAATCCCTGAAGGGCATTGCACCAGATGTCGAATTAACCCGATACTCATCAACAGCATAAACGGGGTCAGTCTCGCTTGATTTTATCGAAAATACACACACACTTGCACCTATACGCACATTGCGTACAATGGAGGTTATGAAAGCCTTATTTGTCGAGCTACCCGCCTTTACGCGCCACCGTGAGAGCTATCTTGATGATGCCGCCTTTATTAGGTTGCAACAGTCCCTGTTAAAAAATCCTGAAGCAGGCGACGTGATTGAAGGAACGGGTGGTTTGCGCAAAATTCGCCATGGTGATGCGAAGCGCGGCAAGGGCAAACGCGGTGGACTGCGGGTGATTTACTACTGGTGGATCGGTGGTGCGCAGTTCTGGCTGTTCACCGTGTACAACAAGGACGAATTGAGTGATTTGAGTGGCAACGAGCGAGGGATTTTGAAGACCATGCTCAAGCGCGAACTGGCAGCAAGGAGCCAAAAATGAAACGCAATTTATTTTCCGAAATCACGGAAGGATTCGATGCTCTACAAGAAGAGCGTCAAGGAAAGATTACCCTCAAAAGCCACGCGGTAGCGATGAATCCCGCGCCCGTAATAACGGCAGAGGAAATGACCAGCCTTCGCCGGCATCTGAACTTGTCGCGCGCCGTATTTGCCCGCTATCTGCGCACCAATGAGCGTACCTTGGAAAATTGGGAGCAAGGACGCGCAAAGCCAAACGCCCAAGCGGTGCTCCTGATTCGCATGGTGGAACGCTTCCCGGATACCGTGGAACGGCTGGCCGATATTTAGCCCGGTGGCGGAAGTTGCCTTCGTTGATTCGCTTTCCACTACATCACATAATCCTAGAAACCTCCGTTGACCGCTTGCAAAGATGTGTAACATGGTGGTTCTAAACAACTTTATCATCTATTTCGCGTTTACCCGTATGGTGAGAGCGCTTTGATCTGGATTGCACGGTTTTCCGGGCACATGGCGGCGTTGCAACTACAAGAGAAGGCAATGGAACGACCATGCAGCAAAGTTGCGCCTCTTGTGCCTAGGCCGTAAGGCCGTCGGGTATGCCCTGCACCCGGAAAATCGCACACTCCAGCCGCCCGTTCAACGGATAAAACAAGTAGGCCAGCTTGTTTCAACCGGCAAAGTGGTTTTCATGGCGCCAACCCCTCAATCTCTTCCCGGCTCAATCCGGTGTTCCGCAATTTCTCCCAGGACGTGAAAATTTGTTAATTTTTGTTAACTACATCACATAATTCGTCACTCCTTCCCGGTATAGTGAACTTACGTTGTGTTCTATCGTTTTTGCTGCGAAACGGACCGACCTTGGCGTGCTGGCAAGATCAGCATAATTTGGGATTAACCAGCCGAAGCACCTTAAACCGATAGAAGGGAGGGATATCTCACAGGAAAGTCTGTAAAATTTTGTGAAATCCTGTAAAAAAATCTGTGTAAACCCGTTGAAAGACTATAGGCAATAGGCTAAGCTTCCCACTGCGTAGTCAATTCTAATGCGTATAGTAAAAAACGGCTTTTTCTTGAACTGGATTTGAAGGGCTTTCCGAGGGCAATCCAACATTGCCCGAAAGCCGTCATATTGAGGAGATTTTTAATTATGAAACCATTTAAGTTGACCATTATTGCATCGTCTATCGGTCTGCTGTTCAGCGCCGCATCGGCGTTTGCCGCCGACGCACCGACCACCACCATTACATCCCTCACCGACCTTCCGGCAACACTGAAAACGGATTTGCAATCTACAATTCCGGGCGTGACGTTTGGCACGGATGGACAAGTCAAGGTGGACAATCTCAGTTTCGTGCCGTTGCTGCCCCCCGGCTACGACCCCGCGAAGCAGAACACCAAACTGGGGGATTTGAAGCAACTTCCCGATGGTTCGTATTCCGACGGAAAACTGCAATTCGTCCCGATAGTATCCACCCCCGGCGAATTGCCTAAACTGCCGGATTCCTTCACTACCCCGCTTAACGGCAATACGCTGCCGTCGAATTTCCAGCCACCCGCCGGTTTTGTGCCAAAAGATACGGTTCCGCTGCCTAGCGGCGTGACCGTGCCGGACAAGCCGCCGGTCAGCATGGTGAAGGACATGGAAAATGCCGGGACGATTCCGCCGGGCTTGGTAACATTCAACACCGACGGAACCGTCAGCGTGAAAGGCGGTTCCTCCTATCTGCCGTTTGTGCCACCGGCCGGCAACCAAGGGAAATTCGACCCCAAGAGCGGCAATAAACCCAAGCTGGAAGTCGATCCCAAGACCGGCGTGATCACTTTCCCGGACGGATCGCAATTCGCGCCGCTGGTTGCGGGTGCGAACCCCGGCGACATGACTCTGCCCAAGGATTTCAAGCCGGGCACAGACGTTTCCCTGCCCAAAGAGGCCGGCTTGCCGCCGCAATTCAACATTCCGTCGAATATGCCGCTGCCTTCCGGCATGACCTTGCCGGCGGGCGTCACGATACCCAGCGACTACCAGTATATGATACCGCCGGGAACCACCCTGCCGCCGGGCGCGCAGATCCCCACGGGCGTAAAAGCCGCATCGGATGTCGTGGTGCCGCCTGGCATCATGTTGCCGGCAGGCACGAACATGGGAACCGGCGCCAACCTGCCCAAGGGCACCCAGATATTGCCCAATGGCTCAGTGGTTATCCCCGGCACATCTATTCCTTCCGGCGTCACGCCGCCCAGCACATGGACACCGCCCAGCGGGGTGACGAAATCCACCGACGGCAGCTATTATGTGCCGCCGCCGCCCACGGGAGGTTTTCCGCCGCCGCCGCAACCGCTGAAGGTCAATTCCGACGGCACCGTGGTCATGCCTGCCCCTCCCGCAGGCGTCTCGATACCACAAGGCGCTACGGTCAATGCCGATGGGACCATCACACTGCCCGCACCGGCCTTTATCGGACAAGTGGGCAGCGATGGCAAGATACAGGCGCCATCCGGGGTAGGCGCGCAGGTTCCGACCGACTTCAAGCCGCAAATGCAGCAAGGAACGGCGATAAACGGCGCATTCGATCCGACCAAAATGGGTAGCGATGGCAAAATAACCAATATGCAATTGCCACCGGGAGCGCAAGCCCCGACAGGAGCGACCAAAAATCCCGACGGCACCTACTCAATGCCCGCGCCAACCGGCTTCAAACCGCCGACAGTAGGTGCGAACGGGCAGATGGTCACCCAGTTGCCGCCAGGCGCAACACCACCGCCCGGCGCCCAATGCACCAATGGGACATGCACGTTCAATGCGCCTCCGCCGCCCCCGCCGGGAACGGCGCCGACTGGTTCGACGTTCACGCCTCCGCCGGGTATGCAACCTCCGGGTGGTACGCAGCCTCCGGGTGGTACGCAACCTCCAGGTGGTACGCAGCCTCCGGGTGGTACGCAACCTCCAGGTGGTACGCAGCCTCCGGGTGGTACGCAGCCTCCGGGTGGTACGCAGCCTCCGGGTGGTACGCAACCTCCAGGTGGTACGCAACCTCCAGGTGGCACGCAGCCTCCGGGTGGAACGACTCCTCCGGGTGGTACGCAACCTCCAGGTGGCACGCAACCTCCGGGTGGCACGCAGCCTCCGGGTGGTACGCAGCCTCCGGGTGGCACGCAGCCTCCGGGTGGAACGACTCCTCCGGGTGGAACGACTCCTCCGGGTGGAACGACTCCTCCGGGTGGAACAGGCCCAGCTCCGACTGGTCCGGCTCCGACTGGCCCAGCTCCGACTGGCCCAGCAATGTAACAGCAACAAAAAAAGCCAAACCCATCCGGGTTTGGCTTTTTATGCATCTCCGCTTCAGCCTTTAATCACTCATGCCGTAGCGCCTCTATCGGGTCAAGCAACGCCGCCTTTTTCGCCGGAAAATAGCCGAAGATCAGCCCCACCGCCACCGAGAAAACGAAGGCAATGGCAACGATAGGCGCGTTGAAAACGAACGGCACTTTCAACAGCACAGCCAGCCCCACCGATGCGGCCAGCGCCAGCGCGATGCCGACGAGTCCGCCGAAGGACGACAGCACTGCGGCCTCCACCAGAAATTGCAGCAATACTTCCTTTTCCAGCGCGCCGATGGCTAGCCGAGTGCCGATCTCGCGCGTCCGCTCGGTCACCGACACCAGCATGATGTTCATGATGCCGATACCGCCGACCAGCAAACTCACCGCCGCGACGGCGCTCAGCAAAGCTGTCAGCACCTGGGTGGTGGAGGTGAGCATTTTGGTGATTTCCTTCATGTCCATCACGTTGAAATTATTTTCTTCGTTTTCGGACAAATGGCGCCGTTCGCGCATCATGCGCTCGATCTCCTGTTGCGCGCGGCTGGTCGATGCGCCATCGCGCACCGAAACCTGGATCAGGCCAACGTCCTGATTGCCGGCAATACGGCGCTGGAAGGCGCGTAGCGGGATGATGACCAGATCGTCCTGATCGCTGCCCATGGAAGACTGCCCCTTGGATTCCAGCAAGCCGATCACCTCGCAAGCGATTTTTTGCACACGGATATGCGCCCCGACCGGGTCCTGGCTGCCGAACAGCTTGCTGCGCACGGTGTTGCCGATAATGCACATCGCCGCCCCAGCCCGCAACTCGCTATCGCTGAACAGGCGTCCTGATCTGGTCGCCCAGTTACGTGCCTTGAAATAGGCGTTGGTGGCGCCGGTGATTTGCGTTGACCAGTTGGCGTTGCCAAAAACCACGGTCATAGAGCGGGATGCCATGGGGGCAACCGCCACCAGTTGCGGGACATCGCGCGTTAGCGCCACGGCATCGTTCACGCTGAACGCCGGCGCGCTGGACGTTTGCCCTGGCCCCATGCGCTTGCCGGGGCTGACGATGAGCAGATTGCTGCCGAGACTGGCGATTTGTTGGGTCACCTGCACGGTGGCGCCGCCGCCTAGCGTCACCATGATGATGACCGCCGCCACGCCGATGACGATACCGAGTATGGTGAGGAACGAACGCAACACATTGCGCCGTATTTCTCTCAGTGCCAATAACAACGCATTCCAAATCATCAGACCGCCTCCTCGTGCGGCGGCGCCACCAAGCCATCGCGAAAATGTATCGTGCGGCCGGCGTAGGCCGCCATTTCCGGCTCGTGAGTCACCATGACGATGGTGATGCCCTGCTCTCGATTAAGGCGCGTCAGAATGTCCATGATTTCCTGGCTGCGCGCCGTGTCCAGATTGCCGGTCGGTTCGTCGGCCAGCAGTACGGCGGGCTGGGACACGATGGCGCGGGCGATGGCCACCCTTTGCTGTTGACCGCCGGATAATTCGCCGGGCGTGTGATGCTCCCAGTCCGCCAGCCCGACGGCGGCAAGCGCCTCGCGCGCCCGTTCGTGCCTGGCGGCACGGGGATCGCCGCGGTAAATCAGCGGCAGTTCGACGTTTTCCAGCGCCGAGGTGCGATTGAGCAGGTTGAACCCCTGAAACACAAAGCCCAGGTAATGACGCCGCAGCAAGGCGCGCTGGTCGCGGCTGAGCTTGCCTACGTCAACGCCCTGAAACAGATAGGCGCCGCTGGTCGGGGTATCGAGGCAGCCGACGATATTCATGCAGGTGCTCTTGCCGGAGCCGCTTGCCCCCATGATCGCGACGAATTCGCCCGGCTCGATGCGCAAATCCACGCCCCGCAACGCCGACATCGCGGCTGCGCCCTTGCCGAAGGTTTTGGTCACGCTGCGCAATTCGATCATTGCCGCTTGATCCATGGGGGCGGATAGACTCATGGCTATCTCTTTGCCTCGATCATGTCTACCACCACCGCCGTTCCCGGCTCCAGTTTTCCCCCGGTTAGCTCGGTCGCGATTCCGTCGGTCATTCCGGTCGTGACTACGATTTTCTCCAGTTTTTCCCCGCGCACCAGCCACACATGAGGCTGTTTGTCGTCGGCGCCTTCCTGGCGCCGGGGCGCGGAACTGGGAGGACGCGGCAAGAGGCTGCCCGTCAGCCCGCCCCCGCCTGCCGGCTTTTCCTTGTCCGGCACGGGCGGTGCGAAACGCAGGGCGGCGTTGGGCGCCAGCAGCACATCATCGACCTTCTGCACGGTAATGTTGGCGGTGCCGGTCATTCCCGGTCGCAACAACAAGTCGGAATTGTCCACCTTGAGCACGGTTTCATAAGTGACGACGCCGGACACGGTCTTGGAGCCGAAACGCACCTGAGTGATGGCGGCAGGAAAAGACCGCTCCGGGTAGGCATCGACGGTGAAAGTCGCGCTCTGGGCTTTCTGCACTTTGCCCACATCGGCCTCGTCCACGTCCACATGCAATTCCATCTGCGTCAAATCTTCGGCAAGCGTGAACAACACCGGCGTCTGGAACGCGGCAGCCACGGTCTGTCCGGGTTCCGCCGCCCGTTTTAGAACCACGCCGTCAATCGGCGAGCGGATGACCGCCTTGACCAAATCGATACGTTGCGCGTCCAGAGTGGCTTCGGCCTGGCTCACGCTAGCGCACGCATTCGCCTCGTCGGCAACGGCGCGATCCAACGTCGCCCTGGCGCCATCCATTTCGGACTTTGACGGCACCTTGCCGGCGCTGGCTTCCTGCACCTGAGCCAAGCGCTCGAACTTCGCTCTGGCTTCGGTCACCGTGGCGCGGGTTTGCAGCACCCTGGCGCGGGCGGCATCCAGCGATGCCGCTGTTTGCCGCACCTGCGCTTCTAATTTGGCGGTATCAATACGCGCCAGCACCTGCCCACGTTTCACCACATTGTTGTAATCGGCTTCCACCGTTTTGAGAGTACCGGATATTTCACTGCCCACTTCCACCTGATTGGTGGGCTGGAGTGTGCCGGTGGCGGAAACGGTTACGATCAGGCTGCCGCGCTTGATTTCCTGAGTCTGATATTGCACCTGGTTGCCGGATTTCGTGCTGTTCCAGGCGAAAACCAGCAGAATGGCCACCAGTGCCACGGCGCCCAACAACAGAAAACGTTTGAGGCGCGAGGCCGTGGCGGGCTGCCGGCCAAGCCCGAGTGTTTTGGCTATGTCGGCAGTCTTGCCGTTATTCGGGACGCTCATGATCCTAGAAACCTCCGTTGACCGCTTGCCATGATGTGTAACATGGTGGTTATAAACAACTTTGTCATCTATTTTGGGTTCACCCGCTTGGTGAGAGTGCTACGAGCTGGATTGCACGGTTTTCCGGGCACATGGCGGCGTTGCAACTCCTTGCAATGGAATGACCATTGCGCGTCGTTGCGCCTTGCCCTGCGCCCGGAAAATCGCACACTCCAGCCCGTTCAACAAAGGTTTCTAGGATGATTTTTCTCCGGGGAGCAAGGTAGCAGGATGATCCGGCGCAACCGTTTCCCAGCCGCCGCCCAGCGCTTTATACAGACGGGACAGATTGGAAGTGACGGCAGCCTCGCTCTGGATCAGTTGGTCTTGCAGGGACAGCAGCGAGCGCTGGGTATCCAGCACCGCCTGGAAGTCAATCAGGCCGGCGGCGTACTGGTTGCCGGCAAGCCCGGCGGCGCTTTGCGCCGCCCGCACGGCATCATTGAGCGTTCGCCGCCGGTTTTGCTCCTCGGCGAAGGCCACCAACGCATTTTCGACATCGCGCAAAGCGGCGAGCACGGCTGATTCATAGCGAATCAGCGCCTGCTCCTGCAAGGCGTTCTGAATTTCGATGGTTTGCCGGATACGCCCGGCGTCGAACAACGTCCAGGCGGCATTGCCGCCGAGAGTGAACAGTCCCGCGCCGGATTGCAACAGGCCGGCGGCAGACAAGGCTTGCAACCCGATAGTGCCGCTTAGCGAGAAATTGGGATAGCGCGCCGCCGTGGCTACGCCCACTTGAGCGCTTGCCGCCGCCAACTGCCGCTCGGCACGGCGAATGTCGGGACGCCGGCGCAATATTTCGGCGGGAACGCCTACGGCCACCTCAACAGGCGGGAAGGGAATCGCCGCAGCAGCCTCCATCTCGGCAAAAGCGCCCGGCTGCCGGCCCAACAGCACGGCAAGCCGGTTCTTTGCCTGCTCCAGCCCGGTCAACAAGACCGGAAGCTGGGCACGGGTCTGCTCCAGATTGAATTTGGCCTGATCCTCGTCGAGTAAGGTGGTCAGCCCCGCTTCGCGCCGCCAGCGCGCGATCTGCCAAGTTTCCTGCAATGTGGCAAGACTGGCGTCGGCAACGGCGAAGCGCGCTTGAAAGCTCCTCACCTCGACATAATTCAATACTACTTCCGCCAGCAGGCTCACCAGCACATCGCGCAAATCTTCCCGCGCCGCCTCCAGGCCGGCCTCTGCCGCCTCCACGGCGCGGCGTTTGCCGCCGAAGATGTCCAACTCCCAATTGGCGTCGAATCCTGCGGAAAACGTTTCGCTGGTGCTACCTATTCCCCCGCTGCTACGACTGCGATTGGCGCCTGCCTGCGCGGCCAATGTCGGGAAACGCTCTGCTTCACTGGCGCCACGACGGGCACGAGCTTCGCGCAGCCTGGCTTGCGCCTGCTTGAGGTCGAGGTTGTTGTCTGCGGCTGCCTGGATAAGCCGGGAAAGCAACGGATCGTTGAGCGTGTTCCACCAATTGGCGAGTAGCGGCGTATCTGCCGGAGCGTTGTTCAGCCCCCCTCTCAGCGCTGTGTGCCAAGCTTGCGGCACTGAAATTTCCGGCGCGCGGTAGTCAGGCCCCACCGCGCAGCCACTCAAGATGGCAATGACGACGAGGTGCTGGACGGTAGTTCTGGTGCGACTCATGAGAAGTTTTTATTGAATCTTTAGTAACTACTCAAGAATATTATAAAAAAACGACAAAATGTAGGTTGGGTTAGCGGTTTTATTGCACCTAACCCAACTCACATAGCCTAAACCGACAACCAAAGCGTAGCACATAAACCGCCTGCGGTTCGATTGCTGAAAAAGATGATTCCTATCGTCAATTGTTGAAGATAGGAATGGGTGCGCCTGATTCTTCCGCCTCTCTCCAAAAGCCAACCGCGATACAGCACCCACCGGCCGGCACTCCGGAGCAGAGGCGGCTATCTATGCGCCGCTAGTCGTTGTCGTGGCGCCGGTCGGATGTAAAGGCCGTAGCGACGGGGTGAACGTCACCGTGCCATCGGAATTAACCGTGGCACTAGGCGGCGGTGTGGCGCCCGACGGCAGCTTGATGGTTATGGCGCCGCCGGCGTTAATGGTGGGTGGGGTAGCATCCGATGGCAACTGCGGCATGTTGGCGCCGGAAGGTTTTTGTGGCGGGGTAACGCCCGGTGGCGGCTGCGGCACGTCAATCACATTACTGTCGCGCAACAGACTTTCTATCCCATGCTGGTGGTCCCACACTTCACCGGTATCGACGCAATTGTTATGGCTAACGGCGCCGGTAAAAATATCCGTGGTGGAATCGAAGCTGCCCTTGCGGGCAAAAGTGCAAGTGTGCTGAAGCTTGGTGACGCCATCGCGTGTAACGGTGAAACTTTCCTGGACCGTGATATCCACTGTGTAGGAACTGGCGCCGTTAAGCAGCAAAGTGCCATTCAGAGTACGGGCGCCGTCGTGACTTTCACCATTTGTACCGACACAGGCGGTATCGGTCGAACTTAAGGACAGGGCGCCGCTGGTGGCGTCCCATGTGCCTGTGGAGACGCGAGTGCCGCCACCGGCGCAGTTACTGGAAAAGTTAAGCGCCGCAACAGCGGCGGATACGCTGGTGCTTGTGGTCGCCGTCGTGGGAGCGGCACTGAAAGCCTGCCCGGAGAGCAGCAGCGCCATGGCTGAAAGAGAGATGAGATTGCGTTTCATGGTCGTATTCTCCTTATTTAAGCGTCGCGTACCTTCCAGGATGGACGGCCATCACGACAATGGCATTATCCTGGGCCTTTCTGTAAAGGACGGTTAGTGCAATAGTAAAAGTAGGTAAAAGTGCGCTACGCGCACGAGCCCATGCCCATGCCTTATGATGATCGTTATCATGGGAATCCTCGGAAAACTTGTAGGGTTTTGCAGGTTGACGACAACATCAAGCTGCCAGGGTAATCGGCCACTTGTTCTGTAAGATTTTTTCCATCTTCTGGCTGGCGCACCGCCGGGGAGCGGCGCATTCATCGCGAAGAACCAATGGGGAACCGGTTTTGGCGACAACGGCTACTTTTACATTTCATATTACGATTGGGTGCTCAGTGACGCTCATGTATTCTTCAAACCGGAAAGCACCGCCAACTATGCCCGCGCCTATCTCTACGACCCGTTCGGTCAGACTTCGTCATGGGGCTACTCGTCTTACACGGCGTGGGGCGCCAATGTTTTTACGGCGACCGCCGATGAAATCCTGCAGGCGGTCGCTTTTTATACGCTGCAAGTAGACAGCAGCTATGAGATATCCATCTATAACCGGCGTATCGAGTACGCCAACCACCGGCTCGCCACTGGATTCAGTTCAACCCGAATTCTTGACAAATTTTGACATCATTTGACGGGTAAAAGACTAATGAACTGGTAGCCCTTGCGAAATACGGTTTGTATGCACGATCTACCGTCCGGCAAGGGTTCCAGTTTGTGCCGAATGCTGCTCAAATGAACGTCTATGCTGCGGTCGAAGCGCAAGAGGGGACGCCCCAACCCCTGTTCCGACAACTCCGCTTTGCTGACGACGCTACCGGCGTTGCGTGCCAGTAGCTCAAGCAGGTTAAATTCGGTGCTGGTCAATTCCAGCGTTTTTCCGTTCCATTCGGCGCGGCGCTGATCCGGCCATAAGCTCAATGCCCCCGCAATCACGGGCTGCGTGGGCAAAGTGTCCGCCGAGACGCCGCCACGACGCAAAATAGCGCGGATGCGCGCGGTTAGCTCCCGTGACGTGCAGGGCTTGGGGACATAATCGTCCGCGCCCAGTTCAAGCCCGATAATACGATCCGTGTCGTCTCCCCTGGCGGTCAGCATCAGCACGGGTATAACGCTGTCAAGGCGAATCCGGCTAAGAACCTCGATCCCGCTTTTTCCCGGCATCATCACGTCGAGGACGGCAATGGCATATTGCCCGCTCAAAGCTTCGGCAATGCCCGCATCGCCATCGTGTACGCACTTGACCTCGAAGCCTTCCCGCTCCAAATATTCCCTGAGCATTTCGACAAGTTCGACATCGTCATCCACCAGCAACACTTTGGCACTCATCGCTCGCCTATTTCACAACCATCAATTTCCCTATCTTAGCCAGGTCAGATGAGCTAGGCCAGTTCCAGCGCGCGTGATTTACCGTTCTTTACATCTCGGACTGCGCTTATTTTTTACTCCCCCGGTTTGAAGGCAATAATTGCCGCCCTGCGGATTTATCGCATCGCTCTTCCCACTTTAGGTTCCAAGCGCAACGACATAACTCAAAATGAAATGTTTATGTCCGCATTGGCGCTGACTAGCTTCGATTAAAGAGGAAAAAATTGCCGCTGGCCGGCAACCTGCCATGCATTCAATTCGAAAACCCGATGCCACCCGAAAACCGACCCGGCGCCTTAACCGGAATTTACCTGGGTTAACATGGAACATCATGGATTTTCATATAGTTAGGCCGATAATTTGCTTATGTAACGGTACGGATTCATGTCATGCGCGTAGTCTTCTTTCAGGCAACGTCGGACATGATTTCAAGAAAGGTGGCTGTCGTACTTTCAGCTACCGATTTTTAGGCAAACCTGTAAAGGAGTGAATCATGAGCAGCATCAGCAGTATCAGCAGCAGCAACGCTTCGATGATGTCCGGGATGCAACGCATGCAGCGCCCCGATCCTTCAAAGGCGGCGGACAACTTGTTTTCGAAACTCGACGCCGGCGGCAAGGGGTATCTGGAAAAAAGCGACCTGCAGTCGGCTTTCACGCAAATATCGTCAACGGATAGTTCCAGTTCAAGCACTAGCGGCACAGCCAGCGCCGATGATGTATTCAAATCGCTCGACAGCGATAATGACGGCAAAATCACCAAGGACGAAATGACCAGCGGCTTTAAAAAAGTCGCCGACCAGCTCGACAGCGCATTCAACAAAATGCGCCAAGAAGGCGGGATGGGTGGCATGCCCCCTCCAGGCGGAACTCCGCCGTCCGGTATGCCCCCACCGGGTGGCGCGGATAGTGCCGGATTTTCCAAGGATCAATTAACCAGCATGGCCAAGGAAGTCGGCTCCAGCAATAGCACGGCTTCCAGCCAGATAAGCGATCTGGTGGCAAATTTCGACAAGGCCGATACGGATGAAGACGGAAAAATCAGTGCCAAAGAGGCCATAGCCTATGACCAGGCGAACTCAACCAGCTCATCAAGCTCGACCAGCTCGACCGGGTCTTCCTCAAGCGGCACTTCATCGACGAGCGACTCGTCAGAGGCACAGATCATGAAGCAGATCATGGCATTAATGAAAGCCTACGGCAGCTCGGCCAACTCAGCCAACAATTCAAGCCTCTCCGGTTTGCTGAGTACGCTCTCCACCTCCGCTTGACGCTAATCTTTTGGTAGCGGGTCGATCGCTAGCGAGCTGTCGGATTTAAAAGAAACCGGCTGCGTAAGCCTTTTCTCTTCGATTCTTCAAGTCCTACAGGCTCCCAGCCCAGGGTAAATTTGTTCTCGGCACGGAAAAAACCGATTCACCGCAGAGGACGCAGAGGAAGAGCATGAGGGTTTTCCTCCGCGTCCTCTGCGTCCTCCGCGGTGACAAAGGTTTTGTCTTTAATGGTTGCTACCATGAGTTCAACAGCGTCGCGCTAAGATTGCCTGGGATTCATGAACATTTTCATCATGAATTTCTGAGAACAAATTTACCCTGGCTCCCAGCCGGCCCGTTTTTCACCCTCGGCAATACGCCACAGCTTCTTCCAAACGTTCCACTGCAACAATTTCCATCCCGGCTATGCCCTGCTTGGGCATATTGGCCTTGGGGATCACCGCATGGGTAAAGCCCAGTTTCGCGGCTTCCTTCAAGCGTTCCTGGCCGCGCTGGATGGGACGCACCTCGCCGGCCAGGCCGACCTCGCCAAACACTACCAGCTTTCCCGGCAGTGGCTTGTTTTTCAATGAAGACACGATAGCCATCAACACCGCCAGATCGGCTGCCGGCTCGGTGATTTTCACGCCGCCGACCGCGTTGACGAACACGTCCTGGTCGAAGCAGGCGATGCCGGCGTGGCGGTGCAGCACCGCCAACAGCATCGCCAGACGGTTCTGCTCCAGCCCGACCGACAAACGGCGCGGATTGGGCGCATGAGCTTCGTCCACCAGCGCCTGGATTTCCACCAGCAGCGGGCGCGTTCCCTCCTGCGTCACCATCACGCACGATCCGGCCACTTCCTGGACATGATGGGAGAGGAACAACGCAGACGGGTTGCTGACCTCGCGCAAGCCTTTTTCCGTCATCGCGAACACGCCCAGTTCGTTGACCGCGCCGAAGCGGTTCTTGAAAGCGCGTATCAGGCGAAAGCTGGAATTGCTGTCGCCTTCGAAATACAGCACGGTATCGACGATATGTTCGAGCACACGGGGACCGGCCAGCGCGCCTTCCTTGGTGACATGGCCAACCAGGATCACCGCCGTGCCGGATTGCTTGGCATAACGCGTCAACTGGGCGGCGCATTCACGCACTTGGGCGACGCTGCCGGGAGCGGATTGCAGCGCTTCCGAATAAACGGTCTGAATGGAATCGATCACCGCCACATCGGGTTTTTGCGCCGACAAAGTGGCTAGGATGCGCTCCAACTGGATTTCGGCGAGCAACTGCACAGCACTTGCGTCCAACGCCAACCGTTTGGCGCGCAACGCAATCTGCTGCGCCGATTCCTCGCCGCTGACATACACCACATTCCGATTCAAGCTCATGTGGCACAGCGCCTGCAACAGCAAGGTCGATTTACCTATGCCGGGATCGCCGCCGATCAACGTCACCGCGCCATCCACCATGCCGCCGCCGAGCACCCGGTCGAATTCGTTGATCCCGGTGGTCTGGCGCGGCACTTCGGCGGCTTCCACATCGCCCAGGCGTTGCAGCTTGCTGGTCGCCGCCAGCGCGTTGTAACGGTTGGGCGGCGCGCTCTCGGCAACGGTTTCCACCAGCGTGTTCCACGCCGTGCAATGCGGGCACTGTCCCTGCCACTTGGACGCCTGCCCGCCGCATTCGGTGCAGGTATAGAGATTTTTTGCTTTAGCCATGCTTATCCTAAGCCGGACGAGCCGGAACCCAACAGGGGGTAGGGTGGATAAGCGCAGCGCATCCACCGAACGGAGTCCCGGAATGTTCAGGTGGATGCGCTTCGCTTATCCACCCTACCCAAGAGCCGCGCCAGTGCTTGATCTACGACGCATTCTTCGCACTTCGCAAACAATGTAAAGACTTGGCTGATAGTTACTAAAAAACCTCAGTGGCGTGGGCGTTTGATTTGTCGTTTTACAAGGGGGCGCCGGGACTTGCGCGCCTACCTCAAATTACGGCAACACTGTCACGTCCTCGATCACCACATTTTCCAGCGGCACATCGGAGGGCAGCGGGTCGCGCGTGCCGGTTTTCACCTTGGAGATTTTCATCACGGTTTCCTGGCTTTTCACCACCTTGCCGAACACCGTATAGCCCCAGCCGGTTACGGTCGATGCGGTATAGTCGAGAAAAGCGTTATCTTTGACATTGATAAAAAACTGCACGACGGCGGAATGCGGGTTCTTGGTGCGCGCCATCGCGATAGTGTAGGTTTCGTTCTTGAGGCCGTTGTTGGCCTCGTTATTGATCGGGTGGTAGGCTTCCTTTTCCCGCAGGAAAGTATCGTAGCCGCCGCCCTGGATCATGAAATTGTCGATCACACGGTGGAACACCGTACCCTTGTAGTGGCCGTTCTTGACGTATTTAAGAAAATTTTCCACCGTTTTCGGCGCTTTGTCCGGGTACAGTTCCAGCGTGAAGCTGCCGAGGTTGGTTTTCATCTCGACTTGCGGGTTGGCGGCATGAGCGCCGAAAGACAGGCACAGGCCGAGAAAAAGAGCGAGGATACGTTGTTTCATAGGGGCTATCTCCAAAGTTGTTAAAATGCTTGCCGGAATATAAGGTGATTTCCGGGAATAAATATCCCATCTGGCTTGTCTTTTTGTCCATCCACTGCGTTGTAAAAATGGTTGCATAGCTTTACTATGCGCCCATTTTTACGCCTTGTGGATGAACAAAAATCCTGCGCCATATGGGATATTTATTCCCGGAAATCACCTAACACCGACATTATGCCATCCACAGCTCCGGCTTGCTGCCGGAGTATGGCGATTTTCCCCGGAATAGTGCAAGCTGACAACTTCATCCGAAAACCATCCGAAAGAGATTTAAGGAGCCACCATCATGCGTCCATTTTATGCGTTAGCTGGGCTGCTGGCATTCCTGGCCTATTCACCGGGCCGTGCCGCAGACACCGAACTGGTGAGCGGCCTCACCGATCAGCGGGAGCTTGCGGTGACCATCTACAATGAAAATCTGGCACTGGTGAAAGACAGCCGCCAGGTAAAACTGGCGCGCGGCGCGAACCGTCTCGCGTGGCGCGACGTGAGCGCCAAGATCCGCCCGGAAACCGCGCTGCTCAGGAATATCGGCCACCCGGAGGGATTTTTCCTGGTCGAACAAAATTTCGATTTCGACCTGCTCACCCCGCAGACCTTGCTGGATAAATACGTCGGCCAGGAAATCCGGGTGATCAAGACCAATCCGGCCACCGGCGTGGAGACGGTGGAGGCGGCCAAAGTGCTGGCGGTCAACGGCGGCGTGGTGCTGCAATTCGCCGACCGCATCGAAACCGGCCTGCCGGGGCGTCTGGCGTTCGGCAGCGTGCCCGCCAACCTGCGCGACCGCCCTACCCTGGTCGTCACCCTGAACAACCCGGCGAGTGACGCCCAGAACCTGGAGCTATCCTACCTGACCGGCGGGCTGACGTGGAAAGCCGATTACATCGCAGAACTCTCCGCCCGCGACGACCAACTGGCTATCAACGGCTGGGTGACGCTGACCAATTCGAGCGGCGCCCGCTACCCGAACGCCAAACTGCAACTGGTGGCCGGCGACGTGAACCAGGTGCGCGAGGAAAACAGCTTTGCGCAAGCCAGCCGCGCGATGCAAATGAAAGCAGCCGCGCCCGCGCCGAAAATGGCTGAGGAAAGCCTGTTCGAATACCACCTCTACACCCTCGACCGCCCCACCACCCTCGCCGACCAGCAAACCAAGCAGGTGGCGCTGATGACGGCCTCCGCTATCCCGGTCGCCAAGGAATTCGTGCTGCGCGGCGCGGATTATTACTATCGTTCGAGCTATGGCGACATCGGACAAAAGCTCAAAGTCGGCGTGTTCGTCCAGTTCGACAACCAGGGCGACAACCTCGGCATCCCGCTGCCCAAGGGCGTAGTGCGGGTCTACAAGAAAGATGGCGCGGGCAACGCCCAGTTCGTCGGAGAAGACCGCATCGGCCACACCCCCAAGGGCGAAAAAGTGCGCCTCAAGCTGGGCGATGCGTTCGACATCACTGCCGACAAAAAACAGACCGACTACCAGAAGCTCAGTGGTTTCAGCCGCTACAACTATGTCTCCGAAAGCGCTTACCAGATCGAACTGAAAAATGCCAAAGACGAGGCGGTAACGGTAAAAATCCTGGAACCGATACCCGGCGACTGGGAAATCCTCGACGAAAACCAGCCGCACCGGAAAGAAGCGGCCAACACCGTGGCGTGGCAAGTAAACGTGCCCGCCGGCGGCAAGGCGACGCTGACCTATCGGGTGAAAGTGAAATATTAGCATCGCCTGGGGTGTTGCTTGCGAACCCCAGCCTACGCATTTTTTGGACCAATGGAAAAAATTATGGAATACCGTCAACTTGGCAGCAGCAACCTCACCGTGTCTGCCCTGTGCCTGGGCACCATGACTTTCGGCGAGCAAAACAGCGAAGCCGATGCCCATCGACAGCTTGATTACGCAGTCTCGCGCGGGGTGAATTTCATCGACACCGCCGAAATGTACCCGGTGCCGCCGCGCGCGGAAACCCAAGGCTACACCGAAGCCTACGTTGGCTCGTGGCTCAAGAACCAACCGCGCGACAAACTGATTATCGCCACCAAAATCGCCGGCCCGTCGCGCGGCTTCGACTGGATACGCGGCGGCCCACGCATCCAGCGACGACATCTGGAGGCCGCGCTGGCGGACAGCCTCACGCGCCTGCACACCGACTATGTCGATCTTTACCAAATCCATTGGCCGGACCGCTACGTGCCGATGTTCGGCGCAACCCATTACGACCGCGCACAGGAACACGAAGCAACGCCCATAGCCGAACAACTGGAAGCCCTCGCGGGCTTGGTGCAAGCCGGCAAAGTGCGCCATATCGGCCTGAGCAACGAAACGCCGTGGGGCGTGAGCCAATTCCTCCAGGCAGCGGAAAAACTCGGCCTGCCCAGAATCGTCTCAATCCAGAACGCCTACAACCTGATGAACCGCCATTTCGAAGCCGGGCTGGCGGAAGTTTGCCGCCATAGCAATGTCGGCCTGCTTGCCTACAGTCCGCTGGCCTTCGGTTGCCTGTCCGGCAAATACCTCGACGATCCCCAGACGCGCGGGCGCATCACCCTCTTCCCCGGCTTCGGCCAGCGCTACCTGAAACCCAACGTGCCGGCGGCGACTGCGGAATACCTGCGCATCGCCCGCGAAGCCGGGCTGGACCCGGCGCAAATGGCGCTGGCCTTCGCCCGCACCCGCTGGTTCACCGCCGGCGCCATCGTCGGCGCGACCACCCTGGAACAATTGAAATCCAACCTGGACAGCGCCGAACTAAACTTAAGCACGGAAGTGCTGGAAAAAATCGACGCGGTTCACGCAAAATACCCCAACCCGGCGCCGTAGGCGGAGAAATGACTATCTCCACGTTATCTGCTATTATGAAATGACTATCTAATGGAATAGAAGGATGAGATCATGCAAACAGCCAGTGTAGCGGAAACCAAGGCGCATCTTTCGGCGTTGCTCAGCAGAGTAGAATCGGGAAAAGACATGCTGATCACTCGGCGGGGGAAACCTGTGTGCCGCCTGAGCGCCGTGCGGGACGAGCCGCTTTCCCGCTTCGACATGGCAGCGTTGCGAAATTTCGTCGTAGCGCAACCGGCTGAACCGATAAACCAGGGGCCGACGGTGGCGGAAATGCGGGAGCAGGACATCCTGTGATTTACCTCGACACGTCCGTGCTGGGCGCCCTTTTTTTCAGGGAGCCGACAGCGCCGGAAATCCTCGCCCGTCTCGAATCGGCGCCTAAAACAGCGCTGGTGATTTCCGCCTGGACATTGGCCGAAATGGCGAGCGCCGGGGCGATCAAAGAACGCACCGGACAAATCGGCGCGCGGGATAGGGCTGCCGGCCTCGCGGCGTTCCAGCGTTTTGTCGCCGACACCTTGGAGCTGGTCGAAGTCGAACCCGGCGATTTTCGCACCGCTGCCACCCTGCTCGACCTGCCGACAACGGCATTGCGCGCCACCGATGCGCTCCATCTTGCCATCGCCCATCGCTTGCGCGCCGATATGGCGACCCTGGACCGTCGCCAGGGAATAGCGGCGAACCATTACGGCATCGGCCTGTTCCCGGTGGCATGAAATGATCCGCATCACCTCGCAAATCGCCCTCGACGAGCGCGAAATCGAACTGCAATTCATTCGCGCCTCCGGCCCGGGCGGGCAGAACGTCAACAAAGTATCCACCGCAGTGCAATTGCGCTTCGACGCCGCACACTCGCCGTCGCTGCCCGAGGATGCACGCGCCCGGCTGCTGCGCATGGCAGGCAACCGCCTGACCGGCGACGGCGAAATCGTAATCGAAGCCAAACGCCACCGCACCCAGGAACGCAACAAGCAGGATGCCATCAAACGCCTGGTGGAACTAATCCAGCGCGCCGCCGAAAAACCCAAACCGCGCATCGCCACCAAACCGACCAAAGCATCGCACCTGCGCCGGCTGGAAGAAAAACAGCGGCGCAGTGTAACCAAGCGGGAACGGGGGACGGTGGCGGGCAGACAGGGCTGAAAACGGATTAAAAATAATGTAGGTATAACATCAGCATACGTGCGAGGCACAGGGTCAAACTTCCCCGTTCGTGGTGAGTAGAATATTCGTCCGCAGGCCGAAAGGCGTTGGCAAGAAACAGGGGTTATGGTTGCTGTTTGGCGCTCGTTTAATGGCTTGTATGCGACTATTGTGGTTATTTTTGCCATTGATATATATGACTAAAAAAGCTGTTTCTTGAGAGCCTGTCGAACCATGAACGGGGAAGTTTGACCCTGTCCGTAAGTGATGCAGATGCAGATATTGTCCAACCAACTAAACAAACCTCCGCCCCAGCCCTGTCCTCAAAACCCAATATGAGCCAACGATATTTGCGCGCTGCTGTACTAGAAACCTCCGTTGACCGCTTGCCAGGATGTGTAACATAGCGGTTCTAACCCTCAATCACTCTACGCCCTGCCTCCGCCTGCATCAAGCATTTCCGTCTCAAGCCGCCGGAAAGAAAAACCCGGCGCTTGGCCGGGTAGACTGTTTCTTCGGTGGGCGGTTTAGCGATAAAGTTCAGGTCGCCAGAGCCTATGACTTGCCGAATCGCCCACAAGGATCAACGCCCGAATGTTGTCTATGGCGTGGGCAATTGCGAACAGCAGCGCCGGGGTGTCATTGCCTGATTGGAAATCACCTGCCTTTGTTTGGCTGGCGCCGTCGGTTTCGAAGCCAATCAGGCAGCCGATACCTTCCACCGTTCCTTGCAATTTAACAGCAACATTTTCAGCCTGGTCAATGGCGCCGGCAAACCACACCAGGGATTCACGGTCAAGGCTGGGCGCTGCCCGTTCCCATAGTTCGGACATAAGACTGAAGGTGCAAGGTTCGCCTGTGGGTGTGGCAATGGCTGGGGCGTCAGCCGGCGTTGCCGCTTTTAGCGCATCGCGCAAATGCTCTCGTGCTGTAGTCGATGATAGTAGTGCAGCGGTGGCGCTTTTGTCGGTTTCGGGGAAGCGCGACAGCGAGTTAATGGTGCTGTTCAGTTCTTGGATGGCGGCATTGATTGCGGTAGTCATGGTTTGCTCCTTTAGATGCGGTCGAGGTTTCCGCCCCTGACGCCAATCAGGGAGAGCGGAACTGTGCGGGTTGGCGTACCGGAGGAGCACCGGCGCAGCTTGCGCTGCCCCACACAGCCCGCCCATTAAAGGAGTGCCATGTGCGACGGACACAAAAAAGCCGCTTGTGCGGCCTGTGCCGCTCCTCCTGGACGCCAATCCAGTGCTGCCGTTGTTGCGGCATTGGTCAAATGATGCGCCAGGTTGGCGATGGCGTCAATGTATGCCTTCTCGCGGAAGAAATTGTCCGGTTGGATTGCCCCCGGCGGGCACTACTCACCGCGTTGCAAATTGCTAAGGAACAATCCAATCCGGTCAATTTCCCCCGCGCAAATCTCCCCAGCCTTCTCGTCCGCCACTCCGCCTTCATAGCAGCGCCGCCCCTGTCGGATTTTGCCGCTGGTAGAATACTTTCCCCACGCGCTGGATATGATCGATCAGATTGGGGTTGTCGATGTGCGCGAAGATGGATAGATCAACCATGTAGGGCAGAGGGGAGTCTTCGAGTTTTTCCGCAATATCCGCCAGTTCGCGGTGACTCAAGCCATCGCCCTGCATGGTGAGATCAATGTCCGAGCCTGGACGATAATTTCCCTTGGCGCGAGAACCGTACAAAATAACTTTCTCGACCTTCGGGCAGCCGGAAAACGCGTCCCGAAGGTAATCCAGGGTTTTTTGCGGCAAGCCAAAATCATTACCTGTCATCGGAAACGCTTTCTTGCATCTGGTTTTGCAAGGCGAGAAAACAGGGGTGGTAGGTGTTGATAATTTCCTTTTCCAGCGTCCTTGCCGTTTCCAGGTTATAGGTGTGGCTAGAGAGGTTGCGGCTTTCGATCATATCCATCCAGGCTTGACCGTCCTGAATCAGCCCGCGCTTGAATGCTTCCCGCGCCGCGCCGCGTGAACCGATGATGCCCTGCACTCCTTCGTGTTCGAGAAAGTCTTTCAGTAAATTCCAGGCCAATTCGTGCGTGTACTCAAAGCCCTGTATCAACCCCTGTTTTTCAAGGTCCGACAATGGGCGCTGTCGGGAGAGTTCGACAGCAAGGCCGAGTTGATGCAACGCAAGGTTGAAGTTGTCAAAACGTTGTTTCCAGCGAATATCCTCTGCCATGCTCACCCCTTCACACTTGCCAATTGGGCAACCACGGGTTGCCCAATTACCTCTGCTGCAAAAAGCGCTGGATACTCGCGATAGAACTGCACCATCAGCTTGATATTCCGTTCGGAAAACCCTTTTTCCTCCGGCAGTTCGTTGTGCAAATCTTTTGCCAGTCGCGGAATCACCCCGGCACCCCAACCTTCCTGCTTTTGCCGCCCAGCAATCAAGCAGCCAATATCCCAATACAGTGCCAACAATTCACGATTGACGGCCAATATAGCCCGCGTTTGCGCCTGCCGGATGCGCTGCTTGATGTCGGTCAATAAAATAGGGTAATGCAACGCTAGGCTTGGGTTATCGGTGTTCATGTCGCACCTCGCAAAAACATGGCCTCAATACGGCGCTTGGCGGTTTCAAGACACGGGTGGGCACGTTTTTTGCGCCCACGCGGAAAAAATATTCACTGGTAAGCATCTTGCCATGTTGCCCTCTTGATCCCGGTATTGAAGCGGACAGTTTCCGCAACTATACTTGGAAGTGAGTGTGATCAACTATCTTGATGGGAAAAGCTGTGTTTTTGATCAAAATTCGTGATGCTTAGGGGTGTTTCCCCATCACGCAACTTGACCAAATAATATTTCAACGGATCAAATGGTTA
>JBAYVP010000043.1:0-22182 GCA_041674485.1 Sulfuricellaceae bacterium
CACGAGAAAACAGCTTGACCAGTGCCTGTTCGATAAACGCTTCAGTATACGTTGATTTCATTATTGCCTACACCCTTAAAAGGTTAAATTCTGAGGCGACAACTAGTCTGACACAGGGGGTACTAGGGGCTGAAGGCTATGGGCTAGAGGCTGGGCGCCAGTAATAACCGGCGCGTGGCGCCGGCATTCCTCACGCTTCACCTTCTCGCTCCTTCACCTCATTGAATTACATCAGTTTATGTTGTTTGCGTTGGCAAAAGTCAACGATTTTGGCGATTATTTGTCGTTTACCCGACATTGGAACGCCAGATGCCGTGCAAACAGCCATCATGACCACATCATGTTGTAGCAGCGCTGTTTTCACTTAATTTGGGGTTGGCGGATGGGCGCTTCCATCCGTCCTGTCCGGTTTCTCCCAGATGCTCCAGAACTGCCCGGAAAGCCGCTCTAGTGCTTGATCTGCGCCATATTTTCGGTGCTGCCTGCGGGAATTTGGCCGCTCGAAATCCGAATAGCGCTTTATCAAGCTGCCACCAGTGCAAATTAAAATATGTTGTTTGCAAATTAAACCTACATCCGGCCACGCAGCCTCGCATCTGCTTGCAACGCTATGATTTAATGCACATTTTCTGCTTGTTTTGGGTTGTTCCAGGGGTTTCCGGTTATGCGTTCGGCATTTTTCGCCTTGGGTAGGGCAGGGAATGGCGGCTTACGGCAGAACCCGGCTTATCAGTCAATTTTTTCCCTTGTGGCATATTTTTCACCCCGCTTTGCGCCCGCAACGAGAGTTATTTAATATCAATCAGTTAAGGTATTCGTGCGAGCGATAAGCGCTCATGGGCAACATTCGCTTAATTCGCTATCTCCTTATTTTTTAAGCATATTGGTTTTTCTTTGGAGGGTTCCCCCTAACTGCTTGTAGCGAAAAGGAAAAATAATATAAATCCGCTTGACCCGCCGATATTTTTTATCTATAGTGGGAAACAGTGGTGAAAAGTGGGTAATTGTGGGAAAGATTGCCCGGCTCGATATAAAAAAAGGGATGTCATGTTTCGTGGTGCGGCAGCGTTAAATCTCGATGCAAAGGGGCGCTTGGCGGTCCCGAGCAAGCATCGCGACGCGCTTCAGGTGCAGGCCGGCGGTCGTCTGGTCATGACCGCGCACCCTCATCGCTGCTTGCTGTTGTATCCCCAGCCGGCGTGGATGCCCATAGAGGAGAAGATTAAATCCCTGCCCAGTTTCGATCCCGTCGCCAGTTCCTGGAAGCGATTGCTGCTGGGTCATGCCGAGGAATTGGAACTGGACGGCGCGGGACGTTTGCTGGTGCCGCAAGTATTGCGCGAGTTGGCCGGGCTGGAAAAAGAAGTCAGGCTGGTTGGCCAGGGCGATTATTTCGAGTTGTGGGGTAAAGAAGGCTGGGATAAGCAAATGGAGCAGGCGTTTGCACCGGGTGCGACGTTGCCGCCTGCGTTCGGGGATTTTTCTCTTTGAGTATGCCGTTGCAGCACACCACCGTGCTGCTGGAAGAGGCGGTGGATGCATTGAACGTGCGCCCGGATGGTGTGTATATAGATGGCACTTTCGGGCGTGGCGGGCATAGCCGCCTGATTTTGCAGCGCTTGGGGGAAACGGGAAGGTTGGTCGCGTTCGACCGCGACCCGGAAGCGGTGGCGGCGGGGCGGGAAATCAATGACCCGCGCCTGCACTTGGTGCATAGCCGTTTTTCGGCGTTGCGCGAAGTGCTGGCGGAGTTGGGCTTGGAAAAAGTGGATGGCGTGTTGTTGGATTTGGGCGTGTCCTCGCCGCAGATCGACGATGCGGCACGGGGGTTCAGCTTCCGTTTCGACGGTCCGCTCGATATGCGCATGGATACGGCCAGCGGGCAAACCGCTGCTGAGTGGGTTAACGGCGCAACGGAACAACAACTTTACGAGGTGATAAAAGATTATGGCGAAGAGCGGTTTGCTAAACAGGTTGCAAGAACGATTGTTGCGTCTCGGCAGGATGGGGCTATCGATACCACAGGACAGCTTTCCCAGATCGTGGCTAAAGCGGTCAAAACACGCGAGCCGGGCCAGGATCCGGCAACGCGCACCTTTCAAGCTATACGGATTTTCCTCAACCAGGAGCTTGAAGAGTTGTCGCTAATATTGCCGCAATGCGTCGAGGTGCTGGCGCCGCGCGGGCGGCTGGCGGTGATCAGCTTTCATTCGCTGGAAGACCGTGTGGTCAAGCGTTTTATCCGCGATCTGGAAAAGCCGGATACGCTGCCTGCCAGACTGCCGATACGCGCCCGGGATTTGCCCGCGCCTCGTCTGGTGGCGGTGGGTAAGGCGCGTCGCGCGTCGCAGTCGGAAATTTCCGCCAATCCCCGCGCGCGCAGCGCGGTGTTGCGCGTAGCGGAACGCACCGAGGCCAACTGAAATGACCCGCCTTAACCTGATCCTCGTGCTAATCGCGGTGATTTGCGCTGTCGGCGTAGTCACGTCGCAGCATAAGGCGCGCAAGCTGTTCACCGAGTTGCAGCAGGAGCAGGCGAAGGCGTTGCAGATGGATGTGGAATGGGGGCAATTGCAGTTGGAGCAAAGCACCTGGGCGATGCATGCGCGCATCGAAAAAATCGCCACCAATTTCCTGGAGATGCAGGTGCCGGATTCGGCGCGCATACAGGTGGTGTCGGCGCAGCCGGGGCGGGAGAGCACGGCGCCGGATGCATCGGAGCCAGCCAAGGCAAACCAGGATAAAGGATTGCTGCCGTGAGCATTGTCTTGAATCCGCTGAAAGCAGGCAGCGTCGCCAACCCGTTCCAGGGCGGCGGGCGGACGGCCAAGCGGGCGGAAGTGCTGCGCCTGCCGGTGTGGCGCATGCGCATCCTGGCGATATTGTTGCTGTTGTGGTTTATTGGTTTGTTCGGGCGGGCGCTGTATTTGCAGGGCTTGAACAACGAATTCCTGCGCCAGAAAGGCGACGCGCGCACCAACCGGGTGGTGGAGATCACCGCCCACCGCGGCATGATTACCGACCGCCACGGCGAACCGCTGGCGATCAGCACACCGGTCGAAGCGGTGTCGGTCAGCCCGCGCGATCTCGAAATCACCCCGGAAAAACTCGGCCAATTGGCAAAATTGCTGGAAATAGATAAAACCGAGTTGCGCAAGCGCCTCAACCAGCCGCAACGCGATTTCATCTACCTTAAGCGCCAGATGCCGCCGGAGCATGCGGCCAAGGTGATGGAGCTGGCTATTCCCGGTATATTCCTGCAGCACGAATACCGCCGCTATTATCCGTCCGGCGAAGTGGTTGCTCACTTGTTAGGCTTCACCGGCGTCGACGACAACGGCCAGGAAGGGCTGGAACTGGCGTTTCAGGACAGCCTGTCCGGCAAGCCGGGCAGCCGCCGGGTGGTCAAGGATCGGTTGGGACACATCGTCGAGGACGTGGAAAGCATACGCGCCCCGCAGGAAGGGCGCGACTTGGTGCTGAGCATAGACCGCAAGCTCCAATATCTCGCCTACCGCGAGCTAAAAGCCGCCGTCGAAGCGCACAAGGCCAAGGCCGGCGCCATCGTGGCGATAGACGCGAAAACCGGCGAAATTCTGGCTCTGGCCAATTTGCCCGCCTTCAACCCGAACAATCGCGTCAAGCTCAACCGCAGCACGACCCGCAACCGTGTCGTCACCGATATTTTCGAACCCGGCTCGACGATGAAGCCGTTCACTATCGCGGCGGCGCTCGAAGCCGGCATTGTCAAGCCGGAAACCCAGATACAGACCGCGCCGGGCAATTTGACCATAGGCAGCGCGACGATTCATGACTCCCACCCGGAAGGCAACCTCAGCGTGGCGGGCGTGATACAGAAATCCAGCAATGTCGGGGCCGCCAAGATTGCTTTGTCGCTGTCCTCGGAAAGCCTGTGGAGCATGTTTGACCATGCCGGCTTCGGCAGCCTGCCGAAGAGCGATTTTCCCGGCGAGGCGACCGGCAAGCTGCGACCTTACAAGACTTGGCGTCCCATTGAGCAGGCCACTATGTCGTATGGGCACGGCATTTCGGTCAGCCTGCTGCAATTGGCGCGCGCTTACATGATGTTCGCCGACGACGGCGAGATCAAGCCGGTTTCCCTGGTCAAGCTGGACGCACCCAAGGCCGGCCTGCCGGTGATTTCGAAGGCCAATGCGCGCGCGGTGCGCGCAATGCTTGAACTGGTGGTGCAGCCCGGCGGCACGGCGCCGCGCGCCCAAGTGATGGGCTACCGCGTGGCGGGCAAAACCGGCACCGCGCACAAGCAGGAAAATGGCCATTATCTCGAAAACCGTTATGTCGCCTCGTTTGTCGGTTTCGCGCCGGCCAGCGACCCGCGCCTGATCGTCGCGGTAATGATAGACGAACCGAGCAACGGCCAGTATTACGGCGGCATAGTCGCCGCGCCGGTGTTCAGCCGCGTGATGGCGGGCGCGTTGCGTCTGCTCTCCGTCACGCCGGACGCGCCGACCCAGAATATTCTCGTGCCGCCGGAAGACGCGCCTGAAGTCAAGGAGATGGTATGAACGTCAGAGGACAGAGGACAGAGGACAGAGGACAGAAGAACCTTTTTCATAGTCCGTTCCATGATAAAGGCATTGACCGGGAAGGGCTTATCCAAGGATTGTCTTCCGTTTTTGGTTTTCTGTCCTCCGTGAATCAGAAAGCGGTTTCTGAAGTCTCGACTTCAGGCATCTGTCCTCTGTCCTCTGTCCTCTGTCATCTGACAAGCGATAGTCGCGCTGTTCGTCCGGGTGATACTTTTGTCGCCTATCCCGGCGAGCGGCAGGATGGGCGCAAGTATATTCCCGACGCGATTCGCGCGGGCTGCAATGCGGTGCTGTGGGAGCGTGGCGGTTTCACCTGGAACCCTTCGTTGCTTATCCCCAACCTGGGCGTCGAGGACTTGCGTTCCAAGGCGGGAGTTATCGCCGAGCAGGCGTATGGCAACCCTTCCGAAAAGTTATGGATGATCGGCGTCACCGGCACCAACGGCAAGACCTCCTGCGCTCACTGGCTGGCGCAGGCTCTGACGTGGCTGTCCCGCAAGAGCGCGGTGATGGGCACGCTGGGCAACGGTTTCGCGGGTAGCCTGACGCCATCCCCCAACACCACGCCGGATGCGCTGGAGCTGCACCGGCAGTTGCGGGAATACCTCGATGCCGGCGCGCAATGCGTGGCGATGGAAGTTTCCTCGCACGGCCTGGCGCAGGGGCGGGTCAATGGTGTGCATTTCGACGTGGCGCTGCTCACCAACCTGTCGCGCGATCATCTCGACTACCACGGCGACATGGCTGCCTATGCGACCACCAAGGCCAGCCTGTTCGGCTGGCCGGGGCTGAAGTACGCGGTGCTCAACCTGGACGACCCGTTCGGCGCGGAATTGGCCGGCAAGCTGGGCTGCTCCGGTGTGCAGGTGGTGGGCTACAGCCTGGAAGGCAACCGGGAAAACGCCCATTTCGCCATCCTCGCCAGGAAGTTGCGCCTGGGTGCTGCGGGCATCGCATTCGAAGTGGCGACCCCGTGGGGGACTGCCGACCTCGCCAGCCCCTTGCTCGGGCGCTTTAACGCGCAAAACCTGCTGGCGACGCTGGCCGGCCTGCTGGTCAGCGGGGTTGCGCTTGCAGAAGCGATTGCGGCGCTGGAGCGCATCCAGCCGGTGGCGGGGCGTATGCAAAAACTGGGCGGCTCCGGCAAACCGCTGGTAGTGGTGGATTACGCCCACACCCCGGACGCACTGGAAAAAGTGCTCGCCACCTTGAAAGAAGTCGCGGCAGGGCGGCTGATTTGCGTCTTCGGCTGCGGCGGCGGGCGCGACAAGGGTAAGCGCCCGCTGATGGGTGCAGCCGCATCAAGGCTGGCCGATGCGGTCATCGTCACCAGCGACAACCCGCGCCACGAAGACCCGCAAGCCATCATCAACGACATCGTCGCCGGCATGAACGCCAACTACCATGTCATGGAAGACCGCGCACTCGCGATCTGCGAAGCGATCCGGCAAGCCGCACCGCACGACGTGGTGCTGATCGCCGGCAAGGGACACGAGGAATACCAGGAAATGAACGGAACCAAACTGCCGTTTTCCGACACCGACGTTGCCCAACGGGTGTTGCAGGACTATACGCCATGCTGAATCCCATGTTGAACCCCATGTTGAACCTCAGCTCCGCCGCGAAATTGATCGCCGCCGAACACCGTGGCGCAGATGTGTTTTTTAACGCTGTCTCCACCGACAGCCGCAAAATCGCGCCGGGCGACCTGTTCGTTGCACTGCACGGCGAAAATTTCGACGGACGCGATTTCGTCACCCAAGCCATCGCGCAGGGGGCAGTCGCCGCAATGGTGGACAGGAATCAGGGATCAGGAATCAGGAATCAGGCATCAGAGGACAGAAGACAGAGGACAGAAGACAGATTGAATCTGCCCGCTGATTGGGATGATGTTCCGCTGTTAGTGGTGTCGGACACGCGGCTTGCTTTGGGGTCTTTGGCGGCGCAATGGCGCAAGCGCTTTGCTGCTTCACGGACAGAGCAGACGGTCAGCACCGTGGACGACTCAATCTGTCTTCTGTCCTCTGTCCTCTGTCCTCTGATTGCAATAACCGGCAGCAACGGCAAGACTACGGTCAAGGAAATGCTGGCCGCGATTTTGCGCGTAGCCGCCGGGCAGGACAGCGTGTTGGCGACTTCGGGCAATTTCAACAACGACATCGGCCTGCCGCTGACGTTGCTGAAATTGCGCGACGGGCATCGCTATGCCGTGATCGAGATGGGCATGAACCACCCCGGCGAAATCGCTTATCTGACCGACATTGCCCGGCCCGATGTGGCGCTGATCACCAATGCCCAGCTGGCGCATCTGGCCGGGCTGGGCACGGTGGAAGCCGTGGCGCGCGCCAAGGGCGAGATTTTCCAGGGGCTGGCGGCGGACGGGACGGCGGTTATCAACGCCGACGACCCGCATGTCGGCCTGTGGCGCGAACTGGCGGGCGCGCGCCGCGTGCTGACCTTCGGCCTGGACGCAACAGTCAACGTTACGGCGGCCTACGAATTGCATCCCGGCGGCTGCAAATTATCCGTTACCACACCGAAAGGTCGTTTCGACGTGGCCTTGCAGGCCGCAGGCGCGCACAACGTGCGCAACGCGCTGACGGCGACGGCGGCGGCAACGGCGCTCGGCGTCGAAATTGAGGCAATAGCACAGGGGCTGGCGGCCTTCTCCCCGGTGCAAGGCCGATTGCAGGCGAAACCGGGGCTGCACGGCGCCACACTGATCGACGACACCTACAACGCCAACCCTGGTTCGGTGCGCGCCGCGATAGACGCGCTGGCCGCGTATTTGGGAAGCACCGTGATAGTGCTGGGCGATATGGGCGAATTGGGTGCAGACGCGCCGCGCCTGCACCGCGAAATCGGCGCTTACGCAAAGCAGGCGGGCATCACCCGATTGCTCGCGCTGGGCGAAGCCAGCCGCGAAACCGCAACAGGATTTGGCTTAGGCGGACGGCATTTCGAATATGTCGAGGATTTGCTGCACGAACTGGAAAATCTGCTGGCGCCCCAAGTCACGGTGCTGGTCAAAGGCTCGCGCTTCATGAAAATGGAGCGGGTGGTGAAATGTCTGGTAATTGGTGAGTCAGTGATGGGGAATGAGTGATGGGTGACATGAGTAATAGGGAATGGGTGATGGGTGATGGGAAAAGCGTCGAGGCAATTTCGCCGATTTCGGTTTTCCGTTGCTTTTCGGAACTGGTGCGAGCCGGGTTTACCCATCACCCATCGCCCATTACCCATTACCCCTCAAGGAGTCATCCATGCTATTAGCCCTCTTCCACTGGCTCGGGCAGGATGTGCGCGCATTCAACGTGTTCGGTTACATCACGTTGCGCGCGGTGCTGGCCACGCTCACCGCGCTGGTGATTTCGTTCGTGGTCGGGCCGTTGATGATCAAGAAACTCACCGCCTACAAAATCGGCCAGTCGGTGCGCAGCGACGGTCCCCAGACCCACCTGGTCAAGGCCGGCACGCCGACCATGGGCGGCGCGCTGATCCTGGTGGCGATAGCCATTGCCACCCTGCTGTGGGCCGACTTGCGCAACCGCTATGTGTGGGTGGTGCTGATCGTCACGCTGGGTTTCGGCGTGATCGGCTGGATAGACGATTACCGCAAGGTCGTGCATCGCAATCCCAAAGGCTTGTCGGCCAAAACCAAGCTTTTCTGGCAGTCGCTGATCGGCGCCGGAGTGGCGATCTACCTGGCTTCGAGCGCGACACTGCCGGCGCAGACCGAACTGATCGTGCCGTTTTTCAAGACGGTTGCGCTCCCGCTCGGCAGCGTGGGATTCATGGTGCTGACTTATCTGGTGGTCGTCGGCAGCAGCAACGCGATCAATCTGACCGACGGCCTCGACGGCCTGGCGATCATGCCGACCGTGATGGTGGCGGGCGCGCTGGCGATATTCGCGTATGTCACGGGGCACTTGGTGTTTGCCCGCTACCTGGGCATTCCCTATATCCCCGGCGCCGGCGAACTGGCGGTGTTCTGCACGGCGATAGTGGGTGCCGGCCTGGGGTTTCTGTGGTTCAACGCCTACCCCGCGGAAGTGTTCATGGGCGACGTAGGCGCGCTGGCGCTGGGTGCGGCGCTAGGCATCGTCGCGGTGATCGTGCGCCAGGAAATCGTGCTGTTCGTGATGGGCGGCGTGTTCGTGGTGGAAACCTTGTCGGTGATGCTGCAAGTGGCCTCGTTCAAACTCACCGGAAAACGCATTTTCCGCATGGCGCCGCTGCATCACCACTATGAATTGAAAGGCTGGAAAGAAAACCAAGTGGTGGTGCGTTTCTGGATCATATCGATGATGCTGGTGTTGGTGGGGCTTTCGACGTTGAAACTGCGGTAAGGGCGTTAGGGGATAGGCGTGAGGGGTGAGGCGAAGAGTGTGCGGTTTTTTTGCGCCTCACCCCTCACGCCTTACCAAGGAAAATGAAATTAAGGTGAGAGCGCGAGACGTGAAGATCATAAAGGAAATAGGGGTAAGGCGTGGGATGTTCGGGGTTTTTCGCCTCACCCCTTCCCTCTCACGCCTCACCAGTTAAGACCATGGAACTCAAAAACAAAAACATACTAGTGCTCGGCCTCGGCGACACCGGCTTGTCGCTGGCGCGCCGGCTGGTTCTGCGCGGGGCGCGGGTGACGGTCGCGGACAGTCGCGTAGCACCACCGCACGTCGAACGGTTGCGCGCGGAGCTGCCGGATGTTGTCTTGGTCACCGGCCCCTATCGCCCAGAGGAATTCATTGCTGCGGAAATCATCGCCATCAGCCCCGGCGTCCCGCTGGCCGAGCCGCTGGTCGCCACCGCGATTGCGCGCGGCGTGCCGGTAGTCGGCGACATTGAACTATTTGCCCGGCAGATCAGAGGACAGAAGACAGAAGACAGAAGACAGAAAAACCACCTTGAAGTCTGTCCTCTGTCCTCTGTCCTCTGTCCTCTGGTGATTGCTATTACCGGCTCCAACGGCAAGAGCACCGTCACCGAAATGGTCGGCGCGATGTGCCGCAAGGCGGGATTGAATACTGTGGTGGCGGGCAATATCGGCCTGCCGGTGTTGGATGCGTTGACCGCAGCCGAGCGTGACGGCAGCGCGCCGGATGTTTATGTGCTGGAACTCTCCAGTTTTCAACTGGAAACTACATCCAGCCTCAACCCGACGGCGGCGACGGTGTTGAATGTGACGGAAGACCATCTCGACCGCTACAGCGGAATGACGGACTACGCCGCCGCCAAGGCGCGCATCTTTGCAGGCAGTGGCGCGCAGGTGCTGAATCGCCAGGATGCCTGGAGCAGCGGTATGGCGGCGGCAGGACGAAATATCGTGACCTTCGGCCTGGATGCGCCACGCAACGATCATGAATGGGGGCTGCGCCAAATCGACGGTGCAACTTGGCTGGCGCGCGGCGCGGAAAACCTGATGGCGTTGCGCGAATTGCCGCTGGCCGGCTTGCACAATGCCGCCAACGCGCTGGCGGCGTTGGCCTTGTGCGATATGGCGGGATTGGCGACGCAGCCGCTGCTGGCGGCATTGCGCGAATTCCAGGGATTGCCGCACCGGGTTGCGAAAGTCGCGGAAATTAATGGCGTGACCTATTACGACGACTCCAAGGGCACCAACGTCGGCGCGACGGTGGCGGGTATCAGAGGACAGAAGACAGAAGACAGAGGACAGAAGACCGTCTTGATCGCAGGCGGGGATGGTAAGGGGCAGGATTTTAGTCCGTTGCGGGCGGCGGTGGAGAGTTGTGCTCGTGCGGTGATATTGATTGGGCGTGATGCGCCGAAGATTGAGGCGGCGTTGCTTGGGTGTGGTGTGCCACTGCTGAATTCCGCGACGTTGGAACAGGCGGTTACGCTCGCCGCAGAACAAGCGCAGCCCGGCGATGCGGTGCTGTTGTCGCCGGCTTGCGCCAGTTGGGACATGTTCAGAAACTACGAACATCGTGCGGAAGTATTCATCGCGGCGGTTCAGCAACTATCAGAGGACAAAAGACAGAATGCAAACGGTGAAACATCTTCCGCAAAATCTGTCCTCTGACCATGAGCCACTTTACGTCGCCGCTTGCCGCCAGCCACGCAAAACCGGATTACGACCGCGTGCTGCTGTGGATCATCATCCTGATGCTCGGGTTCGGGCTGGTGATGGTGTATTCGGCGTCGATTTCCATCGCGGCGGCTGACCGGCACACCGGCTACCAGGAAACTTATTTCCTGCTGCGTCAGTCGGTCTATGTGGCGGTGGCGCTGGTGAGTGGGTTCGCCGCGTTCCAGGTGCCGCTCAAAATGTGGCAGGAAGCAGCGCCCTACCTGTTTTTGTTCGGCATCGTGCTGCTTGCGCTGGTGCTGATTCCGGGCATCGGGCGGGATGTCAACGGCAGCCGGCGCTGGCTGTCGCTGTTCGTGGTGAATTTGCAGCCTTCCGAACTGATGAAATTGTTCGCGGTGATGTACGCCGCCGACTACACGGTGCGCAAGGCGGCCTATATGGACGACTTCAAGCGCGGTTTTTTGCCGATGCTGCTGGTGATGCTGCTGGTTGGCGGATTGCTGTTGCGCGAGCCGGATTTCGGCGCGTTCGCGGTGATTACCGCAATCGCGATGTCGGCGCTGTTTCTCGGCGGGTTGCACTGGAAGCAACTGGCCGGCTTGATCGTGCTGTTGGTTGTTGGCTTTTTATTGTTGATCTGGACTTCGCCCTATCGCATGCAGCGCATCCTCGGCTTCATGGACCCGTGGGCCGACCCGTTCGGCAAGGGCTACCAGCTATCCCACGCGTTGATCGCGTTCGGGCGCGGCGAATGGTTCGGCGTCGGCCTGGGCGGCAGTGTGGAAAAATTGTTTTACCTGCCGGAAGCGCACACTGACTTTTTATTGGCGGTGATCGCCGAGGAACTGGGTTTCGCCGGGGTCAGCGTGGTATTGGCGATGTTCGCCTGGCTCACGCTACGCGCCTTCGCCATCGGTAAAAAAGCGGCCATGCAAGAGCGTCATTTCGCAGCACTTGTCGCCTACGGCATCGCCGTGTGGCTAGGGTTGCAGGCAATCATCAACATCGGCGTGAACATGGGCGTACTGCCCACCAAGGGCTTGACCCTGCCGCTGCTCTCCTTCGGCGGCAGCGGCGTCGTCGCCAACTGCGCCGCCATCGGAGTGCTGATGCGCATCGATTGGGAGAGCCGGCAGAAACAGAAGGGGTATGAGGTTTAACGGTGATGGGTAATGGGTAATGGGTGATGCGATAGATGATGGACGATGAGGAATAGGCGATGGGTGAAGAGATACGAAACAGGAATGAGGGAGGGAATGGGGTTACCCATCACCCATCACCCATTACCCATCACCCAACCAGAACCCTCCTCATCATGGCCGGCGGCACCGGCGGGCATGTGTTTCCGGCGCTGGCGGTGGCGGAGGCGTTGAAGGCGCACGGCTGGAATATCGTATGGCTGGGAACAAAAGGCGGCATGGAAGCGCGGTTGGTGGCGCAAAAGGGCTATCCAATGGAGTTCGTCCGGTTTTCCGGGGTGCGCGGCAAGGGGCTGATGCGTCTGGCGGTGTTGCCGGCGCGGTTGCTTATGGCGTTTGCGCAAAGCATTGCCATCTTGCTGCGCGTGCGTCCCGACGTGGTGCTGGGCATGGGCGGCTTTGCCGCCTTCCCCGGCGGGCTGATGGCGGTGTTGCTGGCGAAGCCGCTGGCGATTCACGAGCAAAATTCCGTCGCCGGGCTGACCAACCGCGTGTTGGCGCGCTTGGCCGACCGGGTGCTGACGGGATTTCCCGACCCGTTCGGCGGCAAGATCGAACATATCATGGTCGGCAATCCGGTGCGCGCCGACATTAGCGCGCTGGCCGCACCGGAACAACGCTACGCCGGGCGCACCGGTCGCCTGCGCCTGCTGGTGATCGGCGGCAGTTTGGGTGCTGCGGCGCTCAACAAAACGCTGCCGCAGGCGCTGGCGCTGTTGCCGGAAAACGAACGCCCGATTGTGACCCATCAGTCCGGGGCGAAACAGTTGGAAGCGTTGCAGGCAAATTACCAAACAGCCGGTGTGCAAGCGGATACGCGGGCATTCATCGACGACATGGCGGAATGGTATGGTTGGTGCGACCTATTGGTATGCCGGGCGGGTGCGCTGACGCTGGCGGAAATCACTGCCGCCGGGGTGGCGAGCGTGCTGGTGCCCTATCCCCATGCGGTGGATGACCACCAGACCCACAACGCGCGTTTCTTAAGCGACAACGGCGCGGCAGTGCTGCTGCCGCAGCCGGAATTGAAAGCAGAAAAACTAGCGGAATTGCTGAAAAATTTTACCCGCGACAAATTGCTGGCAATGGCGCAAGCGGCGCGCAAACTGGCGAAACCGGATGCAACGGCGGATGTGGCGCGGGTGTGTGTGGAATTGGGTGAGGGGTGAGGGGTGAGGCGAGGAGTGGTGAAATGGGTATATCTGGAGTTGGAAAAGGACGGTATCTGAAGTGAATGGGAAAAGTGACAGCGGTGTAAGCGAAGTGAGGAATACCCCTCACCTCTCACCCCTCACCCCTCACGGGCAAACGCTATGAAATACAAAGTCAAACACATCCATTTCGTCGGCATCGGCGGTTCCGGCATGAGCGGGATAGCCGAGGTGTTGCTCAACCTGGGGTTCGAGGTGAGCGGTTCCGATCTGGCCGAAAACGCCGCGACGCGCCACCTGAGAAGCCTGGGCGCTCACGTAGTGTTGGGTCATGCCGCAGAAAACCTGGATGCGACACCCAGCCCCCAAGACGCAACACTCAGCACTCAGCACTCAGCACTCGGAACTCAGCACTCGGAACTCAGCACTCAGCACTCGGCACTCAGCACTCAAGTCGTGGTGGTATCCACTGCGGTGAAGGCGGACAACCCCGAAGTGGTGGCGGCGCGCGCGCGGAAAATTCCAGTGGTGCCGCGCGCGATGATGCTGGCCGAACTGATGCGTTTTCGCCAAGGCATCGCGGTGGCCGGCACGCACGGCAAGACCACCACCACCAGCCTGATCGCCAGCATCCTGGGCGAGGCGGGCATGGACCCGACTTTCGTGATCGGTGGCAAGTTGGAAGCGGCGGGTTCGCACGCGCGCCTGGGGCAGGGCGAATTCCTGGTGGCCGAGGCCGACGAATCGGACGCTTCGTTCCTGTACCTCACGCCGGTAATGGCGGTGGTCACCAATATCGACGCGGACCATATGGAAACCTACGGCCATGATTTCGAGCGGCTAAAAGGCGCTTTCGTCGATTTCATCCAGCGTCTGCCGTTTTACGGCCTGGCGGTGGTATGCGCCGACGACGCCAATGTGCAATCCATCATGCCGCGCGTTAGCAAACCGCTGGTGACTTACGGCGTGAGTGAGGCGGCGCAGGTGCGGGCGACGCAGATCAGCCATTGCGGCGGGCAAATGTGTTTCAGCGTGGTGCGCGCTGACCAGCCGGATTTGGCGGTCACCCTCAACCTGCCGGGGCGCCATAACGTGCTCAATGCACTGGCGGCGATAGCGGTGGCGATGGAAGTGGGCGTACACGACGCCGCCATCGTCAAGGGTTTGGCCGAATTCAAGGGAGTGGGGCGGCGGTTTCAGAGGTATGGGGAGGTGGTCTTGCCGGATGCGAATGTTTCCTCTTCCTCTAGCGGATCACCCTCACCCCAACCCTCTCCCGGAGGGAGAGGGGGCGATGGTGAAAGGCGCTTTACTTTAATTGACGATTACGGCCATCACCCGGTGGAAATGGCCGCGACGCTGGCTGCGGCGCGCGGCGCGTTCCCCGGTAAACGGCTGGTGCTGGCATTCCAGCCGCACCGCTACACGCGGACGCGCGACTTATTTGAGGATTTCGCCAGGGTGCTGTCCACCGTGGACGTGTTGCTGCTTGCGGAAGTCTACCCGGCGGGCGAAGCGCCCATCGTCGCTGCGGACGGACGCGCGCTGGCGCGCGCGGTGCGGGTGCAGGGCAAAGTAGAGCCGATTTTCGTGGAAAACATCGCAGAGTTGCCGCAAGCCATACTGAATACGGTGCGCGATGGCGATGTGGTGCTGACCATGGGCGCCGGATCGATAGGACAAGTTGCGAATCAGGTATCAGGAATCAGGAATCAGGCGCTTTCTGACTCATGATTCATGAAAAGGCGGAACCGATTTTTGTTGAAAACATCGCCAGCCATCATGGATGTGGCTCGCAACGCAGACGTGGCGATGGCGATGGGCGTAGGATCATTAAAGAGCAGGTAGTGAATCAGGGATCATGCAGCAGGTATCTCCTGATGCCTGATTCCTGAATGCTGAAAAGGAGATTGATATGAATCTGGCTTTGGCGGTAATGCCCGCGCCGTTGCGCGGCATCATGTTGAACGATGAGCCGATGAGCAAACACACTAGTTGGCGGGTGGGCGGGCCGGCGGAATATGCCTATATCCCGGCGGATATCGCCGATCTGGCGAGTTTCCTGCAAAGCCTGCCGCAGGATGAGCCGGTGTATTTCGTCGGACTCGGCAGCAATCTGTTGGTGCGCGACGGCGGCGTGCGCGGCACGGTGATTTTGCTGCATGGCGCGTTGAACCAGATCAGCCCGTGGCACGAAAAATCCGGCAACTTGACCCAAGTGGTGGGCATCTATGTCGAAGCCGGCGTGCCCAGCCCCAAGGTAGCGCGTTATGCCGCGATGAACAACTTGCAGGGGGCGGAATTTCTGGCCGGCATACCCGGCACCCTGGGCGGCGCGCTGGCGATGAATGCCGGCAGCTATGGCGCGGAAACCTGGGGGCGGGTGGCGGAAGTGCTCACTATCGACCGTTACGGCGAATTGCACCGGCGTATGCCGCAGGACTTCATGGTGGGATACCGCCATGTAACGCTCAAGAAGGACGAAAAGGAATGGTTCGTGGCGGCATGGCTACGTTTCCCAAAAGGCGATGAGGCGTCATCCCGCGCCAAAATCAAGGAACTGCTGGAAAGGCGCGTTGCCAGCCAGCCGCTCAATTTGCCCAACGCCGGTTCGGTATTCCGCAACCCGCCGGGCGACCATGCCGCGCGCCTGATCGAGTCCTGCGACCTGAAAGGCGCGCGCGTCGGCGGCGCCGAAGTATCGCAAAAACATGCCAACTTCATCGTCAACAACGGCAACGCCCACGCCGGCGACATCGAATCGCTGATTACCCTGGTGCAGGACACCGTAATGGAAAAACACGGCGTGGCGTTGGTGAGGGAAGTGCGGATTATCGGGGAAGCGGCGTAGCGGGCGAAGCGTGAGGCGTGAGGGGTGAGGGGTGAGGGGGATGCGTTGTGGAATATTTTAGAGGGAAATTATGAGCGGAATGAATGATGGTGAAGCGGTAAGCGTTGGAGATGGTGGGATTGCCCCTCACCCCTCACCCCTCACCCCTCACGCTTTAGGCAAAATCGCCGTCCTGCTGGGCGGCAAATCCGCCGAGCGCGAGGTTTCGTTGAAAAGCGGCAGCGCGGTGCTGGCGGCGCTCAAACGGCGCGGGGTGGACGCGCATCCGTTTGATCCTGCGGAACGCGAATTGGGCGACCTGAAAAAAGAAGGCTTTGCCTGCGCATTCATCGCGCTGCATGGCGGTTATGGCGAGGACGGCACGCTGCAAGGGGCGCTGGAATTGATGGGCATGCCCTATACCGGCAGCGGGGTGCTGGCTTCCTCGCTGGCGATGGATAAATGGCGCACCAAGCTGATCTGGCAGGCAGCCGGCATTCCGGCGCCGGAATACGTGGTGCTCGACGCTGCCGCCGATTTCGCCGCAGTCGAAGCGCGCTTAGGGTTGCCGCTGTTCGTGAAACCGGCGCGCGAAGGCTCCAGCATCGGCGTAGCCAAGGTGAAAAACCCCGGCGAACTGCGCGCCGCCTTTGATTCGGCGGCGCGGCACGACCCGCTGGTGATCGCGGAAGCCTACATCGGCGGGGGCGAATACACCGTTGCAATACTTGGCGATGTGGCGTTGCCGGTGATCAAGATTGAGCCGGCCAACGAATTTTACGACTTTGAGGCGAAATACCTGCGCGACGACACGCGCTACCTGTGCCCATGCGGGTTCACGCCGGAACAGGAAAAAAGCATACAGGAGCAAGCGCAAAAAGCCTTCGCGGTGATCGGCGGCAACGGCTGGGGACGGGTGGATTTCCTGATGGATGAGGCCGGCAACCCGTATTTCCTGGAGGTCAACACCGCGCCGGGCATGACCGACCACAGCCTGGCGCCGATGGCGGCGCGCGCGGCGGGATTGAGTTTCGAGGATTTGGTGGTGAAGATTTTGGAGATGGCGCTTGAAGGCAGGGGCTAGACAAGTAGGGTGGGCACGTTTTTTGTGCCCACGCGGTCAGCGGAGTTTCCGCGTGGGCACAAAAAACGTGCCCACCCTACCCGAATAGCCCCTAGTCCCTAGCCCCTGATGAAATGTGGGATAAACCGCAAATGACCTTATGGCTCGCCAACCTGCTTTACGGGCTGGCGGCGGTGTTGATGCTGTACGCGGGGTTTTTTCTGCTGGTGCATTTGCCGGTGTTTCCGCTACGCAAGCTGGATGTGAACGGCAAGTTGAACCATGTGAATCGCGAACAGGTGAAACTGATCGTGCAACAGGAAATGAAGGGAAATTTTTTTACCTTGGATATTAAAAAAATACGCGGCGCCTTCGAAAAACTGCCCTGGGTGCGCACGGTGAACGTTCGTCGGCGTTGGCCGGACCAATTGGAAGTGGCGTTGGAAGAACATCAGGCATTGGCGCGCTGGGGCGCCATCGGTCTGGTCAACACGCGCGGCGAGGTGTTCCAGGCGGCATCAAACGAAGCGCTGCCGGAATTCATCGGGCCGACGCCGGAGTCCGCCAAGGATATCGCCGAGCATTACGTGCTGTTCAAAGCCACGCTGGCGCCGCTCAAGCAAGAGCCGGCGCAGATCGTACTGAGTCCGCGCCGTTCCTGGCAGGTGCGCTTGAAAAGCGGGCTGAACCTGGAATTGGGACGGGAAGAAGTGGTGCAGCGCATAGAGAAATTCGCCGGCGTGTTCGAGCGCTCAGTCGCCAAATTGCCGGCCACGGTAAATTACGTCGATCTGCGCTATCCCAACGGCTTCGCGGTGCGCTACCCGGCCATGGCGGCGCACACATCGGCGGGAGCCGGCAAGGCAAGCGGCGCGGATAAAAAACCCGCCCCGGCAGGGACCAGCAAGCAAGGAGCAAAGCATGGCTAAAGCCAGAGAAAACAAGAACATGATCGTAGGTCTTGACATCGGCACCTCGAAAATCGTCGCCATCGTCGCGGAGATACTGCCCGAGGGGCGGCTGGAGATTGTCGGCATCGGCCAGCATACGTCGCGCGGAATGCGCAAGGGCATGGTGGTGAACATCGACTCGACCGTCAACGCCATCCAGCGCGCGCTGGAGGAAGCCGAACTGATGGCCGACTGCAAAATCAGCGAAGTATTCACCGGCATCGCCGGCAGCCACATCAAAAGCATCAATTCGCACGGCATGGTGGCGATCAAGGACAAGGAAGTAAACCAGTCGGACGTTGACCGCGTGATCGAAACGGCGCGCGCGGTGATTATCCCGGCGGAGCAGCAAATACTCCACATCCTCACCCAGGAATTCATCATAGACGGCCAGGAAGACGTGCGCGAACCGCTCGGGATGAGCGGCGTCAAGCTGGAAGTGCGGGTGCATATCGTCACCGGCGCCATCGCAGCCGCCCAAAACATCATCAAGTGCGTGCGCCGCTGCGGCCTGGAAGTGCTCGACCTGATCCTGCAACCGCTGGCGTCGAGCTACGCGGTGCTGACCGAAGACGAAAAATACCTGGGCGTGTGCCTAGTGGACATCGGCGGCGGCACCACCGACATCGCCATCTTCACCAACGGCGCAATACGCCACACGGCGGTGATTCCCATCGCCGGCGACCAGATCACCAACGACATCGCGATGGCGCTACGCACGCCGACGCTGGAAGCGGAAGACATCAAGCGGCGATACGGCTGCGCGTTGCGCCAATTGGCCGATCCGACCGCGATGATAGAAGTGCCCGGCGTCGGCGAGCGCGGCGCGCGCCAATTGTCGCGCCAGACTTTGGGCGAAGTAATAGAGCCGCGCGTCGAGGAACTTTACACCCTGGTGCAAGCGGAATTGCGCCGTAGCGGGTTTGAAGAAATGCTGCGCTCCGGCATCGTCATCACCGGCGGCAGCAGCGACATGCAAGGCATGGTCGAACTGGGCGAGGAAGTATTCCACCTGCCGGTGCGGCTGGGATGCCCGAATTATCAGGGGGGATTGGCCGAACTGGTGAATTCCCCACGCTTTTCCACCTGCTACGGCTTGCTGCTGGCGGGAACCGAGCAATACCAGCGCCACCAGTTGAACAATTTGCAGACCGGATCAATGGCGCAAATCATGAACAAGATGAAGAGTTGGTTCAGTAATTTTTGAATTTGAAGCGTGAAGAGTGAGGAGTGGAGAGTTTCGGGGCGCGTCTGGTTCTCGACTCATCACTCCTGACTGAAAAAGTTTTTGAAATAACCGGCATTTAAATCTAGGGAGTTAGAGCTATGAATAGCATGTTTGAAATTGTGGATGTGGAAGCCAAAGAAGCCATCATCAAAGTCATCGGCGTGGGCGGATGCGGCGGCAATGCGGTGGATCACATGATCCGTAGCGGCCTGACCGGCGTCGAATTCATTTGCGCCAATACCGACGCCCAAGCGCTGAAACGCAATCTCGCTGCGTCCCAACTGCAACTGGGCACCACCCTGACCAAGGGACTGGGCGCCGGCGCCAAGCCCGACGTGGGGCGGGAAGCCGCACTGGAAGACCGCGACCGGATCGCCGAAATGATTCAAGGCGCCGACATGCTGTTCATCGCCGCCGGCATGGGCGGCGGCACCGGCACCGGCGCCGCCCCCATCGTCGCGCAGGTGGCGCAGGACATGGGTGTGCTGACGGTGGCGGTGGTCACCCGGCCTTTCACATTCGAGAACAAACGCGTCAAAGTAGCACAAACGGGCATTGAGGAACTGGCGAAATACGTCAACTCGATGATCGTTGTGCCAAATGAAAAACTGATGGAAGTGCTGGGCGACGATGTCTCCTTCCAGGACGCCTTCAAGGCCGCCAACGGCGTGCTGCACGGCGCGGTGTCCGGCATTGCCGACATTATCAACAACTCCGGCCTGGTAAACGTAGACTTCGCCGACGTAAAAACCGTCATGTCGGAAAACGGCATGGCGATGATGGGCTCCGCCTGCGCAGCCGGCGTGGACCGCGCGCGCATCGCGGCGGAACGCGCAGTAGCAAGCCCCCTGCTGGAAGGCATCAACCTATCCGGCGCGCGCGGCGTGCTGGTGAACATCACCGCCAACATGAGCCTGAAAATGAAGGAAGTGCATGAAGTGATGGAAGCCATCAAGGAATTCACCGCCGACGACGCCACCGTAATTTTCGGCACAGTATTCGACGATCAAGCCGGCGACGAACTGCGCGTGACCATGGTCGCAACCGGCCTGGGCACAAAAGCCGCCGCCCAGCAGCAAAAACCGCGCATGGAAATCGTGCGCACCGGCACCGACAACATCCCCTACGAAGTCAACTACGAAGACCTGGACGAACCGGCCGTAATGCGCCGCGGACGCCGTGGCGAGAGCAAACTGGCAAGCGTAGACCATCTGGAGATACCGGCGTTCCTGCGTAAGCAGGCGGATTGATTGCTTTTATAGGGGCTAGGGACTAGAGGCTAGAGGCTAGGGACTGGTTGGTGTTTGAGTTAACAGCTTACCGTTAACCCAACGTTTTCGCATAGTCCGTAGCCTGGATTAGCGCTTCGTCGCGGACAGCCTGTAGGAGGGGCTTTAGCCCCGATCAACGGTGGCGCGTTCGTGACGTTCGCGGCTCTTGTGCCCTTTGGGGAATCATTTTTAGGATGCCATAGAAAGTGATAGTATTATGCTTTCAAAGTATTTTACGAGTTATGTGCAGGCCATATAAACAGAAGTGACGCTTTATAAAGCGTCATTTAGGATGGCTACATTAACGTTAGCCGCCTTCCATAATTTGCCGAGGAGCATTGTCATGACTTGGGAATCAGCTCTCGACCAGCTCAATCAAACAGAACTTGTTCAAACAGAACTTGTTGAGTTCGGAATCCATCAGATGGACACTAAGGTGGGCTCGCCGAAATGGCGGAGACATAAGGGGAATGTCAATTTCCGGTTCCGAAGCGTTCGCGCCGCGCTCTTTTCTCCAGATAAGGGCGCGCGGGCAGCTTGCTTGGGCTATTCAAGCTACGCAAACTCACGCTACTCCGCAGGTACGCACTCTATAGTCCCCTACGTTGCTGTGTGGTCGCGGGGCGCCGACGACGCATTTCTCATTCGAGCCAGCGCCGGACATCCTGAGATTGTCATTGTCGATGCAGCTAATGTGGCTTCAATTCGCGACTGTCCGCACAACGAACTCCTCGCGCAGCTTGCGGAGCTATTTGCAAGTGGTGCGCAAGCTCATGGAGCGAGGCTTGTCGGTCATGCATCTATCTGCTTGCCATAGCCGGGTAGGGTGGGCACGCTTTTGTGCCCACGCGGTGCGGTCATTGGAACCCCAACCCGGTGGGAAACACTCGCCTCTGACCGCGTGGGCACAAAAAACGTGCCCACTCCCTACCCGGCTACTTTACGTTAGGGGTTCCAATGCTCGTACCTGTTCTCTCTGGAAACATACAAATCGAATCAGTTTGCGATAATTTGCGAGATCACGGACTCATCGTTATCGAAACAAACAGAACTCACGCGAAATCTATTGTAGTAGAGACTATTCGCTCACTTGGAATAAACGAAGAATCAGAAGATGATCCACAATTGATACATCTCTCTACTCAAGTGGAAGACCGTGGCTGGTCGCATTTTTTCATGTACACAAGCGTTTATAATTACGCCCCTGATAAAACACAACAAATTGTAGCAAAAGCAGTTTTAAGCTGGGTTGCAGCGAATTCGCCAGATACCCATTTTGCAAATATTTGATCGTTCCCACGCGGAGCGCTTATCGTTACACAGAAGGAAGTATGGTGCCAGGCCTTACGTTTTGCATTTGAAATCTATTTCGATTACGCCTGTGTAAAACGTAAGGTCTGCCCCCATGCTTTGCTCCCTTTGCGGGCTGTTTGAGCGTAAAATTTCGGCATGGGGGTGGCTATGACACACCAATTTGACGTAGTTGTTGAAAAAGATTCCGCAGGGTGCTTCGTAGCTTCGGTTCCTGCGCTGCCAGGCTGTCACACGCAGGCAAAATCGCTCGATGACCTGATGGAGCGCATCCGCGAAGCCATTGAGCTTTGTCTTGAAGTTCAAGAGGAAATATCCGAGCCGCTTGATTTTGTCGGGGTTCAACGCATTTCAGTTGCAGCATGACGATTGCTCCCAGCCTAACCGGAAAAAAGCTAGGCTCATATTGGGTTTTGAGGACATATTTCGGGTTGTAGCAAAGGCTGTTTTAGCTTTGGTGATAAAGCGCATTCCCGACACCTTGCATTTTGTCTATGCCAAGAAACATCACAACCTACATTATTTTTAATCCGTTCACCCTTCGCCCATTCGGCGAAGC
>JBAYVP010000044.1:0-22025 GCA_041674485.1 Sulfuricellaceae bacterium
AGAGGCGCAACGACGAAGAATGGTTGTTCCATTCTCTTCTCTTGTAGTTGCAACGCCGCCATGCGCCCGGAAAACCGTGCAATCCAGCCCGTAGCGCTCTCACCAAACGGGTGAACGCGGAATACATGATAAAGCTGTTTAGAACCACCATGTTACACGTCCTAGCAAGCGGTCAACTGAGCTTTCTAGGTTCAAACGCAACTCAAACAAGCCTCCGCCAAAAGCTTCAGTATGCGGTTCACCAAGGTTCGCGCCAACCTCAATCATCCTGCGGGAAAGTACGATATATTTGGATTTCAGCGTTATCGGTAAAGCCTCAATATCCGCCTCAACCGATTCGCTGTAGTAGGTTATGGTGTAACTCATAATTCAAATACTAACATATGTGTTATCAATTACAAGGCGGGCGCACGGCATTTTCCGGGCAAGCTTGAGTGCGCTCTGTTGCCATAGATGCGTTTGTGGTGTTTGATCCTGACTATGGGGTTGCATGGGAGGATGTGGGTTACGGAGATGACTGGAAGGGGGCGGAGCCGGTTGGGGTGAGGGATTTTCCACATCGGTTACGGTTGCCTGTACGCAAACGCCCTCATCCCCGGCCCTTCTCCCGCCTGCGGGAGAAGGGAGCAAGCTTGCCGAGTCGATACAAAGGTTATAACTATCAGATGTTGAAAACGCTGTATCTCGAACCAAGAAAAAATGACGAGATTTCGAATGTGCCTCGAATATGACGCGTCGTTCAGCCGACGCGTATCCGGACTTTCAGTCCGAAACTCAAACCCACCAGCTTTAGCTGGTGGTTGTTTAGTCTTATCCATACATCCATCTTCTGCAACGAACAGACGAAATAAAATCATGCTGCCCGGCGCTGGATTTCCGGTTCGATTTCCGGCCAAGTAGTGCGTTGCGCCAGGCGAAGTTCATAATCACTTTGCAAATCCAGCCATATCTCCGGCGATACGCCGAAATATTTGCCGAGGCGTAGCGCGGTGTCGGCGGTGATGGTACGCTGGCCGTTAACGATTTCTCCGATGCGGTCGGGCGGCACGGCGATATCGCGAGCCAGACTGTTGATGCTAATGCCCAGCGGTTTCATGAAATCTTCCAGGAGAATTTCGCCGGGCGGTATCAGGTCGAACAGTTCCAGATCAAGTAGTTCTTGGTTCATCGCTAATGTCTTTAATAGTGGTAATCTAGTGGTAATCGACGATTTCAACGTCATGCACATCGCCGTCTTGCCAGATAAAGCAAAGCCTCCATTGGTCGTTGATACGGATGCTGTGCTGGCCGCTTCGGTCACCCTTCAATGCTTCCAGACGATTGCCTGGGGGACGGCGCAAATCCTCTAGAACACGCGCTCGGTGAAGGTAGAGTAATTTGCGCCGCGCCGGGCGCTCGATAGCACGAAAGGATGCCACCGGCACATCATGAAAAAGCTGTTCAGTATTTTTGCACTTGAAAGATTTAATCATTACGGGATGGTATTACAGGGCGCACAATATGTAAACAACCACAGCCATGAAATGGAACTTTCCCATGCGTCTTGCTTATGCCGGATTATTAAGTGCTGCCACATTTTTCCATCATCCTAAGCCGGACAATCCGGAACCCAACAGACGTTTAGACAGGATTTACAGGATGAACAGGATAGAAAACCCATCCTGTAAATCCTGTTCATCCTGTCATTGTTCTTTTGCGGGAAGCCGTTCCAGTGCTTGATCTACGATATGTTCTTGTCACAAATTGCTATGACTTGGCTAGTAATTGACTAAATTCCTCACCGGAAAGCTGGAATTCGCTAAAAGCGCCGTATTTCGACAGCCTAGAGCAAACCTGCCTACGACACTTTGCATGTAACGATGCGGAGCGTGGGAACGATCAAAAGGCGTTGCAACGCCGCCGTGCGCCCGGAAAACCGTGCAATCCAGCCCGTAGCGCACTCGCCACGCGGGTGAACCGGGGCGGATTCCACTTCAATTATCCTGAAATAACCTCGTTTTGCCGTATATTTCTTGACATTTCAATATGTTGCGATTTATTCGCGGATGCGGATAAATTCGCGCCTGCGGCCATATTCGATTTATTCCTCTAAACTGTTTTCCTGTTCGCAAAAATACGAAATTGACGAAATAAATCAGAATAATATATTGAAACAATGAGATGCCGGGCGGGTGGTCGCCGATGGAAAAACGCTTGACGTCTTTTGCGGAAATTGGTTACTATCCAAGGAATTTCCTGGACGGAACAACAATAAACCCGATGCGCATTAAACACGCTATTTCTTTGACTTTGTCCGCCTTGCTGCTGTTCCGTGCTGCGGCATGGGCGGAGGAGACCGGTGGGCGCGAAGCGTTCCCGGCGCTTTCTTCCGATGCGCAGTCGGTGGTTTCCGCCGAGGCTGCACCGGAAATTGCTCCTGCGGCTCGGTCGGTGGCTTCCACTGAGGCGTCGTTGGCGGGGGAACCCGAGGTTTCGTTGCAGGCGCCTGCCTATCCCGTCTACCGGGATTTTTCTCCCAGGTTGCAATTTTCTCCCCGGATTGCATCGACTCTGGCCGCCGATGTGGCCGATATTGCCAACTCCACCGAGCCTGCGGATAACCTGTCGTCCGGTGATTTGTGGGAGCGCATCCGCGCCGGTTTCTCCCTGGGCGAGATGGATACGCCGTTGGTGCAGGAGAACGAGAACTGGTACGCCAATCGCCCGGATTACATGGCGCGCATGATAGACCGCAGCCAGCGTTACTTGTTCTATATCGTTGAAGAGGTGGAAAAGCGCGGCATGCCGTCGGAAGTCGCGCTGTTGCCGATGATAGAAAGCGCGTTCAATCCCAAGGCTTACTCGCGCGCCCATGCTTCCGGCATCTGGCAGTTCATTCCTTCCACCGGCAAAAATTTCGGTTTGCAGCAGAATTGGTGGTACGACGGGCGTCGCGACATTATGGCGGCGACTGGTGCTGCGCTGGATTACCTGCAAAAACTGCATGGCATGTTCGGCAATTGGGAGCTGGCGCTGGCCGCCTACAACTGGGGCGAGGGCAATATGCAGCGTTCCATCAGCCGCAACGAGGCGCTGGGGCTGCCCACCGATTTCCTGAGCTTACGCATGCCGCCGGAAACGCGCAATTACCTACCCAAGCTGCTGGCGGTGAAGCATATTATCGCCGACCCGCAAGCCTTTGGCCTGGAGTTGGCGTCGATACCCAACCAGCCTTATTTCACCCGCGTCGCCACCAAGAAGCGCATCGATATGGCGCTGGCGGCGCGTCTGGCGGAAACCTCCGCCAACGAATTGGCATCGCTCAATCCCGGCCACAACCGACCGGTGATCAATAACAAGGATAGCGATTTTCTGTTGCTGCCGGCGGACAAGGCGGATATTTTCGCCAACAACCTGGAAAACTATGACAAGCCGCTGGTTTCCTGGCAGTCCTATAAGTTGGGGCGGGGCGAGAAGCTGGATTCGGTGGCGCGCAGGTTCAGCATCAGCGTAACGCGCCTGAAGGAAGTCAACAGCATCGGCAGCGTGCGCCGCAGGCTGGCCGGCGGCACGCTGCTGGTGCCGCTCGGGAAGAACGATGCGCCGCCTGCCGCCGGTGATGAAAACGCACTGGCCGGCAACTATGCCGTCCACGAAGAGCAGGCGGCGGCAAGCGTCGGCAAAAGAATCGCGCATGTGGTGAAGAAGGGCGATACTTTGTTCAGCATCGCGCATCGCTACGATGTTGCTCCCGAGCAAATCAAGGCGCTTAACCACCTCAAATCCAATCGTCTGGCATTGGGGCAGAAACTGGTGGTGAACAAGCCTGTGTATCTTGCGTCGGCAAAACAGGCTAATGCGCCAGCCAAACCGGGCGCGACAGCCAATAAATCAAGCAAGTTTGCCCGAGCCAAGCCACTCAAGCCGTCCCGCATTGCGGCGGCAAAATCGCCCGCCACGCATTATACGGTGCGCCATGGCGATACCCTGAGCAGCATCGCCAAGCGTTTCAATGTGGCGGCCAACGACATCCAACGCACGAACAATCTTTCCGGCAAGCGTCCGCTTAGCCCCGGTTCCAAAGTCATCATCCCCGGTCGCAGCTAATGTATGACCACATTTTCCAGCTTACTGATTTTTAATCCGCTCGCCCTTCGACAAGCTCAGGACGAACGGATTAAAAATCCAAGTCAAATCAAACCGTTCATGCTTCGACAGGCTCAGCACGAACGGTTTGATTTGGCTTGTGTGCATACATTAGCCACGTAGCTGGTTAAGCCGCAAGTCCTTGCTCCACCTTTATCAGTCAAACCGTGTCGAAAAGCTGATGGCGCTGCTGGCCGGCGTCGTCGCCGTGCCGCTTGCAGCGCCGCTCGCGCCGGAGACCATCGTCGTCCAGGGCAAGGGCATGGAACGCTGGCTTACGCTACGTCTGGCGGAACGCTTAACGATCTGCGCCAATGTCGAATTCCCGCTGCCGGCTACCTTTGTCTGGCGCTTGATGCGCGCGGTGCTGGGCGATTTGCCGCATTCCTCGGCGTTTTCCCCTGAAATTCTGACGTGGCGCATCATGGCGTGGCTCGCCCAGCCGGATAAGCTGGTTGCAGCAACGCGGCTACGCGGCTATCTCGAAGGCGGCGGCGATTTTCGCCGCTTTGAGCTGGCTTGCCGCATCGCCGATATTTTCGACCAATATCTGGTTTACCGCCCGGATTGGGTGGCCGCCTGGGAGCGTGGCGAAATGTGTGGTCTCGGCGCGGACGAGGGCTGGCAGGCGGCGCTGTGGCGCGATTTGGCGCATGGCGAGGCGCACTGGGCGCGGCTCATGGGCAGCCTGTTGGCGCGCCTGGATGGCGAAGGGTGTGGCGGCGTGCTGCCGGAGCGCGTCATCCTGTTCGGCATTTCTACGCTGTCACCGCTGTATCTGGAGCTGGTGCGTAAGCTGGCGCGGCACACCGAGGTTTGCCTATTTGTGCTTAACCCCAGCCGGGAATACTGGGAGCTGATCCGCGACCGGCGCGAGCAGGCGCGGCTGGCCGGCAGCGCTGACGCCGACGAACTGCTGCTGGAAACGGGCAACCCGCTGCTGGCCTCGCTGGGCAAGCAAGGGCGCGATTTTTGCGGCGCCCTCGCGGATTTCCCCGAGCTTCAGGACGTATTCGATCAAGACGATGAATGCGACGCTGAACCGACGCTGCTGCACGCCTTGCAGTCCGACATCCTGAATTTGATCGACCCGGAAGCCCCCGGCTTTGTCCCGCACCACATCCCGCCCGACGACCGTTCCCTGCAAATCCACGATTGTCACGGCGCGATGCGCGAGGTCGAGGTGCTGCATGACCAGTTGCTGCACTTGTTCGCCGCCGACCCGTCGTTGACGCCGGACGGTGTTGCGGTGCTGGCCACCGACATTGAGCGCTACGCGCCCTATATCGATGCGGTGTTCGCGGCGCGTAGCGGCGCGCCGGTGATACCCTACGGCATCGCCGGGCGCGGCGCGTCCGGTGAACAAGCGCTGGTGGCGGCTTTCCTGTCCTTGCTCGATTTGCCTTCCTCGCGTTTCGCTGCGGATTGGGTGCTGGGCTTGCTCGAATTGCCGGCGCTGCTGCGCCGTTTCGACCTGGACGAGGGCGATCTGCCGGCGATACACCGCTGGGTGCGCGAAACCGGCATCCGCTGGGGGCGCGATGCGGCGCACAAGGCCGGGCTGGGCTTGCCCGCAACACAGCGCCACACCTGGCGCGACGGGCTATCCCGCCTGATGCTGGGCGTGGCCTTGCCGCAAGCGGTTGCGGGTGACGGCTTGCCCTTGTTCGGCGCAACTTTGCCCTATGACGATGTTGAGGGTGAGCGCGCGCAGGTGGCGGGGCGTTTCGCCGAGTTCGCCGAAACCTTGTTCGAGTTGGCGGAAATGCTCCAGGGCGCGTTGCCGTTGGCGCAGTGGGTGGTGCGCCTGAACTTCCTGATTGAGCGCCTGTTCGCGCCGCAGGACGATGAAGAATCCGCCGTTCGTAAAGTGCGTGACCGGCTGGCGGCGCTGCACGAACTGGCCGTATCGGCGCAATTCACCCAACCGGTCGGCATCGCGGTGGTGAAAAGCTGGCTTTCCGGGCAACTGAAAGAGATGACCGGTGGCGCTACATTGAGCGGCGGCGTAACCTTCGCGAGTCTTGCGCCACTGCGCAGTTTGCCGTTTCCGGTGATATGCCTGCTCGGCATGAACGACGGTGATTTTCCCCGCCGCCAGACACCCGTCGGTTTCGATCTGATTGCCAAACATTCCCGCCCCGGCGACCGCTCGCGCCGCCTCGACGACCGCTACCTGTTTCTTGAAACCATGCTGTCGGCGCGAAAAACTCTGTACATCAGCTTTGTCGGGCAGGGCATACGCGACAACAGCGCGTTGCCGCCATCGGTGCTGGTGGCGGATTTGCTCGATACGGTGCGGGCGAGTTGCGGCGCGGAGGTCGCCCAGCGCATCCTCGTTAAACATGCCCTACAACCTTTCAGCCCGGTCTATTTTCTTAACGATCCGGCCAGGCCGGGCTATTCCACGGCGTGGCTGGCGGCTGCGCGAGCGCTTCAGGGATCAGAAGACAGGGATCAGAGGACAGAGGACAGAGGGCAGGGATCAGAAGACAGAGGACAGAAGACAGAGGACAGAGGGCAGGAGTCAGAAGAGGATGGGGGGATATGTCCTTTGTTTTCTTGTCCTTTGGATGTGCCGGAGGAGGAATGGAAGACGCTGGAGCTGGATCAGTTGGCGTCATTCTGCGCTAATCCGGCGCGTTACCTGATGCGTCGGCGGCTGAATATTTGGCTGGGCGAGGGCGACGCCGAATTCGCGGTGCGCGAGCCGTTCGGCCTGGATTATTTTGCCAGGGACGACGTGCGCGCGCTGTCGCTGCAAATCCGCCTCCATGGCCGCCCGCCCGACGATGCGTTGCTGCTGGCGGAAGCGCAGGGCTGGTTGCCGCATGGTGCATTCGGCGGCGCGCTGCACGCCCGCGAGGATGCCGTGGCCGAGCAATTGGCCGGGCAACTGTTGCCCCAGTTGCCGCAAAGCGTGCTTGATCCGTTGCGCCTGGATTTCATGGCGGGCGAATTGCGTCTGGTCGGCTGGCTGGATAAAGTCAGTGCGGAAGGTTTGATCGAATACACCCTGCACGGCGTCAGGCCGCGCGAACTGTACGCCTTGTGGCTGCGCCACCTGGTGCTGTGTCATCTCAAACCGCCGGGCGTGGCGCTGCATAGCCGGCTAATAGGTGCGGACAAGACGGTGCATTTCGCCGAAGTGGCGCAGCCCGAGCGCGAATTGGCCAAACTGCTGGACTATTATTGGCAAGGGCTGCGTTTCCCGCTGCCGTTCTTCGTCAAAAGCAGCCATGCCTATGCGGTAGAACGCCTGGCCGGCAAGGACAGCCAGGTAGCACTCAAGGCCGCCCATAAAATCTGGGACGAACCGGCATTCCGCAACGGCGATTTTCGCGGCGAATCGGAAAATATCTATTACCGGACAGTCTATCGCGGTCAAACCGGCGACCCGCTGGATGCCCGCTTCGAAGAGATCGCGCTGGAATTGCTAACGCCGTTAATTGCAGTGCTGAGTGCTGAGTGATGAGGGTCGTAGGATGTGCCGACGACAGGAGGCGCATCAATCGCGGATGGCACGGAATTTTGCGACCGATGCGCCTCGTTCCTCGGCACATCCTATGGAACTGAGTGCCAATTCATAAAGTTAAGAGAATTCCATCATGTCCCCCAACGTCTCACGCCTCACGCCTCACGCCTCCCCCCTCACCCCTCACGCCTCACTCTCCTTCGATCCCTTCGACGTTTACCACGTAGCGCTTGACCGTCCGACGCTGATTGAGGCGAGCGCCGGCACCGGCAAGACTTGGGCGATCAGCGGCTTGTTCGTGCGTCTGATCCTGGAGCGCGAGCTGGCGGTCGAAAACATCCTGGTGGTGACCTACACCAAGGCGGCGATGGCGGAATTGAGCGCCCGCATCCGCCAAAAACTGGCCGCGATGCTGATGGAATTAAAAGGCCAGGACAGTGGCGACGAGTTTTGTAAAACCTATCTGGCTCGCGAAGAGTTGGACCGGCAACTCGCCATCCGCCGCCTGACCCATGCGATGCGCTGTTTCGACGATGCGGCGATATTCACCATTCATGGTTTTTGCCAGCGGGTGCTGACCGAAAGCGCGTTTGAATCGGGGATGGAATTCGACACCGAATTGCTCCCCGACGAAACCGAAATCCTGCGCGACATCGTGGACGACTACTGGCGGCGCGAAATCCAGCCGGCGCGCGGCGCCTGGGTGGATTATCTGGTAAGCATGAAACAGTCACCGGACGCCTGGCTTGCCGAAATGCGCCCGCACATCGGCAAGCAGGATTTTTTGACGCTGTCACCGCTCGTCGCCGTGGCGGATTTTCCCGGACTGGAAGCCGCACTCGACGCGGCCTATGCGCCGGCCCGGACATTGTGGCAGCGGCAGCGCGAGGATATCACCAAGCTGCTGCTGGAGCATACCGGCCTGAACGGCGTCAGCTACAAGAAAAGCAGCATGGCGGATTGGTTCGGCCAGTTCGATCTCTATTTTGCCGCAGCGACGCCTGGGTTGGTTATACCGGACAAGCTGGTCAAGCTGACCCCGGCGGAATTGCAGGTGGGCAAGGGCACCAAGAAAAATTGCACGCCGCCCGAGCATCCTTTTTTCGCCGCCTGCGCCGCGCTGCTTGATGCCGCAGGCCGGATCAACGATGCGCTGGCGCACCGGCTGACGGCGCTGAAAGCCGATCTGCTGCGCTATTGCGAACAGGAACTGCCGGCGCGCAAACATGCCAGGCTGGTGTTTTCCTACCACGACTTGCTTAATGGCCTGTATCAGGCGCTCAATTCACTGCACGGCGAGCACCTCGCGGCGCTGGTGCGCAGCCGCTACCCGGCGGCGCTGATCGACGAATTCCAGGACACCGACCCGATCCAGTACCGGATATTCCAGCACTTGTACCACCGCGACCAGGCGTTGCCGGCGTTTTTCGTCGGCGACCCCAAGCAGGCGATATATGGCTTCCGCGGCGCGGATGTGTACACCTACCTCGACGCCTATCGCGACACTGCGGCGCAAAAGACGCAGAACACCAACCAGCGCTCCATTCCCGCGCTGGTTAAGGCCGTCAATGCGCTCTTCGCCGGGAGCCGCCCGTTTCTGGTGGAGAACATCGATTATCGCCCGGTCGAACCGACGACTAGAGCGCTGGGTGAACTGGTTGTCCAGAAGACAGAAGACAGAGGACAGAGGACAGAGGGGGGAGGGCAGGATTCTCAGTCTTCCGCTTTTCAGTTTCAATTGTTTCCAGCGTATATCGAAAACGATAAGGAAAAATCTTGGAGTAAGGATGCGGCCAATGTCATCGCGGCGCAGGCCGCCGCCACGGAAATCGCGCGTTTGCTCACTCTGGCCGGGGAGGGCAGGGCGTACTTGGTGAAAGACAGTCAAACCAGGCCGCTTAACGGCGGCGACATCGCTGTGCTGGCGCCCGGCCACCGCCAGGGCAAACTGGTGCAGGAAGAGTTGGTGCGGCGTCGCGTGCCCAGCGTGCGTCGCGGTCAGGACAACGTGTTTGAAGCGCGCGAGGCGCTGGAGCTGGAACTGGTGTTGCAAGCCATCGCCGAACCGGGGCGCGGCAGCCTGGTCAACGCCGCGCTGGCGACTGAGGCGATGGGCATGACGGCGGTGCGGATTGTCGCGCTGGCCTACGACGAACATGCGGCGGAGCAGGTGTTCGACGCATTCAGCCGTTACCACGAATTGTGGCGCGACCACGGTTTCATGTGCTGTTTCCGCGCCTGGCTGATTGATTACGAAGTAGCGCAACGTCTGCTGCGTTTCCCCGACGGCGAACGGCGGCTTACCAATCTGCTGCACCTGGCCGAACTGATCCAGATTGAAAGCCAGGCGCGCCACGGCATGGACGCGTTGCTCGGCTGGCTGTCGCGCGCGATCCACGCGCCGCGCGACGACGATGAGGAATCCATGTTGCGCCTGGAAAGCGACGCCAAGCGCGTGCAAATCGTCACCATCCATGCGAGCAAGGGGCTGGAATACCCGGTGGTGTTCTGCCCGTTCCTGTGGGACGGCCAGTTGTGGCGGAAAAACGAAACCACCGTCACCTTTCACGATGCCGATAACGACCACCAGCCCACATTGGATCTAGGCTCCAGCGAATTCGCGGCGCACAAGGCGCTGGCCGGCACGGAAAAACTGGCGGAAAAACTGCGCCTGCTATACGTCGCGCTGACCCGCGCCCAGCACCGTTGCTACGTCACCTGGGGCAACGTCAGCGAGGTGGAAAGTTCCGCGCTGGCTTGGCTCTTGCACGGGCAGGACGCAGACCCGGCCCGGCCACTGGAAAGCATGAGCGCATTGCTCAAAACCGCCGGCTCCGCCGTCTTGGAACAAGCCGTGCGCGCCTACGCCAAACGCGCCGACGCAAGCGTCGAAACGCTGCATCAGCATCAGAAGACAGAGGACAGAAGACAGAAGACAGATTTAGAGGAGGGGGTTTTTGATCTTCGCCCTCTGTCCTCTGCCCTCTGTCCTCTGTCCTCTGACGTAGGTTGGCGCATGACCAGCTTTTCGGCGTTGAGCGCCGGCAAGCACAGCGAAGCGCCGGATTACGACGCGCTGCCCGCAGCGCCGGTGGAAGCCCCGCCCGCGCTGGATATATTCGCTTTCCCGCGCGGCGCGCAGCCCGGCACTTGTCTACATGCGATATTCGAGGAATGGGAATTCACCCGCAACGATCCGGCGGCGTTGCAGGCCTGGGTGGCGGATCGACTGCGGGCGTATTTCATCGACGAGAAATGGGCGCCGGTGGTGGCGCATAGCGTGGCGGCCACGCTGGACGCGCCGCTGGACACCGATTGCGCTTTATTTCCCAGCGCCCAAGGCGTATTGTTTCCCGCCACCGGCGGCATCCGTTTGGCAGACGCCGGGCCAAGCCAGCGCCTGGTCGAACTGGGTTTTGCTTACCCGATTAATCGTCTCGACGTGACGCGCCTGCGCCGCCTGCTCGCCGACCCGGCGCTGAAAGTCGCGCCGGAATTCGTCGAAGCGGCGCAAACGCTGGACTTCCGTCAAGTAAACGGCTACATGATGGGCTTCATCGACTTGGTGTTCGAAGCGCGGGGGCGTTACTACATCGTCGATTACAAATCAAACTGGCTGGGACCCGAGCTGGCAAGCTATGCACCGCCGCAACTCAAACAGGCCATGGCCGCCACCCATTATTACCTGCAATACCTGATCTACTGCGTTGCGTTGCACCGCTACCTGCGCGTGCGCCTGACCGGCTACGACTACCGGCGGCATTTCGGCGGCGTGTACTACCTGTTCCTGCGCGGCATAGACCCGGCGCATCAAGCAGACACCGGCATCTACCGCGACTGCCCCGACCTGCAATTGATAACCGCGTTGGACCGGCTGATGGATGGGGAGGGCGGATAGGGGGCGGCAGCGGCTTAGCCGTCGGCGGGTCCGGGCAAATCTTCGAAGAAGAGCGCCAGCGCCTCTTCCAGATTCGCTATGGCTTCTTGTTCCGTCGCCCCCTGGCTCTCTACTTCAACATACAGGCAACGCGCGACAAAAACGCCGTTTTCCTGGACGACCTCATAGCTTGAGTTCGATTTGGGTTTCATAGTTGTCATGTTAATGGTTTTTTGCTGTCTTCCACGCAAGGCATACGTAAAAAATGCGCGCTGGAAGGGAAGGGCGCGACCAAAGAAAAGGCGGCCTAAGCCGCCTTGTTTTCATATTGCAGCGTACCGGGCAAGGGATAAGCCCTTGCCCGGCAGCGCCGGAATTACAATTCGCCGGCGTGTTTCGACAGATAGTCCGCAACGCCATCGGGAGACGCCTTCATCCCCGCCTTGCCCTTGTTCCAGCCGGCCGGGCACACTTCGCCATGCTCTTCGGTAAATTGCAGCGCGTCCACCATGCGGAGCATTTCGTCGATATCGCGTCCCAGCGACAGCGCGTTGACCACTTGGTGCTGCACGATGCCGTTCTTATCGATCAGGAACGAGCCGCGCAGAGACACCGCTTCGTTAATCAGCACATCGTAGTCGCGCGAGATCGATTTGGACAAATCGGCCACCATCGGGAACCTGACTTGACCCAGGCCGCCATTGCAAACCGGGGTGTTTTTCCACGCCAAGTGGGTGTATTGGGAATCCACGCTGACCGCGATGATTTCGCAGTTGCGATCCTGAAATTCCTTCAGGCGATGGTCAAACGCCAGAATTTCGGACGGGCAAACGAAGGTGAAATCCAGCGGGTAGAAAAACAGCACCGCGTGCTTATCCTTGATATGCGTCTTCAGGTTGAAATTTCCGACGATGGTGTTGTCGCCCAAAACGGCGGTGGCGGTGAAATCGGGAGCGGGTTTTCCAACTAATACTGACATGATGTATCTCCGTTGTTGACAGGGTTGACTTAGAATCTGTCTAAATGATGCATCGTATAAAATAATTTGTCAATAATTACTGAAGGTGCGGCAAGGTAAATTTGTTCTCGCCCATAAAAAAATTATTCACCGCAGAGACGCCGAGACGCCGAGAAATCAATGAAAAGGGTGAAACCATTCAATTCTACAACCTATTGTTTTTCCTCAGCGCCTCTGCGTCTCTGCGGTGAATGGTTTTTCCCTGTGCGGAGAACAAATTTACCCTGGAAGGTGCGGGTTAGCGGTTTTCCGGCTGCCGGTCTAATTCGGGTACAATCGCTGGCGCATGACTTGAGAACCGAATTAGCGCAATGATAGAGCAAAAATAATGATTCCGACACTGATCTTCGATATTGAAACTATCCCCGACACCGAGGGCTTGCGTAAGCTTTATGCGTTGGGCGAAGAAATCGTCCCGGCGCAGATTGCCGAAATGGCGTTTCAGAAGCGCCGCCAGGCGACGGGCGGCGATTTCCTGCAACATCATTTGCACAAGGTGGTGGCGATTTCCTGCGCGATGCGCGAGCGTGACCATTTCAAGGTGTGGACGCTGGGCAGCCCGCAGGACGAGGAAGGGGAATTGATCCGGCGGTTTTTCGAGGGCATCGAGAAATACACCCCGCAGATCGTTTCCTGGAACGGCGGCGGCTTCGACCTGCCGGTGCTGCATTACCGCGCCCTGATCCACGGCATACAGGCGCCGCGCTATTGGGAGATGGGCGAGGACGACCGCGAATTCAAGTGGAACAATTACATCAGCCGCTATCACATGCGCCACCTGGACTTGATGGATTTGCTGGCGCTCTACCAGCCGCGCGCCAATGCGCCGCTTGACGAGATGGCGCAGTTGTGCGGCTTTCCCGGCAAGCTCGGCATGGACGGCTCGAAAGTCTGGGAGGCTTACCAAAACGGCGAGATCAAAGCCATCCGCAATTATTGCGAAACCGATGTCGCCAACACTTATCTGGTGTTTCTGCGCTTTCAGTTGCTGCGCGGTGCGTTGACGCGCGAGGCCTACCAGGCCGAATGCGACTTGGTGCGGTTGACGTTGTCCAAATTGCCTGACGCCCATTGGCAGGAATTTCTTTCTCTCTGGCAATCATCCTAGAAACCTCTGTTGACCGCTTGCCAAGATGTGTAATAGGGTGGTTCTAAACAACTTTGTCATCTATTTTGCGTCCACCCGTTTGGTGAGAGCGCTACTGGCTGGATTGCACGATTTTCCGGGCGCATGGCGGCGTTGCAACTACAAGAGAAGGCAATGGAATGACCATTCCGCATCGTTGCGCCTCTTGTGCCCATACCCGACAGCCTACGGCTTGGGCACAAGAGCCGTCAGGCTGTCGGGTATGCCCTGCACCCGGAAAACCGCACACTCCAGCCCGTTCAACGGAGGTTTCTAGGATCATGACAGTCATTATCGAATCTCTCGACCATGAAGGGCGCGGTGTCGCGCATGTGGATGGCAAGGCCGTTTTCATCGAAGGCGCGTTGCCCGGCGAGACCGTCGAATATGTCGCCTTTAAGAAAAAGCCCAGTTACGAGCAGGGGACGGCGACCAAAATCGTCAAGCCGAGCTTTTTGCGCACCACGCCGAAGTGCGCCTATTTCGGCCTTTGCGGCGGCTGTTCGATGCAGCATCTCGAAGCGGATGCCCAGGTGGCGGCCAAGCAGCGGGTGCTGGAGGACAATTTGCGGCATATCGGCAAGGTGCGACCGCAAGCCATCTTGCCGGCGATATATGGGCAAGCCTGGGGGTATCGCCATCGGGCGCGCATGTCGGTGCGCTTTGTTCTGAAAAAAAGCCGGCTGATGGTCGGTTTTCACGAAAAACGCAGCAGTTTCGTAGTCGACATGTCCAGTTGCGAAATACTGCCGCCGCGCATTTCCGCATTGATCGAGCCGCTACGCGAACTGATCAATCAGCTTTCGCTACGCGAGCGCATGCCGCAAATCGAATTCGCGCTCGGCGAGCATGTCGATGTGCTGGTGCTGCGCATACTCGACGCGCTCAACGAACAGGACGAAACTTTGCTGAAAGCCTTTGCCGACCGGCACAAAGTTCAATTTTTCCTGCAACCGGCGGGGCTGGACTCGATACAGCCCTTTTATCCGCTGGATGCGCCGGAATTGAACTATTCCCTGCCGGAATTCGACGTGGTGATGCCGTTTCACCCTACCGAATTCACCCAGGTGAATCCCGCCATCAACCGCATCCTGATGCGGCGCACCCTGGCCTTGCTCGACCCGAAACCGGGTGAGCGCATCATCGATCTATTTTGTGGACTGGGCAATTTCACCCTGCCGATAGCCCGGCGCGGCGCGCGGGTGCTGGGCGTGGAAGGCAGCGCGGCGCTGGTGCGGCGCGCGCGCGGCAACGCCGAGCGGAACGGCCTGGAGCGCCAAACCGAGTTCCAGGTGGCCAATCTGTTCGAAACCACCGGGGAATCCCTGGGCAAATTGGGACGATTCGACAAAATGCTGATCGACCCGCCGCGCGACGGCGCGGTCGAAGTGGTCAAGGCGCTGGGGGACGACGCCCCGCGCCGCATCGTCTACGTGTCGTGCAGCCCGGCCACGCTGGCGCGCGACGCGGCTGTGCTGGTGCATACCAAGGGCTATGAGCTGCTGGCGGCAGGCGTGGTCAACATGTTTCCGCACACCGCGCACGTTGAATCCATCGCGTTGTTCGAGAGATAGCGTTTTAGTGTTGTAGGCTGGGGTGAGGTACGAACCCCAGCATCATACCACCTTGAAATGCCGGGGTTCGTACCTCACCCCAGCCTACGATGCCAGCCCCTAAAAAAATGCGCATGCCCCATCGCGGTCCGCCGCCGACCGACCGCAACGACCTGAAAACCCTGCGCACCCTGCTGCCCTATCTATGGGAATTCCGCTGGCGCGTAGTGCTGGCGCTCGTGTTGCTGGTGCTGGCCAAGCTGGCCAACGTTACGGTGCCGCTGGTGCTGAAGGAAATCGTCGATGCGCTTGGGCATCGGCAGGCGGTGCTTGTCTTGCCGGCGTTCCTGTTGCTGGCCTACGGCGCGTTGCGTTTTTGCAGCACCTTGTTCGGCGAACTGCGCGACGCAGTGTTCGCCAAAGTGATGCAGCGCGCCATCCGGCGCGTGGCGTTGCAGGTGTTCCGCCATCTGCACAATCTGGCGTTGCGCTTTCACCTGGAACGCCAGACCGGCGGCATTTCGCGTGACATCGAGCGCGGATCGCGCGGCATCGGCTTCCTGCTGAATTTTATGCTGTTCAACATCCTGCCGACGCTGGTCGAAATCGCGCTAGTGACTACTATTCTGGCGGTGAAATACGACCTGCGCTTCCTCGTCGTGGTGCTGGTTACGCTAGTGGTGTATGTTGCCTTTACGCTAATCATCACCGAATGGCGCATGGTGTTCCGCCGCACCATGAACGACATGGATTCCAAGGCCAACACCCACGCCATCGACAGCCTGTTAAACTACGAAACAGTAAAGTATTTCAGCAACGAAGAATACGAAGCCCGGCGTTACGACGAAAGCCTGCAAACCTGGGAAAAAGCCGCAGTGCGCAATCAGACCTCGCTTGCCACGCTGAACGCCGGGCAAAGCCTGATCGTCGCCGGCGGCGTGACGGTGTTGATGACGCTCGCCGCGCAGGGCGTGGTGGACGGCACGATGACCCTGGGCGACTTGGTGCTGGTCAACGCCTACATGATCCAGCTTTACTTGCCGCTGCATTTCCTCGGCTTCGTGTATCGCGAGATCAAGCACTCGCTGGCGGATATGGAAAAAATGTTCGGCCTGCTGGAGCGCAACGCGGAAATCCAGGACCAGCCGGGCGCGCCGGAACTGGCGGTAAAAGACGGGGCGATACGTTTCGAGAACGTCAGCTTCGGTTATGAGGCCAACCGGCAAATTCTCTTCGATGTCAGCTTCGAAGTGCCGCCGGGCAAGACCGTCGCGGTGGTCGGAGCGAGCGGGGCGGGCAAATCCACGCTCTCAAGGTTGTTGTTCCGCTTCTTCGATGTGAGCGCCGGGCGCATCCTGATCGACGGCCAGGACCTGCGCGCGGTGACGCAAGCCAGCTTGCGCGCGGCGCTCGGCATCGTGCCGCAGGACACCGTGCTGTTTAACGACAGTATCTACTACAACATCGCCTATGGCCGACCGGATGCCGCCAGGGAGGAGATTATCGGCGCGGCGCAGTCGGCGCATATCCATGATTTTATCGCGAGTCTGCCCAACGGCTATGAAACGACGGTCGGCGAGCGCGGCCTGAAACTCTCCGGCGGCGAAAAACAGCGCGTGGCAATCGCCCGCACCCTCCTAAAAAGCCCACGCATCCTGATTTTCGACGAAGCGACCTCCGCGCTGGATTCCAAATCGGAAAAAGCCATCCAGGCGGAACTGCGTCTCATCGCCGAAAACCGCACCACGCTGGTGATCGCGCATCGCCTGTCCACCATCGTCGATGCCGACCAGATACTGGTGATGGATCACGGGCGCATCATTGAGCGCGGCACGCACCGTGCGTTGCTCGAACTGAACGGGCTGTATGCGCAGATGTGGGCGCTCCAGCAGGAGAAACTGCTGGAGGAAGAACCTTGAAAGCGTAGTGAGTTTTCCTGCAAAACCGCAACGCCTTATTTACCATCAGGCTGTCTTTGGTGCATACTTGACAGCGGGAATATCTACGAGGAAGAATTACCGATGAATGCCGAAGAAACACGAGATGTGATGACGTTGCTCAAGGAAATCAGCGTTCTGTATGTCGAGGACGAACTGGCGGTGCGCGACCAGTTGGCGCAGTTCATACGGCGGCGGGTGGGTACGCTGCACTTGGCCGCCAACGGGCAGGAAGGGCTGGACGCTTTTAACCTGCATAAACCGGATATTGTCGTGACCGATATTTCCATGCCGGTCATGGGCGGCATGGAAATGGCGCAACATATCAAGGCGGCCAATTTCGACACCCCGGTGATTATCACCACGGCCTACAACGAAGTGGGCTTTCTGAACGACGCCATCGAAATCGGCATCGACAAATACCTGGTCAAGCCGGTTAACCCCAAGTTGCTGATGGATGCGTTGCAGGCAGTGGTCATCGTCTTGTTCCACCACCGCGAAATCGAGGCGAGAAACCGCCTGGTGCGCTTCCTGCTCGACACCCATCCGAGTTTCATGCTGGCCTCCACCTGCGCCAACCTGGAGATGGTGAAAGACGACATTCTCAGCCATCTGGGCTATGCCTCTCATGAGGAAATGCAAAAACATTGCGGGGATGGATTTTTCACGCGCATGGACGGCGCGGTTTACCCGCAGACGCAAAGCGGCGAGTGGATCGACCATCTGATACAGCACCCCGGAATCGAACACATACTCTATCTGGTCGATGAAAGCCATCTTCACCCACGAGCGTTCATCATCTCGTTCAACCGTTTTGAAGAACTGGACAAATGCGTATTCTCGTTCACGGAAGTGCCCAAAGGAGGAGCGCAAGGCGGATAGGGCGGGGACAAAGCGACGCTGCGTCCAGACGATGCAACTTGCCTTTTACTTGGAGAAAATCAATGCGCCATATCGCAATACTCGGCCTGCTAGGGCTGCTGGGAAGCGCCGACGCCGCCCTGGCGGCGGAATGGGTGCAAGTGTCCCAAATCAGCCAAAACATCCGCGAAGTGGATAAAACCAGCATCCAGGGCGCCCGGCCAGTGCTGACCTTCACCAGCCGCCATGTGATCGACGATGCCGCCGAATTCAAGGTGGGACGTAATTCGGTGAAATACCTGGTGATGCAACAGCGGGTGGATTGCGCCAAACGCACCACCGCGATGCTCTCGACCGAAGCGCAACGCGCGGACATGAGCACGATCAGCAAACAGAAACTGATGGCACAGGAAGACGCCCCGGTGTTAAAAGACAGCGTGGATGAAGACGTGCTGAAATTCGTGTGCGGCGGCGAGAAAAACTCCTCTGGAAGCAGGGCGGAATGACCATGAATTGCGGAAACCGGGCTGATGGCGGGGCACTTGAAGGAGTTTGAATGAGCAATAGGGACACGCCAAGTCATGGCAATCAGGTTGCCTTGTTCGAGCGGCAAGCCGTGCGTCGTACCTGGCACAACAATGAGTGGTGGTTTGCCATCGTCGATGTCGTGGAAGCGCTGACGGATTCCGTCAAGCCGGCGGGCTACATCAAGGATTTACGCAAACGAGACAGTAGCTTAGCGCAAGGCTGGGGGCAAATTGCCTCCCCCCTTCGCATCGAAACCAGCGGCGGCGTCCAACTCGTCAACTGCGCGAATACGGAGGGTATGCTCCGTATCGTCCAATCCATCCCTTCCCCCAAGGCCGAACCCTTCAAACGCTGGCTTGCCAAAGTCGGCTACGAGCGTATCCAGGAAATTGAAAGCGGCAAGCCCTTCGGCGAACTGAGCGAAAACGAACGCAGACTCATGTTGCGTAACGAATTATCCGTGCATAATAAACATCTGGCAGCCGCAGCCCAGCAAGCGGGCGTAGCAACGCCCATCGACTACGCCGTTTTCCAGGATCATGGCTACAAAGGGCTTTACGGTGGCAAGGGCGCCAAGGACATACAGCAGCACAAGGGGCTGAAAAAAAACCAGAAGATACTGGATCACATGGGCAGCACCGAATTGGCCGCCAACCTGTTCCGCGCCACCCAGACGGAAGAAAAACTCAAACGCGATCAAATACGCGGTAAGCAGGCCGCGAACAAAACCCACTTCGAAGTCGGCAGCAAGGTGCGCCAGACCATCGCCGAAATCGGCGGCACAATGCCGGAAAGCCTTCCTACGCCCGAGAAAAGCATCAAACAAGTTGAGCGTGAGTTGCAACGGATTGAAAACAAGGAAAGCGATCAAGAATGATTGCGATTGGCCCGATTCCTGCCGCGTTTACTTTAGAATTCCTGCTCTACCAGACCGAAGATGGTTAAACGCGTGTCGAAGCCCGCGAAGACTGGGGGCGTACCTTACCTCAGTCTTCATAGTCTGGCTAATAACCGCTTTTCGTGCATCCAAACCACATACAGCAATCTAAAGATCACATGCCCTATCCTGAATATATAAAGCAGCGTACTGAATCGGTTCGCAATTGCCTAGCAGAACTGGGATGCCAACCAATAATCTTTGCGGGTGCAGGCCTTTCACGACGATATATAAATGGACCGTCGTGGATTGAACTACTCGAAGCAATCACCAAATTGAACCCACAAGTTAAGGACAGCATTGCGTTTCTGTACCAAAAGTACGGAAACCTTCTGGAAGTTGGAGAGCAACTTATCCCATATTTCCACGCCTGGGCATGGGCTGAGGGAAAGGACAATTTTGATTCAGGTCTATTTTCACCTAATATTCATCAATCAGAGTTTGTCAAGTATTTTGTTGCGAAATACGTTACAGATATGACACCAGACGATCTTTCAAAATCGCTGTCCGCAGCGCTAAAAATTGAAATCGAGCAATTACGAGTAATTCGGCCTCACTCGATTATCACGACAAACTATGATACGCTTTGCGAAACAATATACCCAGACTATACACGAATTGTTGGACAGAAAATAATTCGTGCTTCAGGTATATCGGTGGGTGAGATATTTAAAATCCACGGTTGCGTCACGGACTACAAAGAAATCGTTTTAACTACCAGTGACTATAGCAGTTGGACCAATAAAAAGAAGTACCTGTCAGCGAAACTCCTTACGTATTTCCTCGAACACCCTGTTCTAATCGTAGGATATGGTGCCCAAGACCCCAATGTGCTAGCGATACTTAAGGATATAGATGAAATATTGGCTTGTCCTGGTAGCTTAGTTTCAAATATTTTTTATCTGATTTTCGACGAAAATCTGTCCGATTCGTCACTTCCCCCTAGCGATATGCTCCTAGACTTAGGCAATGGCAGTTCAATGCGGGTAAATGCCATACATGCAAATGACTTTTCTTGGGTGTACAAGGCCTTCGAAGCTAATTCGAGTATGGAGAATGTTAACCCTAAACTTCTCCGGGCATTGATGTCGCGCACTTATGACTTGGTTCGGCACGACATTCCAAGAATGGGGATGCAAGTTGATTTTGCTACCCTCGAACAAGTGGTAGCGAGTGACGGAAGTCTGCCAAAGCTGTTGGGAATTACCGGGCTTAATGATCCGGATATGTTTAATGCAACGTACCCATACACGCTTACCGCCGTCGGGCAAAAACTCGGTTACAATACTTGGCATGGTGCCGATCAACTAAATGCTCTGATCAAGAAAGAGAACAATGTAGATATTAAGGCGAGTGATAATCAGTACCATATTAAGGTTAAGGCTGGTGACAAGAGCGAGTTCAACAAATACTCAGAAGCATTTGTTGAACTTCTACGAAAGGTTCAGAATAACCTTCCATACGATGTCAGTCTTAATAAGAAAACGAAGAAGGCTGACTAATCCGGCATTGACCAGACTGCCTTCGGTAGCCAGTGACTCTAGGTGAAAGTCACTTTTTTAATGCCAAACGTCTCTTGTGGGACGGAAACGGAAGTTCGTGATCTGACGGTGTATGTCAGATGAAGTCTGGATTAGTCCGGGGGCACGTTTTTTGCGCCCACGCGGTGACTGGTCCGATCAGCTTAGGAGAAACCAGCATGTCTTTCGTTAATATTTATGAAGCCAAAACGCATTTTTCGAAATATGTTGAACAAGCGGAAGCCGGCAATGATGTCATCATTGCTCGCGGTGGTAAACAGGTTGCACGACTGACCAGCGTTATGCCATTCAAACGGCAAGTGCGGTTCGGTGTGCTTAAAGGCAAGGTAAGTGTCGCGAAAGATTTTGATGCTCCATTGCCTGATGATGTTCTGGCGGGTTTCGAGGGGGGATCATGAGGCTCTTGCTGGATACGCATGTTTTCATCTGGGCTGTGATGGATGATCCAAGGCTGAACCAGAGGGCAAGGGCGATTATTGAAGAAGCCTCGGGGGTTTATGTGTCTGCGGCATCGATTTGGGAAATAGCCATCAAATCGAGGCTTGGAAAGCTCGATGCAGACCCGGAGGATATGGTTAGAGCTATTGATTCAAGCGGTTTTATCGAGCTACCCGTATCATCGCTTCATGCGGCTAGAGTCGTTAAATTGCCGCTTAATGATAGGCATAAAGACCCGTTTGATCGGCTCCTGGTGGCCCAATCTATGGTTGAACCCTTGGTGTTGTTGAGCGCCGATCCGAAATTATCCTCCTATGGTGGGTTGGTTCAACAAATTTAGCCCAGGTGGGCACGTTTTTTGTGCCCACCCGGTGACTGGGATCAGACTTGTATCGCATAAACCTAGAAACCTCCGTTGACCGCTTGCCAAGTTGTGTAACATGGTGGTTCTAAACAGCTTTGTTATATATTTTGCGTTCACCCGTTTGGTGAGAGCGCTACGGGCTGGATTGCACGGTTTTCCGGGCGCATGGCGGCGTTGCAACTACAAGAGAAGGCAATGGAACGACCATTGCGCGTCGTTGCGCCTTGCCCTGCACCCGGAAAACC
>JBAYVP010000045.1:0-21500 GCA_041674485.1 Sulfuricellaceae bacterium
TCATTCCAGGTGGCAGGACGACCAGCGGCAGCGGCGGCATCGTGTCCACCGGGGAAATCCAAGGCGGCTATGTCTTTGGCCGTCCAACGAGGACTGAAAACGCTTTGGGCTTCGTCGATCAGGAAGAAGCAGCCTGGAGGCGCCCAGTGAAACCAGGTTGCCAGACGGTCACGGTCCGCTTTTGTGGTGGTATCGAGGTGAATGATGTCGAAGCTTTCCGGTATGTCGGGGAAGACCGGCACAGGATCGAGATTGCGACGCAAAAGACGGTCAATGAAGCGCACGGGATAAACGGCATCACGCACACGCTCGACGGTAAGACCGCGCACATTGGTAACGACCACACGACCGGAACGAACGCAAGGAATGAAGTCGTCCATGACCGCGCCGGAGGTCTTGTAGCTACCGGGCGCACCATGATGGATTTTTATGGACATTTCGTTACTGTCACAGGAATGGTATCATGCGAAGAACAAAACGAGTAACGAAAGCACCCAATATCATACTAAGTGCTTCAGGTATACGGAAGAATAGCAACATGCGGAATATGTCACTATTGAAAGAGCTAAAGGCTATGGATAATCTGCCGGATATGTTTAGATCGACAAGCAAGACACGGATAATAGCCCAACTGAAGTTAAGTATAAGTAAAACTATCTTGAGGAATAAGCACTCAAGACTATCCATAATGTATTGGCCGAGACTGATGAAAAAGTCCACAATACCGGAATTTAAAAACTCAAATATCGCGATAAAGAAATCCGGTACAGAGGAAATAAAGTCATAAATACCTTGCAAATAATCCATTTTGAATTACCTGAATATAATAAATATAGAAAGTAATAAAGCCAATAACATCACAAGTGTAGCCATTGATTGAACACTACTGCTGTAGGTGTCCAAGCAAAAAGATGTGGTTTTGCCAAGAATAGAAAATGATTTGCAAGGTAGACTACCAAGGCCGGAAGCGGAAAAGGAAACCAAGGATTGAGCATCAGCCAAAATACCATCCCACGAAGAGCTGAGAAGTTCCTTGTCTGCCGTAACATCAGCAGATTTGTCAGGGAATACCCAGGCAGCCTGGGCAGCGCTGGAAATAAAAATTAACAGGACGGCAAGGAAGGTTTTCATTTTTTACGCTTCTTGCGAATAACGATCAGGGTTGAGGCCATAGTCCCAAGAAGGAGAACGCCGTTAGCGATAGGCTGGAAAAAGGATTCCTTGCCGGTTAGGCAGATTAGAGTGCCACAGGGGAGAGAGCCGGTGCCGGTGATGTAGGCAGTGAGAATAGATTTAGCTTCGGTAGTTATGGAGGTTTTGGCGATAGCTAGATCAGATTTGCAATAAATCAAACAATCATTCGAAGGCATAAAGGACAGGGTAAGAGAAGGATTAAGAAAATATACCCAAATACATGTATGATTGGAATTATTGCCACAAGAACCACCATAACCCCAAACGTCTACCCACAACTTACCCTCATTTAACATACATCGAGAGAAATTATAGTCAGCATAACCATAATTATAATAAATCTTATAACCCGATAAATAAGATGGATTCCACAAATGCATAGGATAAACAGTATGTAATTGCGCTATAGTAATACACTGACGAATAGCATCACCCTTGTATTTACAATGATACACCTCATCATTAACACCACTTCCGGGCTTATCAATAGAAACTGTACATCCGGGAGTAGTAGGTGCAATATCAGCAAAAACATTACCGTTACACGTAACGATTAATAAAAAGACCGGCAACAGTCGGGTGAGAAAGTGCCGGTAAAAGTTGCTGATCATGATCAATACCACCCGAGACGCACGCCGATGACGAACGCCATTCCCCATAACGCCCCGAGCAGTAATGAAAAAATCATGATTAGGCCTTTTTGATCAGACCAATAACCAGACCAACGACCACCAAGCCGGCGACCAGGGCGATAACGTAACCGCCAACGGTTTCACCTGTGGTTTGAGCGCCGGTCAAGCTGGTCTGAACAGCCGTCGTGTCAAGGGCGGCCTGAGCCTGAACGGCAACAAAAGCAGTGGAAGCCGCAAGTGCGGCCACGACCTTGGAACGACTTTGCAGCAGAAGTTCGCGGCCATGTTTTATTGTAAGACGTGACATAATTTGCTTCCTTTCGTGGGTTGTTAAGTCCGAGCTTTTCGGACAAGATTTGCAATAATGCCAATGGCTAGGCCAGTGGCAAACATCAGCAGCACACCGTAGAAACCAAGTTCTGCGGCTTCACTGCTGAATCCTCCAGTCAACAGCAGGTTTAGTACATCCTGACTATCAACCAATGTATCGAAGACGGATGCCGAGCCGGGAGAGATCAAATAAGCGCTAATAACCGTCGGCGCTTGGCCGGCAGGGCATGGCGATGCCTGATAAGCAGAGGCAACACAAATGACAACGTCTGTGAGGGTTCCGGCTGGCATAATTAATCATTGTTACAGCAATGATCAATTAAAAAATTCACGAACAATACAACGCCTATCACATATAACAAAAAAATCAAGGGAAGTGTCAATGACATAAGTTGCGAAAATTGTTGATCAGTCATTTTTGGTCAGCCAAAGTAAGAGAAAATGCAGATAATGCACAAGAAACACAGCCATAAGAGGATACGGTAGCCGCATAAAATGGACGTAAAGTGCCACATGTAGGACAAGGAACGAAAAGCGGTTTCATTACTTGTTGAGAATCATCGCTCATATTTCACCTATTAATTGTCGGCATCTTCATAATCGCGGCGGGCTTGAAGCCAGCCTTGACGACATTCTTCATAGCGTTCTTCCGCTGCATATAAACCTGTACGTGTACTGTCGAGGTCAGCTTCCAGGTTGGATAAGGTGCGTTTCGCCTCTTCAATCTCATCGACAAGAGATAATATCTGAGCAGAATAAGCATCAACATTCGAACTAGCCGACTCGCCTTCGGTTTTCCAATGATCCATGGAAGCAGAGGCATCAGCTTTACGAGATTCAGAGTCGCTCATTTTTTTCTCTACAGATCAATCAAAGATCAAAAAATTTTATATGTTTTTGTGCCGGCGCAACGCGATCCGGCCAGCGCCGGCATGGAAACCGATTAAAAAATAGGCAATTTCTCGATTTGCCGCCATTTTGCACAAGTAAAACTTATGGACTATGAGGGGCGAATTATTCATCTTCACCATTGGTTTCAATGTGGTTTATTTGAGAACGGAGATTGTCATATTCATTTTCATAAAAAGACAAAGACCCACGACGGTCAGACAAAGTGCCCTCAAGCTGTTGAATTTCCATTTCAATATCCGTGATTTCACCGCGAATCTCTTCTAATTTTGAATACATCCATTCAAGAGAATCAGCCATATCTTTACCCTCAACGTTTTCTAAGTAATTGGTTTTTAATTAGCTTCTCGATGACCTGACTTTTTGTGAGGGTCTTGAATTCAAGATATGCCTCTAGTTGCGCAAAAAGGTCTTCATCGAGTTGCACCGTAAAGGTCTTCAGGTTGTTGCGTTCGCGGTAGGCGGCAACACGAGCGGCAGTATTTTCGTATTGTTTTTTGCGTCCCATGCTAAAGCCATCCGTGGCGCCTGCCGATTTCAGTCCAGGCATTTAATGCATTCTGTTCTGCTTCCTGGTCATCGCAATACAGAGATAAATAGAAAAACTCACCTAACATGCGCGTAATGGAATAATCGGTGTAAGGAGAAAACTTATCCGTCAATTGAGTATTTTGTTCACTCAATATTTGCTTTTTTTTCAGTCTGTGTTTTTTCTGCCGTTCGGCAACAGACATTGCTTTACCGGTTGGCGGTCGTCCACGTAGCTTAGGAAAATCACAAAATGTCAACGTGTATTTGTTGTGACTGTCACGCATAATTGTTACTCCACTTCTTCTTCAGCATCATAATATTCAGGAAAGCCATGATCTTCTTCATGACAATAAGCGGGAGGGCGTTCCTGGTCATTGGGATGTATCCAGGAAGGCGCACCGCAATAAATGCAAGTGAAAGGTGGTTTTGGCATAAAATATCGTTACATCCAACGATTGAAATTAAAGGCATTCATCAGGCTGCCGAACGCAGGCCGTTCAGCGGGATAATTTCGACAACTTTGACCTGACGCGTAAAGGCAATAACATTGCAAGGGGTGCCTATGTCAATGCCGTATTCGAGAAGCTTCTTGCGAGCTTTATAAAAAGCCGCCTTACTAAGCTGTGAACGAATATCGACACCGTCGCGCCATAAAATCGCGTGATGACGCATGCGGTCAGGTATTTCGCTCCAATCTTCAGCGCTGACGCTCTCGCGAAACACCTGTTCAGCAAACTTGCCATAAATGACGTTTTCCATGTTATTACCTTCCTTCCAGTTTTCGACCTGATCGAGATGATGACGTTTGAGGTATTCACTTCCGAGTTGTACTTCCATGCGCGCATTGGTAGCGCCTCGGGAGTAGACGCGCCGGCCTTCCATTTCTGCGGTTTTGTCGTAAATCTTGGCTTTCAGCCAATTGCTGCGTTTGGTGTCGTAGCCCCAGGTGGGTCCGTATTTGCCCATCATCGGCAGCTTCTGGCCGATGCGACGCACCGAAGTCGCCGAAAGCAGGGCAGGGTAGTCGCTGACGTAAAAATTGCCGGTCAAATCCAGCCGGGTCAGATGCGTACCACTCTCAGAAACAGAACCCAGCCTCATGCGGGTGCCGAACATGTGCGGGTCTAGCCCTAACACAGTGATCATGTCGGCGAATTTCTCAACGCACTCGATCACTGGGTGTCCCAGGAAGTTGTCCGGTTGCTGGAAGCGCCCGATATTGCCGGTCATCCATAAATGCAGACCATCGCATTTCACCCGGACGCTGGTATCCGAAGAAACACACTGGATTTGATCCCAGGTGCCTTTATCGAATTCAATCACACCATCGCGGTCTATTTTGATGATGCGCCCCGACTCTAAAGCCTTACCCGGTCTATCGATAGGGTAATCGTGCCGGAGGCTCATCCAGTCACAGAAAACCGAGTCGAAAACGAGAGGGTTGGTGTTCATTGATTAGTGTGAAAGTCTCGTTGACGAGACTTAGTTGCAGTGGTACTTACAACTGCAACTTGAAAACCCCCATATTGTCCGACTTCTGCGGTAGGACTTAACAAGGGAAAACCCAAGGCAAAAAAACCGTTGCCGCGCATCATGCGGCCTTAGCGGCTTTGTAGTCTTTCACGGAAGTAATATCAGCGGAAGCAGGGGGAACGATCAAACCGGACACGATCATCTGCATGCGACCGAAACGCATTTCAGAATCGGTAGACACTTCGAGGTGGGCAGGGAATTGAATATCCTTGAACTGTTCAAGGCAATCTGAAGCGACAGAAAGTTCCGTTACCTGAAAACCGTAGCCGGTGCGGGTGTATTGGCCGCCGTCCTTGGTGTCGCCGCCACCGTTTTCCATCGGAACCAGGATTTGCATGGAAGCAATGTCATATTCCTGGCCTTTCGGATTTTTCTTCATGCTGGTGCCATAGGTGCGGGTAATATTGACTGCGAAGACCTTCATGATATGTTGACCTTTATTGACGGTTGACCCGGCGCGGGGGGGGGCGCTGGGCAAAAACGCACGAAATTCGTGCGGAACCAAGATAGCTCGAATTTCGGGCGGTTGTCAAGTGCGAATTTCGGACTAAAATATAAGCGAAATATCCGAGTAAAGAGGTTGGAAATGTTACCAGTGGAATATTTCTATGCGATCAAGGCGAAGCACAAAATCACCAGTGATTACAAACTGGCCGAATTCTTAAAGCTGAACAGAGCAAGAATTTCAGCGTATGTGAAAGGAAAAGAGTGGCCGAACCCATACGCATGCATGCGTATCGCTAACGCGCTCAACCTGGATCCATTGGAGGTGCTGTCCGATATCGAAAGCCAGAGCGAGAAGGACGAAGAAAAAAAGGAGTTTTGGCGGGATTTTCTATGGCGTGTCAAGAAGCGAAACGGTCTCCTAGTCTTGGCACTGAGCTTTACCGCATGCTTGTTGGTCGGCGGCATGGGCGCACAGGAGGCGGCTAAGGGGGCGCTGGTCGTTTTTATGTTAACTTCGGTATTTCGTATAATGTATATTATGTTAAATTGATATGCCATTGGCATAAAACATGGTTTTTATTTTTACCCAATGCCTGCCGAAGAATTCAAAAAGCTAACTTTCAGCATGATCATCGCCGTACAGCAGCTATTCAAACTAAGGCAAAACGGGGTTATCGGCAAAGAATGGAAAGATTGGAAAATCGGGACGGACGGACTGCTTTACCATCCATTTTGGAGACGCGGATTCACCGGCCACGAGCTGGCGGGCATGTGGTACGAAATCCAGACCAAGACTTCCCTTAATCAGGCCAAAAATTACTATCCATAACATCTTTAATCGACCATATACAAGTTTCCGGCCAATCTTCTAAGCCGGTTTCCTTACGAGCAAGAGAAACACCATCGACCCACATTTCATCAAGCCAATCGGGATCATTATACATAGGCTTTAAACTAGGCATTCTATCCAACCGCCTAGCAATCAAACGTCTTTGCTCTTTAATCGTACTCGACCAACTTTTAGTACGTTTTTCAGGCTGAAATTTCCACTTTAACAAATGCCCAAAAAGAACCGCCATACGACTCACCAACCCCCGTTGTTCACTTTTACCCACGTCTTCCACCTCATCTGCTATATGCTCAATATCCAGCTCGGAAAACCTTCCGTTACGCAGTAACGCGGCTTGCTCATTCGCCCACGCCACTACGTCTTTATCGTAACTCGCTTGCAATCCCATTTCAGACTTCCTTTTAGTGACCTGTCACAGTAAAGAATTATCGTTACTGTTACGAAAATTCCTAGATTTTCATCTTGCTCTTGGATTTAACGTTACGGTAACGATTAATCAGGCCAGAAATTACTATCCATAATTTGCTGATAAGTCCAAGGACAACTATCCGGAAAATCTTCTAAACCCGTTTCCTTGGTGGCAGAATAAACAGCATCACCCCATGTCTCAAACCACCAAGCCGAATCATCCAAAGACGCTTTAAGGCTAGGCATATCTGTAACCCACCGAGCAATAACAATGCGTTGATGATCAGTGGTTTTTCTCCAGATTTTTCCGCGACGCTCAGGCTGATATTTCCATTTTAAAAGATGCATCAGCAATACAGACATACGACTTGACAATGCCCGCCGTTCACTTTTACCCACGTCTTCCACCTCATCCGCTATATGTTCAATATCCAGCTCGGAAAACCTTCCGTTACGCAGCAACGCAGCCTGCTCATTCGCCCACGCCACTACGTCTTTATCGTAACTCGCTTGCAATCCCATTTCCGGCTTCCTTTTAGTGACCTGTCACAGTAAAGAATTATCGTTACTGTTACGAAAATTCCTAACGCTTGCGGAACAGTTGAGACACGATCAGCTTTTCAACAACCGCCACCTTTGTAGTATCCCGAAATTTGACGTAGTCTTCAAGCTTGGCGTGTACTGTATGGTTAACACTGGATGCCGACGGTTGCGGCATCGGCTGGCATTTTGGTGCAATGCGCTTGTCGCTTATTACACCCTGCATTAACTTCATCTCAACTACTGCCAATGCACAACCGCTTGAAATACGGGTTCCGGTTGCAGGGTCACATGCCCGATACCAAAACGCTCATGCAATAGCTTGCGGCTGTTTGCCAGCACCGTTTGCCAGTCGCGCATGTCGGCGACGACCAGATGGGCGGAAAGCATGATTTTTTCCGAGGTTACGCTCCAGATATGCAGGTCATGCACCGACACCACACCGGGCACTCTCGCCATTTCGCTCCCGATTTCATCCAGCGACAAATGCAGCGGCACGCCTTCCATGATGCCGTGCAGCGCCTCGCGCAGCAGGCGCAGGCTGGAAACCAGGATCAGCGCGCAGATGGCGAGCGACAGGATGGCGTCTATCGGGGTCCAGCCGGTGAAGGCAATCACCACGCCGGCGATCAGCGCCGCCACCGAACCGAGCATATCGCCCATCACATGCAGCAGCGCGGCGCGGGTGTTAAGATTCTGCGCGCCGCGCGACAGCAGCCACGCGACGCCGATGTTGATCGACAGCCCCAGCGCCGCAGTCAGCGAGACCGCTTCGCCCATCACCGGCGCGGGCGTTTGCAAGCGCTGCACGGCGGCAACGCCTATCCACGCCACCAGCATCAGCAAGGCGAGGCTATTGACCAGCGCGGCGAGAAACTCCGCCCGCCCCAAGCCGTAGCTGTGCAGCCGCGAGGCGGGGCGTAGCGCGACCCAGCCTGCGGCTGCGGCGATCACCAGCGCCCCGGCGTCGTTGACCATATGCCCGGCATCCGCCACCAGCGCGAGCGAATCCGCCCACCAGCCGACGCCCGCCTCCACCCCGGCAAAAACCAGGGTGAGCGCCACCGCGAACCACATCAGCCGGTCGGCGGCTGCGCCATGGGCGTGGGGATGATTGTGGTGATCGTGCTGGTGCGCTACGCTCATGCTTGCTCCGCGAACGCCTGTTGGCTGGACAGGATCACTTCGATTTCCTCTACGATTTTTTCCTGACGTAGCGCGTTGCGTTTCAAGGCAAGGCGGGCGATGGTTTCATCAAGGCGGTCGAGGGCGTGTTCCATGTGTGCCAGACGTTGGCGGTTTTCCGTCGCGAGCGATTCGTAGAGCAGGCCGTAGAGCGCCGCCAGCAGATATTGGTCGAGCAGTTCGGCGAAAAACTCCGGCGGCGCGAGTTGCAGCCGCGGCGGGTGCGCGTAGCGCGTGATGCGCGGCAACGCCAGCGGCAGCAGGCGCTTGAACGCCGGCTCGCCCTCGCTGTCGTGCGCCAGACTGAAAAGCGCCACGCCGTCGCCGGAAAGCCGGCGGCTTGCCGCATGCAGGCCGTCCATCAGGCGGTTCAGCACGCTGGGCACGTCTTCCGTTACGGTTGCGCCGTCGAGCCGGGCAATCACGCCGGGATGGGCTTCCAGCTTGGCGCTCAGACGATGCCCCACCACCAGCAAGGCGGGAGCGGTTTCCCAGCGCGGGAGCTGGTCCAGCGCGGTGAGGATGCGCTCGTTGAAATTGCCGCAAAAGCCGCGTTCCGAACCGATCAGCACCAGAATTGCGGGCTGTTTTCCGCCACTGCGCCCGGTCGGGTAAAAGCTCAGGAAATCGGCGGCAGCCGCCTCGATATTGGTCAACATGCGGCGCTGATGGCCAATGAAGCGGGCGAGTTTGCGCGTTTCCACCAGCGACAGGCTTTTCATCGCGGTCATGATGCCGCTGATTTCCTTGAGCCGGGTAAAGCGCTGAGAGAGTTCGGCTTGGCCGCTCATGATCCTAGAAACCTCCGTTGAACGGGCTGGAGTGTGCGGTTTTCCGGGTGCAGGGCAAGGCGCAACGACGCGCAATGGTCGTTCCATTGCCTTCTCTTGTAGTTGCAACGCCGCCCTGCGCCCGGAAAACCGTGCAATCCAGCCCGTAGCATTCTCATCAAACGGGTGGACGCAAAATATATGACAAAGTTGTTTAGAGCCATCATGTTATACATATTGGCAAGCGGTCAACGGAGGTTTCTAGGATGATGTCGCGCCGAGCCAGCCATTCAGGCGCGCCAGCCACTCGTCGCGCACCGCGTCCAGCGGCAGCGGCTCGCGCGCAATTCCATCCAGTATCTTTTGCAGCGCGCCGGTTATGGCGCTCGGTTCGCAGGCATCGAGCAGCCCGGCGTTGAAGGCGACCATCCAGGCAAGCTGGAAGGCGGCGGATAAGGGATTCAGGCGTTCCTGCTTGAGAATTTCGCGCAACAGCCGGCCACGCCGGATTTTGGCCTCGGCGCCTGCCTCCAGCTTGGCGCCGAAGCGGGTGAAAACTTCCAGTTCGAGAAATTGCAAATAGTCGAGCTTCATCCGACCCGCCTCTTCCCGGATGCGCGGGTGCTGCGCCTTGCCGCCGATGCGCGACACCGACAGCGGCACATCCACCGCCGGCAGCACGCCGGCGGCGAATAGACGGCGGTCCAGATAGATCTGGCCATCGGTGATGGAAATGAGGTTGGTGGGGATGTAGGCGGCGATCTCGCCCTCCTCCATTTCAACCAGGGGCAACGCGGTCAGGCTGCCGCCGCCGTGCTCCGGCGAGAGCCGGGTGGAGCGTTCGAGCAGGCGCGCGTGCAGATAGAAAATATCGCCGGGATAAGCCTCGCGCCCCGGCGGGCGGTGCATCAAGAGGGACAGCTCGCGGTAGGCGCGGGCGTGGGTGGTGAGATCGTCGTAGACCACCAGCGTATCTTCGCCGTTGCGCATCCAGCCCTCGGCGATGGCACAACCGGCGAAGGGGGCGAGATATTTCATGCCCGGCGTGGCGGTGGCCTCCCCCACCACCACCGTGGTATAGGCCAGCGCGCCGTAGCGACGCAGCAGGTCGATCACTAGCGCCGCTTCGGAGCGTTTCTGGCCGATTATCACGTAAACGCACTTCACCCCCTGCCCGGTTTGTGCCACCACCGTATCCAGCGCGAGCGAGGTCTTGCCGGCGCCGGAATCGCCGATGATGAGCTGGCGTTGGCCGCGACCGATGGGAATCAGCGTATCCACCACCTTGACGCCGGTGTACAGCGGACGGTTGACAAAATCGCGCGCGACAATTGGCGGCGATGCCCCTTCCAACGCGCAGTAACCGTCCGTCTCGGGGGGCGGCAGGCCATCGAGGGGCTTGCCCAGCGGATCGACCGCGCGCCCGAGCAAGCCGTTGCCGACACCGATTTCAAGCCGCTCGCCGCTATGGGAAACCGGGGTTCCTGACGCGACTTGCGCTTCCGGGTCAAGCAAAATCACGCCCAGGCGCTCGGCCTGAAGCTCGAACACCAGACCGCGGCTGCCGTCCGCGAAATGCAGGATTTCTTCCACCGCCGCCGTTGGCAGACCATGCACCCAACAGATGCCGTCGCCCACCGAGTTCACCCTGCCCTGCTCGCCCAGCCGCAAGGTGAAACGGTAATCGTCCACCCGGCGCGCCAGACGGTCGAGGATGCACGCGTCAGTCATGGTTGAGCGTTCCAACGAAAAAACCCAGCTCATCCCGCAAATTGGCCATCAGCACCCATGAGCCGGCCATGATGCACACGCCCGCCTTGAGCGTGGCATCCTCGCTGAATTCAAACGTCAGGGGACGCCCCGCCAATTGGCCGAGAGCCTGCGTGAACGCGGCGCGGCGCGCATCGTCAAGCGGATAGGCGCTGGTCACCCTGATGCTCGCCTGTGGCTCCTGCAAGGCCAGCGCCAAGGCTTCCAGCTTGGCCGGCGCTTGAGTTGCAAGTTCACTCAGCGCGAAATCCGCCAGCTTCGCTTCCAGCTCGGGGCCGGCCAGCCGTTCCAGCAGGCGCGTGGCGAAACGGGCGGCGCCGGATAGCGCCTGCCGCCCCAGCGCAAGCTCCAGCTCGCCGCGCTTGCGTTCTTCCACCGCCTCGCGCCGCTTGCGCTCCGTGGCGATTTTTTCCTCCAGCGCGGCCAGACGCAGCACTTGTTCGGCGGCGATTTCCTCATCAAGCTTGGCCTTAGCTGCCGCGCGATCTTTATCCGCATCCGCCAGGTGCGCCTGGTATTCGCTTTTCAATATTTCCGCTTCGCGCCGCACCGCTTCGGCATCCGCCAGCGTCTTTGCCGTCTCCGCCCGCCGCGCCTCAATCACCGCCAGCACCGGGCGGTAAAAAAAACGCTTCAGCAGCCACACCAACACCAGGAAGTTGAGCACTTCGAGGGCGAAGGTCGTCCATTCGAATTCCATGATGAGCTTATTTCAGCAGATATTCGAGCAAGGGATTGCGGAACAGCACGATCAGCACGACCACCAACACATATATCGCGAGCGACTCTATCATCGCGAGGCCAATGAACAGCGTGCGCGTAATCGCCTTTTCGGCCTCGGGCTGGCGCGCCAGCGCATCCAGCGCTTGCGAAATCGCGCGCCCCATCGCAAACGCCGGAGCGATCACGCCGATGGCGATGGCGAGCAGCGCGCCGCCGGTGGAAAGCAAGGTAAACCAGGTTAATTTATCCATCGATTACTCCTTGGAAAGTTCATGGGATTGCAACGCGCCGGCCACATAGACCAGCGCCAGCGTGCCGAAAATATAAGCCTGCACCAGCGCCTCGACGATATGCAGCATCAACAGCGGCACCGGCGCGAGAAAACCCGCCACCAGCAACACCAGCAACGCCGCCATCTCCAGGCTCATCATATTGCCGAACAGGCGCACCGCCAAGGCGAGCGTGCGGGTGACCTCGCCCAGCAGGTGAAACGGCAACAGGATGGGGTTGGGAGTCAGATAATGGCGCAGATAGACGCGCAAGCCGTCGATGCGGATGCCGAACCAATGCACCGAAACAAACACCAGCACCGCCAGCGCCACGGTCAGCGACAAATCCCCGGTGGGCGAACGCAAGCCCGGCGCCAGCCCCGCCAAGTTCGCCGTGGCGATAAATAGCCACAGGGTGCCGATAAAGGGCAGCAAACGGGTGGCGTTGCCCGGCGCGGTATCCTCAATAGCCGCTTGCAGCGCCAGCACAACGCCTTCCAGCGCCGTTTGCAGGCGCGAAGGCGCTGCCACGCTCAAGCGCCGCGCACCAAACCAGGCCAGCCCCACCAGCACGGCCATCAGCAACCAAGTGGTGAGCACCGTGGCATTGAAGTGCAGCGGCCCCAGATGAAAGGCCAGCAGTTCGAGGAATTCCGGCTTACCCATGCGCTTTCAACCTAGAAACCTCCGTTGAACGGGCTGGAGTGTGCGGTTTTCCGGGTGCAGGGCATACCCGACGGCCTTACGGCCTGGGCACAAGAGGCGCAACGACGCGGAATGGTTATTCCATTCCCTTCTCTTGTAGTTGCAATGCCGCCATGCGCCCGGAAAACCGTGCAATCCAGCCAGTCGCGTTCTCACCAAACGGGTGAACGCAAAATAGATGATAAAGCTGTTTAGAACCACTATGTTACACATCTTGGCAAGCGGTCAACGGAGGTTTCTAGGTTCAATGCCCCCGGATGTAATAGTAGACGTTAATTCCGCCGACAAACAAGCCGGTTATTAACAGGCTCACAGTCCAGCGGTAGGAATACCCCGCCAACAGGTTGTCTATCCAGTGACCGAGATAAGCGCCGCCCACCACCGGCAGCACAAACAGCAGCGCCAGCGTGCCGAGAAACACCGTCTGGGCGAGCAGCGTGGGTCTATCCTTCTCCGCCTGCGCCATGCGCTGCGCCTGTTTCTCGATGTTCTGCCGCAAGCGTTCGCCGTTTTCCATATTCGCCTATTCCGTCACGTTATGTGGCCGCACCACCTACAATTGCGCCAAGCGCTTCAGCATCTCCGCTTCCAGCCGATGCAATTTGCGCCGGGTCTGTTCCAGCGCCTGTTCCTCTTCCAGCAACTCGCGGGTCAGGGACTGGGCAATGCGCTCCACATCGCTATCGCGCAAATAGCGCCGGGTGGAAATGCGCAACTCGTTATCGACAAAATACACCAGTCCGCCGGGAAAACCCAGATATTCGCAACCACCGTCCGCCATCGACAGGCGCGCCAAGCCGAAAGTCAGCACGGTCATAAAACGCTCGTGCCGCGCCAGCAGGCCAAAACTGCCGCTCCGGTCTTCGCCGGTGAAACTCGCCACATTCTCGATGCACTCGTAACGGTCAGCGGCGAAAAGATGCAGGGTGAAGGTGTTCATTCTAAGTCGGAACCAAAAAAGCTTCACCGCAGAGACGCAGAGGCGCGGAAAAAAACAAAACCTCTGCGCCTCTGTGCCTCTGCGGTGAAAGTGCGAATAAATTCGCACCTGCGGATATGGCGCAGCATATTGAAATATCAGACCATTTCCTATCAACTGCATTTTTCAGGCTCATGGCGTCATATCCATCGCGCCGCGCATATAGCAGCGCTCCTCGGAAAGACCATCGTATTCGCCGCGCAGGAACGCCTCGCAATCCGTCAGCGTCTGCGTGAGCGGCACCGACGCGCCGCTTGCGGCATTCTGCGTGGTCATGGCATGGAACGGCTGGGTGAGGTAACGCTGCAAGCGGCGCGCGCGCTGCACCACCAGGCGGTCGGCCTCGGATAGCTCCTCCAGCCCCAGCATGGTGATGATATCCTCCAGTTCGTGGTAGCGTGCCAGATGTTCGCGCACATCATGCGCCACGCTATAGTGGCGGTCGCCGAGAAAATGCCTGTCCATCAAGTTGCTGTTAGATGCCAGCGGGTCCACCGCAGGATAAATGCCCTTGGCCGCCTGGGCGCGCGACAGGATCACGCGCGTGTCGAGATGGGCGAGAATCGCGCCGACGGCCGGGTCGGTCATATCGTCGGCGGGCACATAGACCGCCTGCACCGATGTAATGTTGCCGAGCCGGCTGGAGACGATGCGGTCTTCCAGTTCCGCCACTTCCGACGGCAGCGTGGGCTGGTAGCCGACGGTGGCGGGCATGCGCCCGAGCAACCCCGACACTTCGGAACCGGCCTGCACGAAGCGGAACACGTTGTCCATCAGGAACAACACCTCCTTGCCAAGCGTATCGCGCAAGTATTCGGCATAAGTCAACGCGGCCAAGCCGACGCGAAAGCGCATCCCCGGCGACTCGTCCATCTGGCCGAACACCAGCAGCGCATTCGCCAACGCGCCGTTATCATTCATCTCATGCCACAACTCATGCCCCTCGCGGATGCGCTCCCCCACCCCGGCAAACACCGACACACCGCCATGCAGGGACGCCACCGCCTGCATGAATTCCATAATCAACACCGTCTTGCCCACCCCCGCGCCGCCGAACAATCCGGTCTTGCCGCCGCGGATAAAGGGGCACAGCAAGTCGATAACCTTGATCCCTGTCTCCAGGATGCCGGATGATGGCAAGGTGTCGGATAGCAACGGCGGCGGCGCAAGCAGGTTGCGATACGCGCTCGTCTCCAGCGGCGCCCCGCCGTCCAAAGGCAAGCCGAACACATCCAGCAAGCGCCCCAGGCATGAGACTGATACCGGCACCCGTAGCGGTGCGCCGCTGTCGAACACCGGCGCGCCGCGCCGCAGCCCTGCGGTGCGCTCCAATGCGATAGCGCGCACCCGTTGCGGGGCTAGATGATGCAGCACTTCCAGCACCGCGCTGCCGCCGTCGATGGCGACAGAAAGCGCGCGGTGCAGTGGCGGCAAGGTTTCGCAGGCGATGTCTACTACTGGGCCGTGGACTTCTACGACATGGCCGATGGGTGGGGCGGAAATTGGCTCAGGAGGGCTTAAGGAGATAACGGGCGGAGCGCTCATTCGACTTTCCTTTTCATCTGCCTGCGTGGACACATGCCTACCCTTGGCTAACGCGCGTTACAAACCGTAGATTTGCCGCACAGCGGCTTCTATGGCCGCCATGTCTTATCACCCATATATGCCTTCTCGCGGGAGGAAATTGTCCGGTTGGATTGCCCCCAGCGGGCACACTGCCGCGTTGCAAATTGCTTGCGTGAGAATCACCACGCGGCGCAATTTGCGCCTTGCATTGCATCCCGCTGGGAACAATCCAATCCGGACAATTTCCTCCCGCGAGAAGGCATATTTGCCGAACCGGGATTTATCAGCGACGCGGAGTTGATGGCATAAGGCGACAGAATCCGGCTTTCCCGCTGACGGGGTTGGCACGATCAGCGGCGAAAGTGGGCGGGGAGAGGATGAAAGTGGGATGATACCCACGGTGCGGAGCTTGTTGTTAAACGGGGTAATGGAGAAAACGACGCACGGGCGCGCATCACCCTGTTGTTCCCCGCCTTTTGTTGGTTCGAGATTGACCCGGTAAATTTGGCCACGAAGAAACTTCATGGGATCACAGGCTTTCCAGCCCATCGGCCACTAGCGCTTCAAAGGCGGAAGCCGTTTCCCGCACAGCCGCAAAATCCGGGTGCGTTTCCAGCTCTTCAGCGAGTTGTTCGAGTGCTCTCTCTCGCGACATCAATGCCTGCTCCATAGTATTACTGTGTACGATGAGAGTCTATGCGCTCCGCCCTTAATGTCAAGTTTTCCGCGTCATTAAGGGTGCCATTGAAAGCCCGACATGTGCCGGAAACCCCGCCCGTCGTCTTGCAGCCAAAACGGGCGGGGGGTGCTGCGGCTCATCATGACGGCACGTGGACCCCTCCGCGCTATCGAAAAATTCACCCATGAAACAAGCGGGGTAAGCGGGCATTTCGCCGATAGGCGAAAGCTCGCAAAATCCGGCGCTTTTCATCGCACAAATTTACTTGTGCCCTTTGGGCATGAAATATCCGAGTTGAGAACGTTACCAAGCTTTAGCCCATGAAACGCACCGCGCGAACAGGTAGAATAGCCTTTTCTCCAGCGAATCCGCTCATGTCCACCGCCCAACGACTCCTCCTTGATATTTTCGGCTATCCGGCCTTTCGCGGCGAGCAGCAGGCCATTGTCGAGCATGTTGCTGCGGGCGGCGATGCGCTGGTGTTGATGCCGACCGGCGGCGGCAAGTCGCTGTGTTACCAGCTTCCGGCGTTGTTGCGGCGCGGCGTGGGCATTGTGGTGTCGCCGCTGATCGCGCTGATGCAGGATCAGGTGGATGCGCTCAAGCAGCTCGGGGTGAAGGCTGCTTTCCTCAATTCCAGCCTGTCCGCCGATGCCGGGCGCGAGGTGTTCGGGCGCTTGATGCGCGGCGAGCTGGATATTCTTTATGTCGCGCCGGAGCGCTTGTTGATGTCGGGTTTCCTTGGTTATCTGGACGAGTTGCAGGACGGGCCGGGGCTGGCGCTGTTCGCAATCGACGAGGCGCATTGCGTGTCGCAATGGGGGCATGATTTCCGCCCCGAATACCGCGAGCTGACGGTGTTGCACGAGCGTTTTCCCAATGTGCCGCGCATTGCGTTGACCGCCACCGCAGATGCGCCGACGCGGCGCGAGATCGTCGAGCGGTTGACGCTGGAGCAGGCGCGTCAGTTCGTTTCCAGTTTCGACCGCCCCAACATCCGCTACCGCGTGACCCAGAAAAACAATGCGCGCCGGCAATTGCAAACGTTTCTGGAAAGCGAACACGCCAACGACGCCGGTATCGTTTATTGCCTATCGCGCAAAAAAGTTGAGGAAACCGCCGCCTGGCTCAAGGAACGCGGCTGGGACGCCCTGCCCTACCACGCCGGACTCGATGTCGCCGTGCGGGAGCGCAACCAGCGCCGTTTCCTGCGCGAGGAAGGCGTGGTTATGGTTGCCACGGTGGCTTTCGGCATGGGCATAGACAAGCCCAATGTGCGCTTTGTCGCCCATCTCGACCTGCCCAAGAGCATGGAAGGGTATTACCAGGAAACCGGTCGCGCCGGGCGCGACGGCCTACCTTCCAATGCGTGGATGACCTATGGGCTGGGCGACATGGTCTCGATGCGCCAGATGATCGATTCCGGCGATGCCCCGGAGGAACGCAAGCGCGTGGAGCGGCAAAAGCTCGACGCGCTGCTCGGTTTCTGCGAGTCTACCGCGTGCCGCCACCAGACTTTACTGCGCTATTTCGGCGAGGAGCACCCCGGTGGCTGCGGCCAATGCGACAATTGCCTGGAGCCGGTGGACACTTGGGATGCGACGCAAGCCGCGCAAATGGCGCTCTCCTGCGTGTACCGCACCGGCCAGCGTTTCGGCGTGGTGCATTTGATCGATGTGCTGCTGGGCAAGGTTAACGCCAAAGTCGAGCAATTCAATCACCAGAAACTGTCTACTTTCGGCATCGGCCAAGCGCTCACCCAAGCCCAGTGGAGCAGCGTCTACCGTCAACTGGTGGCGGGCGGCCTGCTGGAGACGGATATGGAAGCCTACGGCGGCCTGCGCCTGACCGAAGACGCCCGCCCGGTGTTGCGCGGCGAACGCACCGTATGGCTGCGCCGCGACGCGGAGGTCGCCAAACACAAAACCAGCAAGATAGAGCGCGGCGCGCGCGCGCGCGAGGCCTCCGCCCACGCCAACGATGATCCGCTATGGCTGGCACTCAAGGCCAGGCGCACCGAACTTGCCCGCGAACAGGGCGTGCCGCCGTATGTGATTTTCCACGACAGCACGCTGCTGGAGATATTGAACCGCCGCCCCGGCAACCTCGACGAAATGGGACAAATCAGCGGTGTCGGACAGGCCAAGCTGGCGAAGTACGGGAAGGCGTTTTTAGAGGTGGTGGAAAATGCGGCAAACGGTTGAACCTGATAAACCTTAGTGCCGCACGGATATGAATTGCGGCTAAGACATACCACAACCGAGGTCTTCCAGGTTGAACAGCTTGAAAAAGTTTCGGGTGGTATGCTGCGCCACTTCTTCCAGGCTGATGTTTCTCAAACGGGCGATTTCCTCTGCGACGTGTTTGACGTAGGCGGGCTGATTGGGTTTTCCGCGATGTGGCGCGGGCGCCAGGAAGGGCGCGTCGGTTTCGACCAGGAGGCGCTCCAGCGGGACGGCGCGGGCGACTTCCTTGACTTGGTGCGCGTTCTTGAAAGTGACGATGCCGGAAAAGGAAATGTGGAAATTCATGGCCAGCGCCTGGTTGGCCGCGTCGAGATTTTCCGTGAAGCAATGCATGATTCCGCCTACCTCGGCGGCATTTTCCTCGGCCATGATGCGTAGCGTGTCCGCAGCCGCATCGCGGGTGTGGATAATCAGCGGCTTGGCGGTTTGCCGGGCTGCGCGGATGTGGCGGCGAAAGCGCTCCCGCTGCCATTCCAGGTCGCCTTTCAGGCGGAAATAATCCAGCCCGGTTTCGCCTATGCCGACTACTTTGGGGTGTGCCGCCAATGCCACCAGTTCTTCGACGGACGGGTCGCAGACGTCCGCATAATCGGGATGAACGCCGACGGTGGCATAAATATTGGGGTGTGCCTCGGCCAATGCGCGTAGCTTGGAGAAGTTTTCCATGAGCACGCTGACGGACAGCGCATGGCTGACGCCGTATTGCCGCATGTTGGCAAGAATTTCGTCGAGGCTGGCGTCCAGGTCGGTGGAATCGAGGTGGCAATGTGAATCGATGAGCATGGTTGTTTTTAATAGATTACATGGTGTGGGTTGGTCGGCTGGACTTTAGGATGCCTCCCAATAGTCCTTCGATTTTGTTGCGTATCGTGATGCCGTTTTCGTTGTCGTTGAATTGGACGCCTATGCCCTGGGTTTTGTTGTTTTGCGAGCCGACGGGCGTGATCCACACGACTTTTCCATCGACGTGCAGCTTGCCGGGCTCGTCGAGCAAAGTCAGCAGCATCAGGACTTCATCGCCGATGCGGTAGGGCTTGGGGGTCGGGATGAAGATGCCGCCGCCTTTCAGGTAAGGCATATAAGCCGCATATAGCGCCGAACGTTCCTTGATGGTCAGGGACAAGACGCCGGGGCGCGACACCGGCTGCGGCACTTCAGACACGGGCGGATTCCTGTTTGCGGTTCATGATTTGCCAATAGGTCAGCAGCAATTGCTCCAGCAGTAAGCGGGTGTTGAGCGGGTGTTGCAGCGCTCTTTGCGCGCCGAGTAAATCCCGTTGAAAGTTAAGCAGCAGCAATACATCAACAGTGTTTGCCAACACGATGATCTGGCTTGAGAAATCCAAATGAAACCGGATGGTTCCGGTCGTCCTGGCCGCCACCAGATCGTAAACCCAGGTTTGCAGCCAATTCAGCACCCAGGCAAGCTCCAGTTTTTCGCCCATTTCGGCGAGCGCCAGGGGGTCCACATTTTGCGCCTCTTCCAGTCTGGACAGGAAAGCCGCCCTTTTCTCCCGGTAATCTCCGCTCGTCAAATCGAGCGCCCGCAATGGCGCGTTGCCGGCTTGAGCCAGGCAGATTTCCGGGTTTTTGACGCCCTGCCCTGCCAGCCATGCCAGCGCCTGCCCGCGCGTCGGCGCCGGCATGGCGATTTTCAGGCAACGGCTGCGCACCGTGGCCGGCAGCTTTTGCATCTGATGCGTAACCAAGATGAACAGCGTGTTGGGCTGCGGTTCTTCGAGGGTCTTGAGCAGCGCGTTGGCGGCATTCACGTTCATCGCTTCCGCCGGGTATACCAGCACCACGCGCCTGCCGCCCCGGCTGGAAGAAAGGCTGATGGATTCGATTAACCCGCGCACTTGGGCAACGGTGATCTGTGTTTGTTTTTTTCCTTTTTCCGCAACGGTTTCTTCGGCTACTGGGGCGGCGACTGGGGCGGCTACTGGGGCGTCGCCCTCCCCCGCCTCGCTATCGGGTTGCAGCACCCGAAAATCGGGATGGGTGCCGGCGGCAAGCCAACCGCAGGCCACACATTGCCCGCAAGCGCCGCCATTGCCGGTAGGCGCTTCGCACAGCAAGGCGCGCGCATAGCTTTCAGCGAAATCGCGCTTGCCGATGCCGGCTTGACCATGCAGCAACTGGGCATGCGGCAAGCCTTCCTTGTTGCCGAGCAGTTCCCGCCAAAGATTTTCCTGCCAGTTATAAATCATTAAATTCAATATGTTGACAATATTTCTTCAAGTATATTCTGAATGTTTTCCAGGCTGTGGGTGGCGTCTATCACCCGGAAACGCCGGGGAAATTGGCCGGCGCGTTGCAAGTAACTGTCCCTGACCCGCTGAAAAAACGCCTGCTGCTCCTGCTCGAAACGATCCAACGTGGCATTGTTCGCCAGACGTCGGCGGCTGACTTCGACCGGCACGTCGAACAGCAGGGTGAGGTCGGGTTGCAGGTCGCCCTGCACCCAATGTTCAAGCTCCCGCAATTTGTCTACGTCCAGCCCCCTGCCCCCGCCCTGATAGGCAAAGCTGGCATCGGTGAAACGGTCGGAGAGCACCCAGTTTCCTTGTTCCAAGGCCGGCTGTATGATCTTGTCCAAGTGCTCGCGGCGCGCCGCGAACATCAGCAGCGCCTCGGTTTCCAGATGCATGGGCTGATTCAACAGAATTTCGCGCAGCTTTTCGCCCAGCGGCGTGCCGCCGGGTTCGCGGGTGACCAGCACGGCATGTCCCCGCTCGCGCAGGCGCTCTGCAAGCCAACTCAGATGAGTGCTCTTGCCGGCGCCGTCGATGCCTTCGAGCGTGATGAATTTTCCGCGAGTTGTCATTTTTTTTTGGCTGTGGATACGGATTTCGTTGGTCTCTTTGGGTGGGTTTGTCGTCTTTCGCCTCTTCATGCCTCGGCATGATCTCAAAAAACAGCAATCCTGTAACGTATCACAAGGTAAATTTGTTCCCTGCACGGAAAAAACCGATTCACCGCAGAGGACGCAGAGGAAGAGCGTGAGGGTTTTCCTCTGCGTCCTCTGCGGTGAAAAAGGTTTTGTCTTTATGGGTTGCAGCCATGAGTTGAGCCGCGTCGAGCCTTCAGCAGAGATAATGTTCGGGTTAACCTAGGAGTCTGTCGGACTTACCCTAATTCAATCACTTTGAGTTAGAATGGCTTATTTATATATATTTTAAGGTAGAACCGCCATCAGCAAGCAATTTATCACCATTGATCGAAGCAAGCCCA
>JBAYVP010000046.1:0-21353 GCA_041674485.1 Sulfuricellaceae bacterium
CTCCATCGGTATAATCAAGACAACCCGCACCGACCAATCCTGAACAGGCCCAAAGCCCTTGGCCGAAAAAAATTCCCAGCCGCTGCCTGAAAAAATCGTCTCCCTGCTGCAGGAAGCGCGCTGGTTGGTGCTGGCGGCGCTGGCTGGCTATCTGCTGCTGATCCTCGGCGGCTTCAACGCGACCGACCCGGGCTGGTCGCATGCGGCTTCTGCAGAACGCATCGACAATCCGGGCGGTCGCATCGGCGCCTGGCTGGCCGACCTGCTCTTCTACCTGTTTGGTATATCTGCGTGGTGGTGGGTGTTGTTCCTGCTGTTTGCCGTGGTCTGGGGTTATCGCCGTCTCGACGGACTCGGATTCATGACCGGCGACCGGCGACCGTTCCTGATCGCCTGGTGCGGCTTCATGTTGCTGATGATCGGCAGTTGCGGCATCGAGACCATGCGTTTCTACAGCCTGAAGGTGCAGTTGCCGCTGGCGCCCGGCGGCATGTTGGGCTATGAGATCGGCCGGTTTGCGGCCAGACAGTTGGGCTACAGTGGCGCCACACTGCTACTGCTGGTATTGATTGCCGCAGGCATGAGCCTGTTCCTGGGAATCTCCTGGCTGCGCTTCGCCGAACATGTGGGCACGCTGCTCGAATTGGCCTGGCAGGGCATGTGTCGATTGTGGCAAACCTGGCAGGATCGGCGCATCGGCCGCAGCGTCGCGCAGCAGCGCGAAGCGGTGATCGAGGTTGTTCGCAAGAAGGTCGAGGAACACCCGCCACCGCCGATCAAGATCGAGCCGCAACTGCTGGAAATTCCCAAGGCGCCCAAGGTCGAGGCGCGCATCGAGAAGGAGCGCCAGGCACCGTTGTTTTTCGACGCGCCCGGTGGTGCACTGCCACCGCTGCACTTACTCGATGAACCTTCCCACAACACCGACGATCTGCCCGGCGCCGACACGCTCGAATACACCTCGCGCCTGATCGAACGCAAGCTCGCCGACTTCGGCGTCGAGGTCAAGGTGCTGGCAGCCTATCCCGGCCCGGTGGTGACGCGCTATGAAATCGAGCCGGCAGTGGGCGTCAAGGGCAGCCAGATCGTCAATCTGGCCAAGGACCTGGCGCGTGCCCTCTCGCTCGTGAGCATCCGCGTGGTGGAAACCGTGCCGGGCAAATCCTGCATGGCGCTGGAACTGCCCAACCCCAAGCGGCAAACCGTACGCCTCACCGAAATCATCGGCTCCAAGGCCTATCACAATCTACATGTTCCCCTGGTGATCGCGCTGGGCAAGGACATCTCCGGCCAGCCGACGGTGGTCGACCTGGCCAAGATGCCCCATCTGCTCGTGGCCGGCACCACGGGTTCGGGCAAATCGGTTGGCATCAATGCGATGATCCTGTCGCTGGTGTACAAATCCGAGCCAAAGGACGTGCGCCTGATCCTGGTCGATCCAAAAATGCTGGAATTGTCGGTGTATGACGGCATTCCGCATCTGCTGGCGCCGGTCGTCACCGACATGACTAAGGCCGCCAATGCGCTGCATTGGTGCGTGGGGGAAATGGAAAAGCGCTACAAGCTGATGTCGGCGCTCGGCGTGCGCAATCTCTCCGGATACAACGGCAAAGTCCAGGAAGCGCAGAAAGCCGGGACCTTCCTCTCCAACCCCTTTTCAATCACACCCGAATCCCCCGAACCGCTCGATACCCTGCCGCACATCGTGGTGGTGATCGACGAACTGGCCGACCTCATGATGGTGGTTGGCAAGAAAGTCGAGGAACTCATCGCGCGCCTGGCGCAGAAAGCGCGCGCCTCGGGCATCCACCTGATCCTGGCCACACAGCGGCCGAGCGTGGACGTGATCACCGGCCTCATCAAGGCCAATATTCCGACGCGGATTTCCTTCCAGGTCTCGTCGAAAATCGATTCGCGTACCATCCTCGACCAGATGGGCGCAGAAGCCCTGCTCGGCCAGGGCGACATGCTTTTTCTCGCACCCGGCACCGGTCTGCCGGTACGCGTGCATGGCGCGTTCGTCTCCGACGACGAGGTGCACCGCGTCGTCGATCACCTCAAGAAAGTCGCCGAGCCGGACTTTATCGAAGGCCTCCTCGACGCACCGGTGGGCGAAGGCAGCGGCAGCGAAGGAGAACCCGGTGATGCAGCTGGCGAGAGCGACCCGATGTACGACCAGGCCGTCGAAGTCGTCATGAAAACCCGCCGCCCGTCGATTTCATTGGTCCAGCGTCACTTGCGCATCGGCTACAACCGTGCCGCGCGACTGATCGAACAAATGGAACGGGCTGGACTGGTTTCCCCGATGAATGGCGCCGGCAGCCGCGAAGTGCTGGTGCCGGAGCGTGGTGAAGGCTAACTCGAGTTGATTCAAGAATGGCCGTGAGATGCAATTAGCAGCGTCACGGCATCACAAGGAGCACATCAAATGTATTCCCGCAGTCTTCAAGCAAAGTTCGTATTGCCTGTTTCAGCGCTGGTGGTGTTCACCACGTTGGTTCTTGTGGCCGTTATTTCGATCGACCACAGCCGCGGCATCGAGCAGTCCGCCCAGAATGAAATGCAGGAGAAACTCTCCAACGTCGGACGGGTGCTTGCCGTTACCGATGCCATCATGATGGAACGCGTCAAGGGCTCCATGAAACTGCTCATGGAGCGCGGCGGCGGCATTGGCACGCCGCGTCAGGGTGACGCCGTAGACGTCAGCGGCAAGACGGTTCCCGATCTGGTTTTTGGCGGTCAGGCACAGGCCAACCGTTTTGAACTGGTCGATGGCGTGACCGCCAGCCAGGGCGGAACAGCCACTTTGTTCTCCAAGGCTGGCGAGGATTTCGTGCGCATCAGCACCAACGTGAAAAAGGACGACAAACGTGCCATTGGCACGCTGCTGGATCCCAACGGTCGGGCGATCAAGGCGATCCGCGATGGCAAGGCTTTCTATGGGCAAGTGGATATTTTGGGGAATCCTTTCCTGACCGGCTACGAACCCATTCTGGACAGCCAGAAAAAAACCGCAGGCATCTGGTACGTGGGCTACAGGATCGACATGCAAGCCTTGCAGGAGTCCATCGCCAAGAGCCATATTCTGAACGATGGATTCATCGCCCTACTGGATGACAAGGATAAAGTGCGCTTCCACTCGGGCAACGTGACGCCTGCGATCGTCCAGAGCGTTGCGGGAGGCACTGCCCAAGGCTGGGAGGTGAAGCGGGAACAATTCGCGCCATGGGGTTTTACGATCTTGGCAGCCTATCCTCGGGATGAAGTGAGCACCACAGTCCGAAAGGAAGTCATTATTGTCGTGGCGGTTGGCGTGGTTCTCGGCGGCATTCTGCTGGGATTGCTATTCTGGTTGTCGCATGCGCTGGTCATTGTTCCCCTGAATGAGGCAGTTGCGGTAGCGAGGAAAATTTCCGACGGTGATTTGTCCTGTCCGATCAACAGCCGGCGCGAGGATGAAATCGGCGCCTTGATGACGGCACTGGATCACATGCAGGAGTCGCTGCGCCAGATGATCGGAAAAATCACCAGCAATGCGCAGCGTATTGCCGAACTGTCTTCCTCTCTTTCCAGAACTTCCGATGAAGTAGCGAGCCAGTCGGAACGGCAGAGCGAGGAGGCAACCTCGGCCGCCGCCGCAGTCGAGGAACTGACCGCAAGCATCAGCCATGTATCGGAAAATGCGCGCAATTCCTATGCTCTAGCGCAGCGGGCCGGAGAAACCGCCCAGCGCGGCAGAAGCATTGTGGAAAGTGCCTCGGTGGAAATGCGCAATATTGCCGAAAGCGTGAACCAGTCATCGCAGAGAGTGCATACGCTGGGCGAACATTCGGCAAGTATTTCGGCCATCGCCGGCGTGATCAAGGAAATTGCCGATCAGACGAACCTCCTGGCACTGAATGCGGCGATTGAGGCGGCACGCGCCGGCGAACAGGGACGCGGGTTTGCCGTGGTGGCGGACGAGGTCAGGAAGCTTGCGGAACGCACCGCGAAGTCCACCGAGGAAATCACCGCCATGATCGGTACGATCCAGTCCGAGACGGAACATGTTGTGGAAACCATGCGCCAAGGGCAGCAACGCGTTGAAACGGGTGTGGAGATGGCAGATGAAGCCGGGCTCTCCATGAGCGAGATCAGCAGTGGCTCGGAACAGGTCGTGGACGCGGTTAACAGCATTTCCGCCGCCATCGAGCAGCAGAATGCCGCCAGCAATTTGATTGCGGCCAGCGTGGAAAACATTGCCGGCATGTCTGAGAAAAACGCCATTGCCGTTCAGGATGTCGCCAGGGCGTCCGGCCAACTGCAGGAGTCGGCCAACTCGCTGCAGGCAGCGGTCAATCTTTTCAGGATGTAGTCCGAGCAATCCTATTTACCCAATCTGCGTTGCAGTTTCTTATTCGGTGCGGCGGCACTTGGGCGATAATCCACCCTATGAGAGAACGACTACGCGCATTTTGCCTGCTGTATTGCTTGCTGATTCCCTTCAGTGCGCTTGCTTCCGGACTCGACCAGTTGCACGCTTTCGTCGCGGAAACACGCAGCGCCCGCGCCAACTTCACCCAGTCGGTGGTCAGCAAGTCCGGGCGCAAGCCCCAATTGTCGCAAGGAACATTCGCCTTCGCGCGCCCCGGCAAATTTCGCTGGACTTATGACAAGCCCTACTACCAACTGATTGTTGGCGACGGTGAAAAACTCTGGGTCCATGACCCGGATCTAAACCAGGTCTCGGTCAAAAAAATGGGGCAGGCCCTGGGTTCCAGCCCTGCGGCCCTCCTCGCCGGCGATGCCGCCCTGGAAAAGCATTTTCACATCGTCGATGCCGGCAACAGCGAAGGGCTCGATGTCATCGAAGCAACCCCCAAGGCACAGGACGGCAACTTCGAGCGGGTACGCATCGGCTTCAAGGACAACCTGCCGCAGAGCATGGAGGTCCAAGACAATTTCGGCCAGACCACCCGTCTGCAATTCAGCCAGTTCGAACGTAATCCCGCACTTCCTCCCGGCTTGTTCCGCTTCGTGCCGCCCAAAGGGGCGGACGTGGTTGGCGAGTGACGCCCAGCAAAACGGATTGGCAACCAGTCAACCTTCCCCTGTCCGTTCATACTCTGTAAAATACCGCCCTCGGGGAAGTAGCTCAGCTGGGAGAGCGCTGCGTTCGCAATGCAGAGGTCGGGAGTTCGATCCTCCTCTTCTCCACCAACCCCTTAAAAGCCCGCCCTTATCCGGCGGGCTTTTTCTTTGCCCATACCCCGTAATGCCTTGATTTATCAAGAGCCTAAGCGGTCAGTAGCTGTCAGGAACATTTTCTAACTGACGCTACATACCGTCATTTATGGAGTATCCTTGTCGGTATACCGTTAACCATAAGCGAGGTGTACCGTCAAAATGGCGCTTACAGACATGGAAATCAGGGGCGCAAAAGCCACGAGCAAGCCCTACAAGCTAACCGACGGCGGAGGGCTTTATCTGCTGGTTACAGCGGCTGGCGCGAAAATTTGGCGCTATGACTATCGCTACATGGGGAAGCGCAACACCCTCTCATTAGGCAGCTATCCCAATGTCCCCCTAGCGGGTAGAGCCGAAATAGACAAAACCACAAAAGAGAAAATATGGATTAGTGGGGCGCGGGATAAACGCAATGATGCGCGGCGCTTGCTGGCCGATGGTATTGACCCTAGCGAGAATCGCAAGTTACAAAAGGCGGCAAAGTCTGAATTAAAAGATAACGACTTTGAGGCAGTGGCGCGCGAGTGGTTTGCCAAATACAAACCCGGATGGGCGGCAACCCATTCTGACAAGATCATCAAGCGGCTGGAAAACGACATATTCCCCTGGCTTGGAAGTAGGCCGGTCGCAGAGATTACAGCGCCTGAAATCCTTCGCTGTCTGAATCGTATTCACAACCGTGGGGCGCTGGATACAGCCCATAGAGCGCAACAGAATTGCGGGCAAGTGTTTAGGTATGCCGTGCAGACAGGACGCGCGGTAAGTGATCCTTCAAGGGATTTGAAGGGGGCGCTGCCTGCGGCTAGTCATGTGAACTATGCGTCAATCACTGATCCCAAAGCAGTAGCCGAACTGCTGCGGGCAATTGATGGCTTTCGCGGCACTTTCGTTGTTCAGTGTGCATTGCGGCTCGCGCCATTATTCTTTGTCAGGCCGGGGGAATTGCGGCAGGCTAAGTGGTCAGAAATCAATCTGGACAAAGCTGAATGGCGCTATCTGGTAACGAAAACGAAAACTGAACACCTAGTACCCCTTGCAACTCAAGCGGTGGCGACTCTGCGAGAGTTACAAGCGCTTACCGGTCACGGGGGGCATGTATTTCCCGGTCGTGATCCGAAAAAGGCCATGAGTGAAGCCACCATCAATGCAGCACTGCGGCGCATGGGATATGACACTAAGCTAGAAATAACAGGGCACGGGTTCAGGGCGATGGCGCGGACACTGCTGCATGAGGAACTTAGATTTGATCCCGCGATCATTGAACACCAGCTCGCCCATGCTGTAGCTGATAATTTAGGCACGTCATACAACAGGACTAAATTTATTGAACAGCGCCGCGCCATGATGCAGAAATGGGCGGACTATCTCGACAAGTTGAAGGCCGGGGCGGAAGTGATCCCGATAGGGAATGCGGCTTGATGGCGGGAATTTTCCCGAATGGTGGGGGCGATACTGCCCAAGTTTAGGGGGCACGGTTTATGAATATTGTTGATTTAAGGGTTGATAAGTTCGACATGACAACTGAAGTAGGTAGGGCTGAGGCACAGGCAAAGATTGAAGAATTTGAAAAAGAAATTGCACTTACAAACGCAGCCATTGCAGAACTTGAAAAAGCAATTGAACTGCGGCGCTAGACGAAAGCGGCGGGAACAGCAATAAAGGCCGGAGAAATCCGGCCTTTTACATACTACTTACAGCCCGATGATTTGTCATGTTATTAGCATACTATATACCGTAACATATTGACTACAAACAACTAATTAACGTGTTTATTTTTCTTGCTCCGATTATTCCCGCATATTTCCTGTTAGTGTTCCGTTTTCACCAACCAGCGAAAGGATCAAGATATGTTGAATGCATTGGAACAAGCGGCAAAGGCTGAGCATGTGCCGGTATTTTTTAATGATGAATTGGTGATACTTGATCGCTGGACAATGACCCAGCTTGAGGCGATGGCTTACCGGGAGAATATGACTGTAGAGGCGCTAATCAATCGGCAGGTTAAAGCGGTGTGTGATGATCCTGCCAGGTTAAATAGGATCGTTGAACGGGCACAGGTGGGTGCATGATGAATGCAAATTCATCATCCCCGTGCCCGGTCAGTTCTAATGTGGTTTGTTTTCCCAATGCTACCCCCACCCAATCCCGGAAGGCTAAGACCAGAAATCAGATCAAAGCCGATGCAATTAAAAGGCTGGAAGCTGCAATAGAAATGGGCAGGACAGCGTTTATTGAACTCCTAGACGCGATGCTGCCACAAATCCGGGTCGATCTTGGCGACATGGAAAAGGAGGATGCCAAACTATGTTTGGCTCAGATTCACGCGGCGGCGGCAAGAGCCAGGCGCGATAGGAAGGCGGCGCAAGGCCACACCTAGGAGATACAGAATAAAAACGAGTGCAGGCGCGTTATCTAATATGCCAGGTTTAACCTGGCTTTTTTTTGGCTATGGTCTTCGCATGTGGGGGTCGGAATAATGCCGCAGTGCGCCACAGGGAGCGGGCGGGGTTGCTTCTGAACCCTAGAGACCGAAATGATTGCTTTCATAGAATGGCGTCTATACAATCAAAGCTCGGATTGAAGCTAATCACGAAGGTACTGATAACAATAATTATAAGGAGTACAGCTATGGAAACAGCAGCTATCACCATCCCAGCGCTTTTGCGCTTACCAGAAGTTCTTAAAGCAACCACGTTAAGCGAGTCGGCACTACGCCGGTCTGTGCGTGCGGGTACATTCCCGCCCCCAGTCCAGCTATCGCCCCGGCGAGTTGCCTGGACGCAATCCTCAATATCGCAATTCCTAGCTGATCCCGCCACCTAAGCGGGCACCTAAGCGGCACGAAGGTGCAGAACAGCATGACTTTATTGTCAGGGAATTGTGCAGCCAGATTTTTCAAGCGCAGAAGGGAGGTAACCACAGGACAGCAAATTCAACTTTTTAATTCTCAAAGGAACTGAATCATGGCACCACAAAAACAGAAATACCCGCATCCTGACCCCGTACTATTCGACCTAGTTGCTTCAGCTCTGGGCGAATTAACAGAGGCTACGGTCAAGCGCGGTGCAAAGGTCTTGGAGTTCATTTACCAAATGTTCGAGACCAATGACCACGAGCACCGCGAAAATCCAGAAGTAATCTGTTCGCGGATTGTTCTAGCCACATGGGTGGTCGGCACGCTTGAAAGGCGCGAAACAGACAGGTGTATCGAGAACAATCCGCGTGTAGCAAGTCAGGCGCTGAATGTTATTGGGCACCTACAGAGGGTAATTGACACCCTCAAGCGCAAGTGCACTGCGTCTCTTGAGAAGGCCAAAACAAAAGCCCCAGAGCTGGCGGGCGCTGGGGCTTTGAACTAGGTCTTTTGAAAATAAGCGCCACTGGGTGGTGGCGCTAATGAAAATTAACAGGGCAAGGCGATTCTATGCCGTTTTAATAAATGGTGCAAGCGCCTTGGCCCGGAAGGGCAACAAATGACAATTATAAAAATGCGTGAGAGCGCAGGAGCAAATGGGTATCAGGTCGCGGAGATTAATCCTGATGTGATTATTCAATCTGGGTTAGTTACTCCTGGTCACAGGTGGTGCCTGTGGCGTGCTGGGTGGGTCAAGGGGCGAACTGATAAACCGGCTAAAGTGCCCTGCAATGCCAGCGGCAAGGCGTTGAGCGTGGCAAAGCCGGAGACATGGCTAACCTTTGAGGATGCGCGGGCGGGCTGGGATTCGGGGCGCTTTGATGGCATAGGGCTGCTCATGAGTTCGGCACATGATCTGGTCGGTGCTGATCTGGATAAATGCCTTGAACCCGATGGTTCAATATCGCCGGGGCATGATGATATCGTTGCAGAGTTCGTGGCACTTGATGGCTATATCGAAATATCGCCGTCGGGGCGCGGCTTGCGCCAATTTCTGCGCGGGAAGGCTCTATATGAATATTCCGAAAATAACGGCACGGGGCTGGAAGTCTATGATGATCAGAGTACACGCTACCTGACAGTGAGCGGGCAAGTTTGGCCGGTCGGTGCGGCGGTCGGGGCACTGATAGAGAATCAGGCGGCACTTGAAGATTTCATTAGGCGGTGGGGGAAGTTGAAGGCTGTTGCTTCTCCGGCGACTGAGAAAGTTGAAAATGAAGAAGCGGGAGCGCGGACAACGGGGGAGGTCTTGGCTCTGCTCGATAGATTCAACCTTGACGGCAAGGTAACGCGCTTGCTGGCTGGGGATACGTCAGACTATCCGGGACCATCCGAAGCCGACGAAGCGCTTTGCTGTCAGGTTGCATATTTCTCGCGTGATCCACTTGTCATAGATGCGATTGTTCGCGGCTCTGGGTTGATGCGCAAAAAATGGGACTCCAAGCGGGGAAAGGAATCCTATGGAGCACTGACAATCCGCAAGGCATTGAAATGGCAACAGCGTAATTATGATACCGACCAAGCCGAAAAGCTGGAACAGCGCAACGCAGCAGCGGCCAACTTGAAAGCGGCTGACCAATTTCTAAGCGGCGGCGGGGCTGATCTGAGGACGCGCAACGGCTGGAAAAAGGATATCTGGGCGCTGTCTGAAATGTTGCTCAGAGATACGCGATTACTTGGCATTTGCTACTACGATGAATTCAGCAATTTTCCCACTTTGACAAATTCTCTACGCCAAGCCTTTGACGATAGAACAGCGCCCGATACTGTGGGAAGATTATCCGATTGTCATTACAGGGCGGTGCAATCGTGGTTTGGCAAGCGGTACGGAATAGCCTTGAAAAAGGATGTTGCGGCGGAAGTGGTAGCGCGATGGTCGCAAGGCGTGCGGCGCAATCCGGCTACTGAGCAGCTTAGAGAGTTAGTCTGGGATGGCAAAGCGCGGCTTGATGACTGGCTTATCACCTACTGCAAAGCTGAAACTACAGATGATGGCGGGCGCGATATTTCGGAATACGTCAAAGCTGTCGGGTCACGGTGGGTGCTGTCTGTGGTTGCACGTGCAATGATTCCGGGATGCAAGGCCGATTGCATGTTAATCCTTGAGGGCAAACAAGGGACGCGGAAATCTTCGGCAGTGCGGGCACTGGCTGAGATTATCGGGCCTGAGTATTTCCGGGAAGGCTTCCATTTGGGCGAGGGCGCGGGCAAGGATGCAAAAATTTCCTTGCGCGGTCGCTTGGTCGTGGAATGGGGCGAACTCTCTGGTATGGGGCGCAAAGATCGCAACGAGTTGAAGACCTTCTTAACCCAGCAAACGGACTCATACCGGGGGGTCTATGGCATTGCTGAAACTGATTGGCCTAGGACAGCGGTATTTTGTGGGACAACGAACGAGGCCCACTATCTCAGTGACCCGAGCGGCAACCGCCGATTTTGGCCGGTCAAGATTGGGCGCATCGAACTGGAAAAGCTCAGGGCGAACGGCGGGCAAATTTGGGCTGAGGCTGTTGTGAGGTATGACAAGGGTGAAAGATGGTGGTTTGACGATGCAGACCCCCGCGATACGAAGCTACTCAGGATGGCTGAGGCCGAACAGCGCGGGCGCTTATCGTCTGGCATGTGGGAAGAGTTAGGCGCGGACTTGGCCGATAAATTGGTAAAGGGCGAACTGCCTTTGATCGAGGGCGGGCTAGTCGCCAGTTACCTTGACGGTTTCAAAGGTGAGCAGGTTCGCAAGTGGCTTACCAGTATGATTGGGGATAAGGGCATGGGCGCGGGTGCAATTGACGATGCAACCTGGCTCAGAGTCGCTGAAGGCTTGCGGCGGGCGGGCTGGGAGTCCTTCAGGTCTAACGGCATGAAATGGCGCTTGACCGTGGAACGACGCGAGGAACTCTGCCAGCTTTGGGACGTGTTCATGTTTCCGGGCAAGTCCTTGAAGGTTTATAAGGCTGAGCTAGAAGCTCAAAGGGCAATGGACAAGGCGAAAGGGAAGGCCAAGGCGTGCGCCTGATTTTGCATCGTGAAATGTGCCGGAAAGGTGGGTCATTTTCGCGGAATCCCTACCCTTCCGCGCTGTATCCCATTACTGGCGCGGTTTTGGCGCTATTTATGCCAATTAGATGGAACGGTTGGGTTTCGTGCTAATTCGCTGGAAAGCCTTATAGCTAAAGGCTTTCCGATGGAACGGAATGGATTAACCCCCCTGTGACTTCTATAGAGGTTAGGTAGATAGATAGGGGGTAGGTGTAGAAGGGATTACTAGGAAATAGTTAACATAGGGGAAATACCCTTCCAACCCTTCCATTTTTGAACGTGACAGGCTGTAACCCGCGTGGAATAAGGCGGTAGGGGTAACGAAATATGGAAGGGTCAACCCTTCCAACCCTTCCGGGCTTACTGGTCACAGGTGTGTTTTCTGGGGAATTTGATTATGGATACAGACAAACGACAGGAACTTATCGCGGCGCAAACGATGGCGGCTCAGGCGCTTGATGGGGGCGCTAGGCTGGCAGCTAGGGCAGCGGCAAGGCCCATGACAGGGCGCGGGCGGGCTGGGCTTGCCTTGGATGCATTGGGTGGCTCTCTGGCGAACCCCGGCGAATTTTGGGCCGGGTCTTGCATGATCGAGGGTGCAGGCGGGGTTTCGGGCCTTGAGGCGCTCGTACTGGCGACAAAATACGCGGCGGCTCGCATGGCGGTCGGTGATTTTAGTTTCGTCCGCGAGTCTCTGGTAGGGCAGGCGCAGTGGGCGTCCGTTCTTGCGGTCAAGCTCGGTGCTCAGGCGACGGGGGAATCGCGGGTAGAGGATCAGGCGCTGTTGCTGAAGCTGGCAATGTCCGCGCAACGGCAAGCGGCGGCGGCTTTAGCGACAGCCGCAGCGCTTAATAAGCTGACTGAATGTGATAGTGTGGCTATGGTGAGTGATAGATAGAAAGCCTACCGCGCCAATTTTGCACACTCTTTATCCAAATCTTTTATTTTCCGTTTTTTTAGCAAGTGCTCCATTCGAATCTGTTCGTCACTGCAGCTATTCAAGTCCGAAACATCCTTTTCTTTTTTGATTTTTGCTGCATTGACATCACTCCTGTTATTAGCAGAAATAGCCACCTCAACCATACGCTCATCATAAGTGATAGATGTTTGCAATCCTCCCAATGTAATTTCGTTTATACAATACGCCAGCAATAACTCCGCCGTGCTCCGAGACTGCAACTCGGCAAATTCTAAATGTCTGCATGATCCTTGCCCCCCAAACGAGGAGGATGCAATGCAAAGTGCAACAGTGAAAAAGGCTATCGTGCGGTATTGAGTCATTTTGCTTTTTCCTATTGTTGAGCCTTGATTGGGCATGGGTGCGGTAAATTATTACTTCTTTGCCCTTCCCTTTTTCCCTCCCAGTTGTTCAAGCTTCTCTAAGCGCCCTTCCGCAAATTCCCACTGCCTCTGAATGCTATTTTCATTGGCGAAAATCTCGCCGTTAACTTTGCGTTCCCACTCAATTCCAGCTTCAATATACGCAGTTGCAGCGTCTCTAATAAGAGTGTCTGATAATGAGAGCGATATCCTATCAGCGTCGCTTTTCACTTTATGTTCCCTGTCAAAGCGACCGAGAGCTAAGTTCACCTCAGTAATTAGCTTGCTGTAATTTGGGTAATTAACTCCTGATCTTACTAACTGTCTAACATCGTAGGCTTTTTCTAAGAGTGCTTTTGATGTACTGGAATCAGCTATTGAAAGAGAAGCTGTTAATACAGTTGTCAAAAGTAATAGAGCAGTCATTAGATTGCGGATCATATGATTTCTCACTTTGAATAGAGGCAGTTCATGGATTGTCGCCCACGCAAACCATCATAATCCTTATAAATTATGTGGATTTAATATTTTGTCATTCCGGCTCAAATCACTGGTTTTTTTGGGAAATCGCCAAAGTTTGAAAACACCTGCCGAATCAGAAAGCCAGCGGGTACGCAGCGAAAGCAATATGCCGAATAAATACCTACCCCGTCATGCCGTCTGCATATAAATGCCGGTTCGACAAGTTGCTGAACCGGGGCAGCATCGCGGGTCTGACGGTACAAAAGACGGTATACTTACATATGACATACGAATGTCTCTTGCTGGTAAAGCTGTTGCGGCGTTAGTTCGATAGTCCTCTTCCCACCAAAACACCAAAGCCCGGACTTGCTCCGGGCTTTTTTGTATCTGCGAAGGTCTAGTAGGGGCGGGGCTTCGCGGGTAACGCGAAATTCAGCGCATTCGTGTTGGTGCCGATTTCGACCCGTTGACCGCCCGAATTTTTCTCTTTTCTCTGTTTATGCGTAGCCCGGTCTAGGATCGGCACTCTCTCTGTAACCATGCGGGTTGCTTGGTGTTCATCGTTGGCTCCGTGATGTGATTGACGACACTACCATGAACGCGCTGTTCGACCAGGAAGCCAAGCTATTTACTCCGCCGCAAATAGGGTAATTGATGGCTTATTGGGGTAACCATATGCAACATTGCCCCAATTGCGGGTAGCATTACCCCATTGCCGCTCTATCTGATGACTCATGCACTCACTCCTGCCTGACTACCTTGCCAAGCTGCGTTTTGATGCCCAGCAACTGGCGACGCTACGCGCCTTGGGTGAGTATCGGGGCAAGCAGCAACTCTATGTCGCGCAGTCTCCCGAGGTGTTGAGCGATCTTCGCCAAGTGGCAGTTGTCAAGTCGACCGAATCCTCCAACCGCCTCGAAGGTGTGGTGGTCGCTGCCAACCGACTCAAGTCGCTGGTACTCAAAAACGCCACGCCCAAGAGTAGATCTGAGCAAGAAGTGGCCGGCTACCGCGATGCGCTGGGGCTGATCCACGAAAGCGGTGAGCAGATGCCCTTCTCTGAGGGCACCGTCTTGCAGTTGCACGGCATTCTGTACCGCTACATGCCGCAGCCGGGCGGGCATTGGAAGGCCACCAACAACGACATCGTCGAGCGCCACCCCGATGGCAGCTCGCGTATCCGCTTCCGCCCGGTAGCTGCGCACCTTACACCCTTGGCGATGACCGACTTGATTGCGCGTTACCGCACTGCACTTGATCAGCATCTCGCCGACCCTCTTGTGCTGGTGCCGCTGACGATTCTCGATTTCCTCTGCATCCACCCCTTCCCTGATGGCAACGGCCGTATGGCGCGCCTGTTGACCCTGCAATTGCTCTACCACTTTGACTATGCCGTGGGTCGCTTCATCAGCTTGGAGCGCATTTTCGAAGAATCGAAAGAGAGCTACTACGAAACGCTGGAGGCCAGCTCGCAGGGCTGGCATGACGGCGCCCACGATATTGCTCCGTGGCTGGACTACTTCTGGGGGGCACTGCTGCGGGCATACAAGGAATTCGAGGAACGTGTCGGCACCATCGAACGTGGGCGCGGCGCCAAGGGCGACCGTGTGCGCGCCGAAATCCTCAAAAGAAACCTGCCGTTCTCAATTTCGGAAATCGAAGAAGCCTGCCCCGGCATCAGCCGCGACATGGTGCGTGTCATCCTCCGCACCATGAAATCCGAAGGGCTGATCAGTCCTACCGGCAAGGGCCGAAGCGCCAAATGGGAAAAAGTATCCGCAACTTGATTGAATGGGCTTCTGGCGCAGGATCAATGCCTGTGTGACGAGAATGAAGAGAGGATATGCATTACGCATCACTGTCAAACAAACTTGACCCTCTATCCTCCTTACCTTATAGTAAGGTGACCAATAAGGAGTAGCTCATGTCAACGGCAACCATGACCAGTAAAGGTCAGATCACTATTCCGGCTTCAGTACGTTCGGCGCTTGGCGTTGAAGCTGGCGACCGGGTGGAGTTCGTGCAAGTTGAGCCTGGCCGTTTTGAGCTGGTGGCTGCCACGCAGTCTGTCACGGCCCTGAAGGGATTGGTGCGCAAACCTGCCGTGCCGGTCACGATTGCGGCCATGAATGAGGCAATCGCCGCACATGGCGCGAAAGCCCGATGATTGGCTTGGACACAAACGTCCTTGTTCGCTATCTTGCACAGGACGACCCCAAACAGTCCCCCAAGGCAACCCGCTTGATGGAATCGTTCACAGCGGATGAGCCAGGTTATATCAGCATCGTTTCAGTGGTGGAATTGGTGTGGGTACTGACCGGCTGCTATGGTTCGACCAAAGCGGAGTTATGCGAGGTGCTGGAAACTTTATTGCGTGCCAAGGGAATCGTGGTGGCCCACGCGGATACTGTGTGGAAAGCTTTGCGGTTGTTTAAGGAAGGCAAAGCAGACTTTGCCGACTGTCTGTTAGAGCGGTTTGCCAATGAGGCAGGCTGCAGTCATACGACAACATTTGATCGCGACGCTGCCAAGCATTGCGGCATGCGCCTGTTTGAGTAGAGCGTATTGTCTGTGCCGGGTATATTCTGGAACAAGCTCCACAGCTCCCGCGTCAAGAGGTAGCGCCAATCCGGCGGGGGTAGATTTGGGGGTATCTCAAAAAATCACAAAATGCTGATCTATCATTGGCGAGAGTTTCTGTCAGTTGTTCGATTCTCCTCTTCACCAGACCAAAAAAGGGCCACCCCTGTGCGGTGGTCTATTTCTTTGCCGAAAGCAATAGCTTGGCTCGTGGGCGCTCATCGTCTTCAATTCCGGTCAGACTTCCTCTTGCGCCACACACTCGCCAGCCAAGGCTGTTGCTCGCGGGGCATACCCGCCGGACGGTAGTAATGCTCCAATTCCACAAAGCCCGCATCGGAAAGATAGGCTCGCCAGGTTGCAAGATCGTAATAAGCGCCATAGCGTTCGCCGTCCATTCTTTCCTCGTTGTTGCCCCGCGGGTTGGAGCTGAACAGGACGCCTCCCGGCCTTAAGCTTGCGTGCAATTGTTGCAATACTCTCGGTAGCTCCTGCCGCGGAACGTGAAACAGAGCGGCATTGGCAAATACGCCGTCAAAATGCGTGTCGGGCAGATCCATGCGGAGGAAATTCTGCTGCCAGACTTCGCAACCACTGTAGGAGCGCGCCATTTCTGCCAGGGCTGGCGCGCCTTCCAGGCCGATGGCACGGTGCCCGCGTTGCACAAACACTCGCAAGTCCCGTCCGGGGCCGCAGCCAAAATCGAGCAGGGAAAATGGCGGCGTTGCCTGAACATGACGCAGCAGTGCCTCGATGTTCTGTTCAACGTCATGGTGGCGGGTGCCTTCCCAAAAGGCTGCAGCCCGCGCATGGTAATGCCCTAGCGTTCGGGTTGCGATCTGCTGCAGAACATCTGCATCATGCTTCATGTCAGGTCAGGACAACAGTTGAATTCAATGCCCTGAAGCGGGTCGCAGGGAAAATCTACAAAAGACGTTCGATGTCCTTGGCCAGATCTTCCGGCTTGGTGGCTGATGCATAGCGGTCAATGACCTTCCCCGTGCGATCGACCAGGAACTTGGTGAAGTTCCACTTGATGCCCTCGGTTCCCAACACGCCGGGAGCCGCGCTCTTGAGGTAACGATAGAGCGGGTGCGCATTTTCGCCGTTGACATCGATCTTGGCAAACATCGGAAATGTCACGGCGTAGGTCGTGCTGCAAAACTCTCCGATCTTTGCTTCATCGTCGGGCTCCTGACCACCAAACTGATTGCAGGGGAATCCGAGCACGACCAGGCCGCGATCCTTGTATTGGCGCCAAAGCGCTTCCAGTCCCGCGTACTGCGGCGTAAAACCGCAGCGGCTTGCGACGTTGACGATCAGCAGGATTTTGCCCTTGTATGCTTCCAGGGACTGCTCGCTGCCATCGAGGCGTCGCGCCGACAATGCGTAGAGACCCGTCATGGCTTGTCGTGCTTCATGATCGCCGCATGGCGCTTGAGATCTTCCAGCCGGACCACTTCAAGCGCGGCCGCTGAGGTGGCTTCAAGCACCACCCGGGGCGCCATCCCCGCCTCAAGTGCTTCCTGCCAACGAATGGCGCACAGGCACCAGCGATCGCCTGGCTTCACGCCAGGGAAACCAAATTCAGGGTGTGGTGTGGATAGATCGTTGCCTCTGGAACGGGAAAAAACCAGGAATTCGTCAGTCGCGATAATGCAGACACTATGATTGCCGACGTCTTCCTCCGTGACCTGGCAGCAGCCCGTCCGGAAGAATCCGGTCATCGGCTCGGTGCTGCAGCTTTGCAATATCCCGCCGAGGACATTCGTCGATACGTCTTGCATCAGGGTCTCCAAAATCCGGTGCGCTCAGACTGCCGTTTGCAACGCATTATAGCAAGATGTTGACTATTTTACTATGGTAATACGTGCTGTACGCAGGCGCACCTCACCCCACGGCAAGCATCCGGTCTCCCGGGATATTGAAGCAAGACGGCGATTGCTGATTGGGCAGCTCCTCGCTGTCATCGTCACTGAAGCGAACGATATGCACACAGGGAGGCAGCTTTGCATTACGCCGCGAAATCTGTTCCAGCCAGGGATTACCCGGAGGATTGAGGACATTGATGAGGCTTGGTCGTTGTTTGCTCATGTACGGCTCCCAGGTCACGTCGAAAATACGAAAGCCCCGTAAAACGGGGCTTTCGGGTGGCTGAAGGAGGGGGAAACAGCCACCAGGGGGAAACAAGTCCTACCCGGCCAGGTAACGACGGGAATCGGACAGAAATCTTTCAATAACGCTCGAATTCATATTTCCAGACCGGTAATTGCGGGTTGCCCTATAGATAGGGCTGATGCCCGCAAGTTCAATATCCCATTGCAAATATTTGTAACATCAACCACACCAAGACCTGCCTGTGCTGGAATGGGGCTGGAGCTGGGGTAGCGCAACACAATACGCAACGCAGTCCGCGTGTAGTCGCAGCGAAATTCCGGTAACATCCGTACAGTAGCCGGGATATGCGCATCTATAACAATTTTCTCGTTTAGCGAGAACCGGTTGCGCCATGCCTTGATCGAAACGAAGATCAACGCCCAAGAGGACATCGAGTGAAAAACAACGCCACAGCCCATGATCGGGAGGCCACTCGTCTCAACACCGCGAAGTTCGCCCCGCCCAGTTCGGCGAACAGCGCCGTGACGCGCGAAAATCTCGGCAAGCTGATCCTCCATGCCGAAGAAAATATCGTCCTGGTGAGCGCCCCGGCAGGTTTTGGCAAAACCACGGTCATGAGCCAGGTCTATCGGCAGTGGGCAGAGCAAGGCATGACCGTGGTGTGGCTGACGCTCGATGCCGCCGACAATCACATCGGCCGTTTCGGCATGTATGTCAGCGCCGCCTTGAGCCTTTCGATCCCGGAACTGAGCGTCGAGACTCCACTCTCGAACGATCTCATGAGCGAGATTTCCACAGCCAGCGTCAGACTTTATCGTCTGCTCGATGAATTGCCGATGATCAGCAAGCCGTTCGTCTTCTTCCTCGACGAATTCGAGCACATCACCGATCCCAATGTACTGGGCTTTGTCGATCGCATGCTGTGCGCACTGGCCAAGGAACAGAAAATAGTCATCGGCTCGCGCCGCAACCCCAGTCTGCATCTCGGGCGTTTGCGCGTGCAGGGACGCTTGCTGGAACTGGATGTGAACCAGTTGCGCTTCAGCATCGAGGAAACCCGGCGTTTTGTGCGACAGCGCATACCGGCCGAAACACGGGATGTCGAGTGGGACAGATATCACGATAAAACCGAAGGCTGGCCGGCGGCGTTGCAGTTGGCCATCACGGCGACTCTGCTCAGGAAATCCCCTGCGGAATTCGTTCCGCGCGAATTTTCCGGTTCCGACAGGGGATTCGCCGATTACCTCGCAGAAGACGTACTCGCCAGACTACCTGTCGACCAGCAAAATTTCCTGCTGCGCTCGAGCATTTTCGACATGTTCTGCCCGGAGTTGTGCGACTCGGTTTTCCAGATCACGGATAGCGAAACCCTGATCGGCAAATCCGTCAGTGAAAACCTGTTCCTCAGCAAGGTCGATGCGGACGGCAACTGGTACCGCTACCACCCCTTGTTCCTGGAGTTTTTGCGCAAGCAATTCGACCATGGCCTGCGCCTCGAAATTCCCCAACTGCATCTGGCCGCCGCCAAGTGGTTCGCCGCAAGAGGGCGACTGACGCCGGCGATTTCCCATGCCCTGGCCGCCAGCGACCACCATCTGGCAGCGACCTTCATGGAACAGAGCGCAATGACCTATCTGTGCTCCGGGCAACTGAACATCATTCATCAGTGGCTCGAAATGCTGCCGGAGTCTTGCCTGATCGGTCATCCGCGACTGCTGGTCGCCGGCGCCTATGCGGCAACCTTCCTGCACCGCTACGAAGACGCCAGCCGCCTGCTGGCCAGGCTCGATTCGGCCAAGCCGGATGAGCAGAATATCAGCGGTGACCTGCTGGCGATCAAGATCATGCTCGGCGCCTGGACTGACAATCTCCACGAATGCTTTAACATCGCGCTGCAAGGTCAGCGTGCGCTGGATTCCGCCGATCCCTATGTCGTCGGTCTGGTGCACAATGCGATCGCCTATCATCATCAGTGTCAAGGCTATTTCTATTTTTCGTTGCAGAGCCTGGCCGTCTCGAAGCAAGCGCTGACCTCGATCAACGCCTTGCACGGACTCACCTACGCGCGCACCTTCGAAGGCTCAATCAGCATGCTGCAGGGCGATACGGCAAATGCCCATTCGCGCGCTGCTGCCGCCTTGTCTCAAGCCAATAATGCCGGACATCGCTATTCGAGTGCGAGCCCGGTTGCAGCAAGTTATCTGGCCGAAGTGCTTTACGAAACCAACCGGCTCGACGACGTCGAGCCGCTCATGGATGACTACCTCACGCTCATTCGCGAGACCTGCATCCCGGACCAGATCATCGTTGCGCATCGTGTCGCGGCGCGCGTCCATGCCTTGCGCAAGCGCCCCGAACGCGCCCTGGAAGTACTCAATCTGCTGCAGGATCTCGGCGACGCCCGCGGCATTCCCCGGCTGGCCGCGACGGCGCGCCTGGACCGGATCTGGCTGGCGCTGGTCGAGCGCGATCTGGTCACCGCCAATCGACTTCTGCCACTGGCGGCAGCAGAACACATCTGGCAGCCTTTTGCCGGCATGTGGACCTATGCCGAGGATATAGATGATCCGGAAATTGCAGCTTTCCGCCTGGCCCTCCTGAGCGGCGAAGCCTCCAACATCATCGGCAAAATAGAACAGGCGGGCAACCGGGCCGAAACGGCCAACCGGCGCAGGCGTTACCTGCGGCTGCAATGCCTGCTGGCGCAGGCACATGAGTCTTCGCGTCGCCGCCACCGGGCGCTCGAGATTCTCGAACGCGCTCTTGCTGCGGCCGAACCGGGCGGCATGATCCGTGTCTTTGCCGACGAATCATGGTGCCTGCTGCCCCTGCTGCAAGCCCTGTCGGCGCGTCCTTCCACAGTATCTCCGGCCTATCTCGCGCGCATCAGCGAAGCCGCGACCTACACCACGGGACGTCCCGCGGCGCAGGCGGACGAACGCCTGCCCGATGCCAAATCGCTGTTGAGTCCGCGCGAGGTGCAAATTTTGCTGCTGCTCTCCGAGGGCGATTCCAACAAGGTGCTATCGGCAAAGCTGAATGTCGCAGAGAGCACCATCGAAACCTATCTGCACCGCATCAACGTCAAGCTGGGTTCGCGCAACCGGACACAGGCCGTCGCCCGAGGAAGGGAACTCGACCTCATCTGACAGGTCAACCGCGCCCCATGAAAACCACTGTGACGGATTACCAGCCAGCACCTGCCAGCGATGTTGCGGAATCCAGGCACGCCTATATCGCGACAAAAATTGCTCCGCCCAAGTATTCCAAGGAACAACTGGCCCGGCCGAATCTGATCGAACGGCTGCAGGAAGGCAAGGATGGCACGCTGACCTACATCCGCGCCCCGGCCGGGTTCGGCAAATCCACGCTGTTGACCCAGTGGCGCGCAGTGATGCAACAGGAAGGCAAGATTACCGCCTGGTACAGCCTCGACGGTTCCGACAATGAGGAGAGCCAGTTCGTTGCCTATCTGGTCGCCAGCCTGAGCAAGGCCAGCTGTCCGATCGGCGAGGGTGCCTTCGGCATCTACCGGCGTGGCGACCCGCGTTCGCTCGAGACGTTCGTGGCGTGCATCGTCAACGACATCAGCGAATTCGGCCAGGAAGTCTTTCTGTTCTTCGACGATTTTCACCGTATCAACAATCCGGTGATCTGGGGGCTGGTCTCCAGTCTGCTCTGGTATGCCCCGCCC